>CAZSOV010000446.1:0-4733 GCA_964608505.1 uncultured Verrucomicrobiota bacterium
CCGGTGGAGCGGATACGGGGAGGCGGTGGCGGGGAAGAAGCGGGCGAAGGAGGGGATCCGCTCGATCGTGACGGCGCTGCAACGTGGGCGGGAGGAGTCGCCGGGCAAATCGTTGGAGGTGTACCGGGCGTGGGTGTTCCGGGAAGGGGACGAACGGCGGGCGGGCATCGGGGAGGATGGGCGCGCGAGGCGGGGATCGATGTCGCGGGAGGCGGTGGTGGAGGTATTGGCGGGGAGCGGGCGCTTGCCGTTGGGCGAGTATCTGCGGTGTCGGGTGCGTTACTTCACGGCGGGAGCGGCGTTCGGGAGTCGGGAGTACGTGGAAGGGATTTTCGGGGCGTACCGGGAGCGGTTCGGGAGGAAGCGACGGAGCGGGGCCCGGCGGTTGCGGGGGTTGGAGGGTACGGACGCGTACGTGTTGCGGGACCTGAAGAAGGCGCTGTTTGGATAGGGTGTAAGGAGGAAGCGTGGGCTCGTCGGGGTGAGGGTCGGTTCGCCAGGAGCGGGCGTCGGGAGGGTCTGTCGAGGTTTGGGCTTCCGGGTGCGGGGGATCGGGCGCAGGGTTTGGGCGTTCCACACGCACACGTATGAAACCGTTACTATCCGGATGGCGTTTCTGGTTCGCGCCGATGGTGCTGGCCTCGGCCCTGACGAGCGCGGGGGCGGACCTGAGGTTGGGGATGGTGGGGCTGGACACCTCGCATGCGACGGCCTTCACGAAGCTGTTGAACGATCCGACGGACAAGGCCCACGTGCCGGGCGGCCGGGTGGTGGCGGCGTTCAAGGGAGGCAGCCGGGACCTCGAGTCGAGCTGGAGCCGGGTGGAGGGATACACGAAGGAGCTGCAGGACAAGTGGGGGGTGAAGATTTTCGACACGATCGAGGAGGTCTGCCGGGAGTCGGATGCCGTCCTGATTGAGAGCGTGGACGGACGTCCGCACCTGGCGCAGGTGCGACCGGTGATCGCGGCGGGGAAGCGGGTGTACCTCGACAAGCCGATGGCGGGCACGTTGAAGGACGTGGTGGAGATCTTCCGATTGGCGAAGGAGAAGGGCGTGCCGATCTTCAGCGCGTCCTCCCTGCGGTTCGGCAAGCAGACCCTGGCGGTGCGGGGCGGGTCGCTGGGCCGGGTGCGAAGCGCGGAGACGACGAGCCCGTGTCACATCGACCCGACGCATCCGGACCTGTTCTGGTACGGGGTGCACGGGGTGGAGTCGCTGTTCACGGTGATGGGGACGGGGTGCGAGACGGTGCGGCGGGGCAAGACGGCGGATGGGAAGATCGAGGTGGTGGGCACGTGGGCCGGGGGACGGACGGGGACGTATCGGGAGGGGGCGGGGTATGGCGGCAAGGCGGTGGGGGAGAAGGGCGAGGCGCCGGTGGGCGCTTTCGAGGGTTACGCGCCGCTGGTGGTGGCGATCATGGAGTTCTTCCGGACGGGGGTGGCGCCGGTGCCGCCGGAGGAGACCCTCGAACTGTTCGCGTTCATGGAGGCGGCGGACGAGAGCCAGCGGCGCGGGGGGGCGGCGGTGTCGGTGCGGGAGGTGCTGGAGAAGGCGGGTTGGCGGAAGAACTAGGAACCAGAAGCGCGAGGAACGACGCATGAAGAGAACCGAACACGCACGGCGGGCCGGATGGGCGAGGGCCGGGATGCTCTGGGCGGTCGGGTTGGCGGCGGTGGTCACGGGAAGGGCCGCGGAACCGTTCGTCGCGAATCATGACGAGGCGAAGGTGGGGTCGTACGTGTTGCCGGACCCGCTGCGGTTGCAGGACGGGCGCCCCATCCGGACGGCGCGGGAATGGACGCAGCGCCGGCGCGGCGAGGTGCTGGAGCTGTTCCGGGACCAGGTTTACGGGCGCAGCCCGGGAAGGCCGAAGGGCATGCGGTTCGAGGTGCGGTCGGCGGACGCCCCGGCGCTGGGCGGAAGGGCGACGCGACGGGAGGTTCGGGTGTGGTTGAGCGGGACGGAGGACGGGCCATGGATGGACCTCCTGTTGTACTACCCGGCGGCGGCGAAGGGGCGGGTCCCGGCGTTCCTCGGTTTGAACTTCGAGGGGAATCACGCGGTGCGGAACGATCCGGGAATCACGCTGTCGACGCGCTGGATGCGGAACGACCCGAAGCAGGGGCGGGTGGACAATCGGGCGACCGAGGCGGCGCGGGGCACGGAGGCATCGCGGTGGTCGGTGGAGCGGATCCTGGACCGGGGCTATGCGCTGGCGACCGTGTATTACGGGGATTTGGAACCCGACCATGCCGAGGGATGGCGGGACGGGGTGCGATCCCGGTACGCGGTGGGCGGCGGGGGACGGGGGGGATCGGTGCCGCTCGCGAGCGGGGTGGAGCCGGGTCCCGGGGACTGGGGAGCCATCGGCGCTTGGGCGTGGGGTTTGAGCCGGGCGATGGACTACCTGGAGTCGGACGGGCGGATCGACTCGAAGCGGGTGGCGATGCTGGGGCATTCGCGGCTGGGAAAGACCGCGCTGTGGGCGGGGGCGCAGGACGAGCGGTTCGCGATCGTGATTTCGAACAACTCGGGGGAGGGCGGCGCGGCGCTGGCGCGGCGGAATTTCGGGGAGACGACGTGGCGCATCAACAATTCGTTCCCGCACTGGTTTTGCGGGAACTTCAAGAAGTACAACAACCGGGAGAACGAACTGCCGGTGGACCAGCATCAGTTGATCGCCCTGATGGCGCCGCGTTCGGTGTACGTGGCGAGCGCGGAGAAGGACGCGTGGGCGGACCCGCGCGGCGAATTCCTGGCGGCGCGGGAGGCGGAGGTTGTTTACTCCCTGTTCGGGAAGAAGGGACTGGGCGTGACGGAGATGCCGGGCCTCGATCAGCCGGTGGGAGAGACCATCGGGTACCACCATCGGACGGGGGTGCATGACGTCACCGATTACGACTGGCAACGGTATCTGGAGTTCGCCGAGCGCCACTTCAACCGGGGGACGGCCCGATGAACCGCGCACGGCGCCTCGGTCTTGGGACGGCGTTGCTGTGGCTCGTGGCGCGGGGGTGGGCGGCGTGGGGCGCGGCGGTGCCGGAACTGGTGTCGGCAAAGAAGATCTGGGACGCGGGCCCGCACAACGCGTTCACGGACCTGGCGCGGCACCGCGGCGAGTGGTTTTGCGTGTTCCGGGAGGGCAAGGGTCACGTGTCACCGGACGGCGCGGTGCGGGTGCTCGCGTCGAGGGACGGCGAAACCTGGGCCTCGGCGGCGCACGTGACTTCGGCCCGGGGCGACCTGCGGGATCCGAAGATCGTGAAGGCTCCCGGCGAGCGGTTGATGCTGGTGGCCGCGATTGCGTTGCCGGAGGGGGGGCCTGCCCGGCATCAGTCCGTGGTCTGGTTTTCGGACGACGGGCGGAACTGGGGCACGCCGGTGGACGTGGGGGATCCGGATGTCTGGCTGTGGCGCGTGGCGTGGCGCGGGGACGATCTCGCGCTGGGCATTGGTTACGACACGAAGGCGGAGAAGTTCACCCGGTTGTATCGGACCACGGACGGACGACGGTTCGAGACCGTGTTGCCGCGGTTGTTCGACGAGGGCTATCCGAACGAGACGGGGATCGTCTTTCTGCCGGACGGGACGGCCGTTTGTTTGTTGCGGCGGGACGGGACGCCGGGGACGGGGCAGGTCGGGACGGCCCGGCCCCCGTACGACACGTGGGTCTGGAAGGATCTGGGCGTGAAGATCGGCGGACCCCAGCTTCTGCGTCTGCCGGACGGACGGTTGATCGGGGCGATGCGACTCTACGACGGGGGCGCGCGCACGGCGTTGGCGTGGGTCGACGCGGAACGGGGACGCATCACGGAATGCCTGCGCCTGCCGTCGGGCGGCGACACCAGCTATCCGGGGCTGGTGTGGCACGAGGGCGTGCTGTGGGTGAGCTACTACGCGTCGCACGAGGGGAAGACGTCGATCTACCTGGCGCGCGTGCGGCTACCGTAGGCTCCGTTCGAGGGCGGAACCGCCCGCCCACCGGTTCGTGGGGTCGGGCGGATCGGGCTCGGGATGCGGCGGATGGGCGCGTCAGGCGGAGAGTTTCCAACCGACGCGGTATTCCCGGCGGATGAGGGGGGCGGCTTCGGGCACGCCCCGGGCTTCGAGCTTGTCGGCATCCCACTCGAGGACGCGCCCGGTCCGGTAGGCCACGTTGCCGAGGTGATTGGCCTCGGTGAGGGCTCCGGCGTATTCGAAATGGCAGGTCGTGGGGGACCCGGTCTTGCAGGCGTGGATCCATTCCTTGTGATGACCGAGGCTCTCGGGAATCGACGGGGCGGGCCGTTGGTATTCCTTGAACTTTTCCTCGGGCAGCAGGACGTGCTTGCCGTAATCGGCGAGGAGCAGGCCTTTGTCGCCGATGAAGAGGCAGCCGCTGTCCCACTGGGGAATGCCGCGTTCCTGCCAGATGCGGGGTTTCATTTCGCCCTGGTACCAGGTGAGTTGGAGTCCCGGGCGGGGGCCGCGGGGGCCGTACTCGTAGGTGGCGGACATGCTGGCGGGGGCGAGTTCGGGATGGGGCGGGGGGCCATCGGCGCGGATGGTTTTCGGGGCATCGAGATCGAGGGCCCAGAACGGGAGATCGATCCAGTGGCTCCCGAGGTCCGTCAGCGTCCCGCCGGCAAAGTCCCAATACTTGTACCACCGCGGCTGGCCTTCGAGGTAGCTCGGGTGAAACGGCCGCTCGGGCGCCGGCCCCAGCCACAGGTCCCAATGCAGGTAGGG
>CAZSOV010000447.1:0-4720 GCA_964608505.1 uncultured Verrucomicrobiota bacterium
CGCTCCATGCCGGCGCGAACGATATCGAGCCGACCAAGGAAAAATACACCGCGGCCTTCACGCTGACCCCCATCACGCTGGACGGCCAGCTGACCGAGTGGGCCGGCGCGAACAAGATCGTCGACCCCCGATTCGCAATCCCCAAGGGCTCCGGAGGCAGCGCCAATCCCAACTACGTGCTCTTCGAGGAGTACGCCGGCGGCAAGTGGTCCGGCCCGAATGACCAGACCTCCGCGGTCCAGGTCGTCTACGATGCCGACAACGTCTACTTCGGCTTCGTGGTCACCGACGATTACCACGAGAACTCGGCGAACAGCGCGTGGAACGGCGACTCCGTCCAGCTCATGATCGCCAACGGCGACCGGACCTCGCAAGTCGCCCTCTACAACTACGCGCTCGGCGGCGTCGAGGGCGCCCTCGGCGACGTGATCGTCATGCACGAGGCCGGCCCCGGCGGCACGGAAGCCATCGTGACCCGCGACGAGCCGAACAAGAAGACGTACTACGAGATCAAGCTTCCCGCGGCCTCCATGGGTTTCACCGCGCTCACGCCCGGCCTGAAGTTCGGTCTCGGCATGGCGATCAACGACGGTGACGGCGAGGAAGGCCAGAATGGACAGAAGGGTTGGGGCGGCCTCGGCGCGCACGCCCTCGTCTTCGGCAAGTCCCCTTCCGAAACCGCGCTGGTCACCCTCGGCGCCAAGGATGCCACCGTCGAAATCATCGGCGTCGGAGCCGAATCCCTCCTCGGCAGCGACCTGACCGACCCCGAAAACGACGGTGACGAGGATGCCGGTCCCACCAGCCCGACGTGGAATTGGGCCTCGATCAACTCCAACATCGAACCCGGGTTCGGCGGCGGCGAGTTTTCCTTCAACATCTTCGACAACAAGGTCGGCGGTGGTAGCGACAAGTGGTGCTGCGATGACCCGACCGAGGCCAAGCCGTACTGGGTGGCCGTCGAGTTCAAGCAGCCCGTCAGCCTGACGCACTTTACCGTGGCGTCCGGCAACGACTCCCCGGACCGCGATCCGACCAAATGGCAGATCCAGGGCTCCGCGGATGGCGCGAACTACACCCCGATCTACGTGTTCAACAGCGCGACCGTTCCCTGGAACGAGCGCAATCAGGTCGTCAAGTTCACCCTGCCGCTGCCCAGCGTGCCCTTCCGTTACATCCGGTACTTCGTGACCGAAACCCCGGGCACCCTCCATCAGATCAACGAAATCGAGTACTTCGGCACGTACGGCGGCTCGACCGTGGCCTACCTCTCGGCCATCAATCCCGCCGTCACGACCTTCGGGTTCCGCGTCAACGACGACGGCGCCTCGGTGGTCGATCCCGCGTCCGTCAAGCTCACCATCGATGGCGTGGCCATCAACCTCGGCACCCTCACCAAGACCGGGGGCGCCATCAACGTGCTCTACACCCCGGCCCGCCAGTTCCTCCCGGGCACCAAGCACACCTACTCCATCTCCGCCAAGGACGGCAACGGCAACACCATCAGCGCCGCGTCCGAATGGACCACGCCCAACTACGCGCTGCTCACGGCCGCGGACAAGGTGAACCCCGACACCGCGAAGCGCGGCTTCATCTGGAACGTGCACCAGAACGAGGCCTTCCAGGCCGGTAACAACATCCGCCCCGTGCAACAGCTCGCCGGTCTGCTCGGCGTCAACAAGGCCAACCCCGACAATACCGGCAACGCCCTCGGCGTGGGCAAGAAAATCGGCGGCGACAATGACCCCATCCAGTTCGAGATCGAGACCTTCATCAACCTCGACCAGGCGGGCGGCAGCAACGGCAACATCCAGCCCGACGAGCAGATGCCCGGCATCCCCGGCACGAGCGAGAACACCGACGGCATCGCCGGTGAAATCCTCACGTTCATCGAACTCGGCGTCGGCAAGCACACGCTGATCGTCAACAGCGACGACGGCTTCGTGACCTGGGCCGGCAACGTGAACGACATCTTCGACCGCCAGACCGGCGGCGAATTCGTCGGTGGCCGCGGCGCGGCCGACACCGCCTACGACATCTGGGTGGAAGCCGCCGGCGTGTATCCCTTCCGCACCGTCTGGCAGGAGGGTGGCGGTGGCGCGAACATCGAGTGGCTCTACGTCAAGGCCGACGGCACCAAGGTGCTGATCAACGACGTCGACAACGGTGGCCCGAAGGCCTACCGCGCCGTCGCCGCCGGTGCCGCCGCCGCGACCGCGATCACCGGCGTCTCGCCCGCCCCGGGCGCCGCGGATGTCGCCCCCGACGCGAACGTCTCCGTGACCATCGTCGAAGGCTCCACGGCCGTCCCGACCGTCACGCTCACCCTCGACGGCACGCCCGTCACCCCGACGGTCACCCGCAATGGCAAGGTCATCACGGTCACCTACGATCCTCCGAGCGACTTCCGCGCCCCGAGCTCGCACAAGGCCGTCGTCGGCTACGGCGACCGCACCGAGGAATGGAGCTTCTCCGTTCCGCCGGTCTCCAAGGACAAGACCACCGGCAAGATCGCCTTCCTCATTGGCTCCAGCCTGTCGGCGGACATGGGCGGACGGACTGGCAACGCGGGTGACTACGCCCTCGACACCGGCGCCGCCGCCGGCGTCGCGAATGTCCCGGATGCCTCGTTCCTGAACGCCGCCACCGCGGCGGGCGACGACACGCTGACGATCTCCTTCTTCCAGAAGCTGCGCGCCACCCGTGATTCGTCCGCCTTCTGGGCCAACTCGCCCAGCAGCAACAACGGCACCCGCGGCTTCCAGGCCCACGTGCCCTGGAGCAACGGCAACATCTACTTCGACACCGCCGGCTGCTGCGGTGCCGATACCCAGCGCATCGACGCGCCCATCGCCAACTTCGCGGACTTCACCGACGCGACCTGGTGGCAGAGCTGGCATCACTTCGCCTTCGTCAAGAACGGCGCCGAAAAGGTCATCTACATCGATGGCAAGTTGTTCCACTCCGGCGGCGGCGACCCGCTCCCGACGGACTTCACCAATCTGGTCATCGGCGGTGGCTCCGGAGTCACCGAAAACCGCATGAACGGCTGGCTCGACGACTTCACGATCCACGCCGGCGCGCTCACCGAGGCTCAGGCCAAGTCGCTCTCCGGCGGCGCCGCCGCGAGCTCGGTCGCGGGCCTTCTGGCCCACTGGGACTTCAACGATCCGCCCGCCCCCGAACCCACCTCCGTCAAGGTCATGGTCGTTCGCAACGGCAGCTCGGTGAACGTGACCTCCGAACCCGCGACGCTCCCGACCGGCTGGGTTCTCCAGACGGCCGACAGCATCACCGGACCCTGGACCACCCAGGCCGCCAAGACGCCGACCAGCTTCCCGATCGGCGCCGGCAACGCGTTCCTGCGCGCGGCCAAGCCCTAAAACGAATGATCCGCGACGCGGGCTCCTCGCCCGCCCGCGGCATTCGTAGGAATCACGAAGGGACCGGACGCAAGTCCGGTCCCTTTTTCTTTTCCTTCCCTTCCCCCTTCCCTTCCCCTTCCCCCTCCCCTTCCCCTTCCCCGTCCCCGCGCCGCCCGGTCCCTACCGCACCGCTCCCAGCACCACGCGGAAGCCCACGAAATGAATGCCGTTCTCCGGCGCCATGACGAAACGACTCGAGGACCTCGCGTATTGCACCTCGTTGTTCCAACCCCCGCCCCGGAACACCTTCCCCTTCCCCTCCACCGCCCCCGACGGGTCCGTGACGTCGCCCTCCGGATACGGCCCGAACCAATCCAGGGTCCATTCCCAGACGTTGCCGTGGATGTCGTGCAGGCCCCACGGGTTTGCCCGCTTCCGCCCCACCGGCTGCGGCATCTGCTCCGCGTTCTCGAACGTCCACGCATGCTGCTCCGCCACGCCCGCGTCGTCGCCGAAGCTGAACAGATTCGTCGTGCCCGCGCGACACGCATACTCCCATTCCGCCTCGGTCGGCAGCCGGTACACGAACCCGGACGGGATGTTCCCGGCCTGGCGTTCCCGCTGACTGAGCTTCGCGCAGTACGCCTGCGCATCGAGCTGGGACACCTTTTCCACCGGAGCGTCGGGTCGCCCGGGAAAGTGGCTCGGATTCCGGCCCATCACGGCCTCGAACTCCGCCTGGGTCACCTCGTATTTCCCCAGCCAGAAATCGCGCGAGATCGTCACCCGGTGCCGCTGCCGCTGAAACGACCCAGCCTTGATCGGAACCATGTTCGTGATGGGGGATAGGGCCGGAGCCCCGGCAAGGGCCAAGGCAGGCACCGACGTCACCATGGTGGCCGGCGTGGGACTGGATGCGGGCGCGGGGTGCCGTTCGGATGCCGAGGCCGTTCCGGAAGGTGCCGGATCGCGCGGATCGCAGCCCAACAATCCCAGCAGAGCCAATCCCAGCGGCACGCACGCTCCGGATCGCCCCGTCCCGCCCCGCCGCTGATGTCCCACCTCGTCCGTGTCCATGGTCATGTGTGTGGCTGCCGTAAGAATGGGTCGGTGCCCTTCCAGATCGAGCTTCATCTCGGATTCGAAGAGGGACCTGCAGCGCCACTCGCCAACCCGGGCCCGGTTCGCGGACTGCCCTTTTCATTCACCCCACAGGCTCCGCCTCCTCATGTCGGCGGCTACGCCCCGGCACTTCGCGCACCGCACCTCGTAGCCGACGACGTCACGAGACGGACCCTTCTCGTTCACCCCACACGCTCCGCCTCCTCATGTCGGCGGCTACGACCCGGCACTTC
>CAZSOV010000448.1:0-4713 GCA_964608505.1 uncultured Verrucomicrobiota bacterium
GCCCCGCGTCGGGGCTGGCCAACGAGGTTCGGGGGGGAGCAGGCTGCAGGGCATGACGGACGCAGCGCCTGCCGCGAAATCAGCCGCGAAATCCTCGCCGAAGTCCACGACGGCCCCGGCCCGGATCGCCTCGATCGACGCGTATCGGGGATTCGTGATGTTCCTGATGATGGCGGAGGTGCTGCACCTCTGTCGGGTGGCATCGAATCTGCGGAACGCCGGGACCCCGAGCGGGTTCTGGGATCTGCTGTGCCACCATCAATCGCACGTGGCCTGGGTGGGGTGTTCCCTGCACGACCTGATCCAGCCGTCGTTTTCGTTTCTCGTGGGGTTGGCGCTGCCGTTCTCGCTGGCGGCGCGGGCGAAGCAGGGGCAGTCCCGGGGGCGGCAATGGGGACACGCGGTGTGGCGGGCGGCGGCGCTGGTGTTGCTGGGCGTGTTTCTGCGTTCGACGGGGAGCAGCCAGACGAATTGGACGCTCGAGGACACGCTGTCGCAGATCGGGCTGGGCTACCCGTTTCTGTTCGCGCTGGGATTTCTGAGCTGGCGCGGGCAATGGCTGGCCTTGGGTGGCATTCTGGCGGGGTATTGGCTCGCCTTCGCGCTGCATCCGCTGCCGCCGGCGGGGTTCGATTACGCGTCCGTCGGCGTGTCGCCCGCCTGGCTGGAGAAGAACGGCCTCTCGGGGTTCGCGGCGCACTGGCAGATGAACAGCAATTTCGCGTGGTGGGCGGACCGCACGATCCTCAATGCGTTCCCGCGTCCGAAGGCGTGGGAGTTCAACGGGGGTGGCTACGCGACCCTGAGTTTCATCCCCACGCTCGGCACGATGATCCTCGGCCTGATTGCTGGCGGGGTGTTGCGCGGCGAGCGGACACCGGTCGCGAAGCTGAGGTGGTTTCTGGTCGCGGGAGGGGCGGGGTTGCTCGCGGGCTGGGCCTTGGGCGCGTCGGGGATTTGTCCCGTGGTCAAGAAGGTCTGGACGCCGAGTTGGGTGCTGTTCAGCGGGGGTTGGTGTTTTCTGCTGCTGGCGGGATTCTACGCGGTGGCGGATCTCGCGGGTTGGGATCGGATCTTCTTTCCGTGGGTGGTGATCGGAGCCAATTCGATTTTCGCGTATTCGGTCGCGCACCTGTGGGATGGCTTCATCGCGAAGAACCTGCGCACGCATCTCGGGGCGGAGGTCTTCCAGTGGGCCGGACCGGCCTATGAACCGTTCGTGCAGGGGGCGGCCGTGCTGCTGGTGTTCTGGGGGTTGCTCGGGTGGATGTACCGGCGCGGGATCCTCCTGCGCATCTGAGGGAATTCCCGCGCCGGGTCGGGAACAAGAAACAGCCGGACCTGGCCAAGAAGTGTTGAGCCGGGTGGGGAGCGGGGGCGACTAGGTTTTCACAGCTGTTCTTGCCGTGCGCGAAGTGCACCTGGGCGGGCTCCAAGTTTGGATTGGACCGTTCGAACCCGGGGGGCGGAGTTGTTGCGTCGCGGGGGGACGAACTTAATCTCGACCGAACCGGAACGAAGCCGATGGGCATGCCGACGGACACGCAAGCGGGAGTGGCGTATCGCCTTGGGGCGGACGCGCGCCGTGGCGAATTGGGGTCGGGGTCGGGGCGGGGACAGGAGACCCGAGGGACGGGGCGGAACAACCGATGATTCCCGCGATATCCGGAGCTGCGCTGGCCGGGGTCCCGGACGAGGGAGCCGCATCCCTGGGGCGAAGCGGGGGGGACGTGGAGGCGAAGCCGGCGCCGGCGGCGTGCGATCATTGCGGGGAGCCGTGTGACCGGACGCGCATCGAGGCGGAAGGGAAGACGTTCTGCTGCGTGGGGTGCCGGACGGTGTTTTCGCTGCTGCGGGAGGCGGGATTGGGCGAGTACTACCGGTTGGGGGAACGCCCGGGGCGACGCTTGGACCGGTTGCCGACGCCGGAGCGTTGGGCGTATCTGGACGAGGCCGAGGTGGCGGCGAAGCTGCTCGAGTATCGGGACGCGAAGATGGCGCGGGTCACGTTCCAGGTGCCCGCCATTCACTGCGTGGCGTGCGTGTGGCTGCTCGAGAATCTCTTCCGGTTGCATCCGGGCATCGGGCGGTCGCGGGTGCATTTCGGGCGGCGGGAAGTCGCGATCACCTATTCCCCGGAGAAGGCGCGATTGGGGGAGGTGGCGGCGCTGCTGGAGAGCGTGGGGTATGCGCCGGAGTTGACGTTGGCGGAGCTGAACCGTCCGGCGGCGGGGCCGGTGAGGAAGCTGGGGTTGCGGGTGGCGGTGGCGGGGTTCGCCTTCGGGAACATCATGTTGTTCAGCCTGCCGCAGTACCTCGGGTTGGACGCGTGGAGCGGCCCGTTGTTTCGAGGCATCTTCGGGTGGCTGAGTCTGGCGCTGGCGTTACCCGCCGTGGTGTTCAGCGCGGCGGATTACTGGCGTTCGGCCTGGGCGAGCCTGCGCCAGCGGATGCTGACCCTGGACGTGCCGATCGCGGCGGGGATCGCGGCCATCTACGGCCAGAGCGTCTGGGAGATCCTGAGCGTGCGGGGCGAGGGATATCTGGATTCGCTGACGGGCCTGATCTTCTTTCTCCTGTGCGGGCGGGCCTTCCAGCAGAAGACGCACGACCGGCTGGGTTTCGACCGGGACTACCGGGGTTTCTTTCCCCTGGCGGTGATCCGGAAAACAGCGAAGGGCGAGGAGACGGTTTCGATTTCGAGCCTGGAGGTCGGGGATCGGTTGGTGGTGCGGCACGGCGAGTTGATTCCCGCGGACGCGACCCTGGCGGCGGGCGAGGCCTTGATTGACTACAGTTTCGTGACGGGGGAATCGGAGGCGATGGGCCGCGGGGTCGGGGAGCATCTCTACGCGGGTGGGCGGCAGGTCGGCGGTGCCATCGAGGTGGAGACGGTGAAGCCGGTGTCGCAGAGCTATCTGACCTCGTTGTGGAACGACGAGGCCTTTCGAAAGCAGCGGGACAACGCCTTCGAGACGCTGACGAACCGTTACAGCCGCCGGTTCACCTGGATCGTCCTGTGGCTGGCGGTCGGTTCCCTGGTGGGCTGGTCGGCGGTCGGCGAGGGGGCGCGTGGGTTGAAGGCGTTCGTGTCGGTGTTGATCGTCGCGTGTCCCTGCGCGCTGGCCCTGGCGGCTCCGTTCACGCTGGGAACGGCGCAGCGGTTGCTCGGGCGGCGGGACGTTTATCTGCGCAACGCACAGGTGCTCGAGGCGATGGCGGAGGTCGGGACCGTGGTGTTCGACAAGACCGGGACCCTGACGGCGTCGGAGGCCCCGGGAACGCGTTTCCATGGGGCGGCCTGGACGGAAGCCGAGGCAGCCGCCGTGGCGGGGGTATGCGGGCAGTCGGCGCATCCCTACGCCCGGCACGTGGCGCGGAGCCTCGGCGGGCGCGGAGGAGTGGCGGTGGAGGGCTTTCGGGAGGAGACCGGGAGGGGGATCCTCGGGCGGGTGGGGGATCTGGAAGTGATCGCGGGTTCGAAGGAATGGATGGAGGAGCGGGGGATCGGGACCGGGGCGTCTCCGGAGTTGCCGAAGGGCGGCACGGTGCACGTGGCCCTGGGAGGGCGATGGCGGGGGGTGTTCGTGGTGGAGAACCGGCTGCGGCCCGAGGTGGATCGGTTGCTGGCGGGGTTGGCAACCCGATACGAGCTGGCGCTGTTGAGCGGGGACAATGCGCGGGAGCGGGATCGGTTCGCGGGATTGTTCGGGGCCGGAGCGCGGCTGCATTTCAACTCGAGTCCGCGGGAGAAGCTGGGATTCGTGCGGGGACTGCAAGCGGAGGATCGACGGGTGATGATGGTGGGGGATGGCCTGAACGACGCCGGGGCGCTGCGGCAGGCGAACGTGGGCGTGGCGGTGGTGGACGGAGTGGGCAAATTTTCGCCGGCCAGCGACGTGATCATGGATGCCGGTCAGGTGCCCCGGCTGGGGCAGGTGCTGGCGTTCGCGCGGCGCACGGTCCGTCTGGTGCGGACGGGGTTCGCGGTGTCGGGGGCCTACAACGTGGTGGGCGTGGCCATCGCCGCGGCCGGGGTGTTGTCGCCCATCGTCTGCGCGATCCTGATGCCGCTGAGCTCGGTGACGGTCGTCCTGCTGGCGGTGGGGGCGACGCATTGGGCGGCGCGTCGTTCCGGCCTGACCGGAAAACCGCGTCCCCGGCCAGCCACCTGAACCCAAACGACCCGCCCCCCCATGGAAGTCATCGTCATCCTGATTCTCGCCTCCCTGGCCCTGGCCGGGGCGTTTCTGGCCGTGTTTTTCTGGGCAACCCGGGACGGGCAGTTCGAGGACACCACGACGCCCGCGCTGCGCATTCTGACGGACGATCCGCCGGCACCGAACGGCGTTGCCCCGGTGCCGCCGCCGGCACCGAAACCACTTCCTCCACGCTGAAAACCCACAACCACCCATGAACGTCGAGACATTCCGATACGACAACAAGATCGTTCGCGCCTTCGCGATCGCCACCGTGCTCTGGGCGGTAGTCGGCATGATCGCGGGCCTCCTGGCCGCGGTCCAGCTGTTCTACCCGGGGGCCAACCTGAACCTCCAGTACACCACGTTCGGGCGGCTGCGCCCGCTGCACACGAACGCGGTGATTTTCGCCTTCGTGGGCAACGGGATGTTCATGGGCATCTACTACTCGCTGCAGCGCCTCTGCAAGGCGCGGATGTTCAGCGACACGCTGAGCTGGGTGAACTTCTGGGGG
>CAZSOV010000449.1:0-4711 GCA_964608505.1 uncultured Verrucomicrobiota bacterium
CGGGCGAAGCGGTCGTAGGGCTTGTTGGCGTCGAGACTGTCGCGGATCCACCCATGGAACGCGTAGGTGCCCCGGGCGTGTTTCGGATCGGTCCGCTTGTTCCGAAGCAGGGCGCTCCACTTGTTCGCGAAATAGTCGGCGTAATCCCCCGAGGCCAGCAGGCGGTCGATCACGCGGTCGCGCTTCTCCGGCGTGGCGTCGGCGCGCAGGGCCTCGAACTCGCCGGGGGTCGGAAGGCGTCCGGCGATGTCGAGGGTTACCCGGCGGAGGAAGGTCGGGTCGTCCGCCACCGCGCTGGGCGGCATGCCGACGCGACGGAGGTTCTTGAACACGAGTTCGTCGACGAAATTGCGGGCGGGCGGGAGTTCGGGGACGGGCGCGCCGAGGGGGATGGTGCCGCGAAAAGTGGCGACGGTGGACTGGTACCGGATCATGACGCCGACCTCGCCGGGTTGGTTGAAGACGGTGACCAGGCCGTTCTCGTCGATGCGGGCCAGGTCCTTGTCGTTGGCTTCGAAGAGCGCGCCGCGGGTGACGTCCTCGGTCATGCCGTCGGAGTAATGCGCGGTGACGACCAGTTGCTGGGAGGCCTCGCGGGCGAGCATGCGCTCGGTGGGAAAGACCGTGATTCGCTGGACGGTCGGGGCGTCGGGCCGGCCGGTGGGCATGCCCTGGCGGATCCAGCGGACCAGGAGCCGGTAGTCGTCGGAATCCGGGTCGAGGCGTTTGCCGCCGCCGTGGGGAAGCTGGGCGGTGCCCTTGGTCAGGAGCAGGCTGCGTTCGGGCGCGGCCGGGAACAGGCGACGGGCCCGGGCCTCCTTCACGAGATGCTCGTAGTCCTCGGCGGGTTCGAAGCCGAGCAGGGAGAGTTTGAAGCCGTTTTGTCCCGCCGATTTGCCGTGGCACCCGCCGCCGTTGCAGCCGGTCTTGGTGAAGATCGGAACGACCTGGTTCGCGAAGTGGATGGGTTGCGACGTGCCGGAGTCCAGGACGGTCAGGGGAAGCGTGGCCGTGTGTCCGCTGGGCAGCGTGGCGGCGATGGCGCCCACGCCGTCGGCCCGGGCCACGATGCGTCCGGAGCGGTCGATGGAGGCGAGGTGCTCCGGGGAGACGGCCCAGACGACCTCGCGGGTGACGTCGCGTTCGAGATCGGACGCGGTGGCCGCGGCACCGGCGACGGTCGCGGCACCCGGATCGGGTCGCGCGGTGACGAGCAGTTGCTGGGCCGCCTCCTGGCCGCGCAGGATCAGGTTGGTCGCTCCGGGACGGTATTGGATGGCGAGTCGCGGAGCGCCGGCAGAGGCCGCGAGCGAGGCCAGCGCGAGGAAGGTGGCGAAGGCGAAACGGGGAAGCATGGACATGGCGCTGGGCGGGGTGGAAATCAGCTTGGCGTCGCCGGGGGCGGCGCGGCGGACGGGGACGATGCGGTTCCGGGCGTGGTCATGCGATGCGCGGATCAGGAAACGAGTTCCCGCATGGGCTGGCAGCCGTCCGGAACGAGATAGTTGGGGCGACCGGTGAGATCGGGGAGGGTGACCTTGTTCACGTCGATGCCCAGGTTCTGGTAGAGGGTGGCGAAGATCTCGCCGAAGAGCACGGGGCGTTCGGAGGGTTCGCCGCCGAGGCGGTCGGTGGCCCCGATCACCTGGCCCACCTTCATGCCGCCCCCGGCCAGGAGCGCGCAGTTCGCGCGCGGCCAATGGTCGCGTCCTCCATCCTTGTTGATGGTGGGGGAACGACCGAACTCGCCCCAGGCGATGACGCTGACGTCGTTTTCGAGCCCGCGGTCGTGGAGGTCGTCGAGCAGGGCGGACAGTCCCTGATCGAGCAGGGGGAGGTCGTTGCGGGCGTTGCCGAAGTTGTTGCCGTGATAGTCCCAGAAACCGTAGGCGACCGTCACGAAGCGGGCCCCCGCCTCGACCAGCCGGCGGGCGACGAGGAACTGTTCGTTCAGCATGGGGGCGGCGTCGCCGTGGACCTTGGGGTCCCCCTTCCCGTACTTCTCGCGCAGGGCCGGGGATTCCCGTCCGACGTCGAGCGCCTCCAGCAACCGGCTGGAGGTGAGCATGCCGAAGGCCTGTTGATTGAAGACGTCGAGGCCGGACATGAGGCCGGAGGCATCGACGTCGCGGCGGAAGGTATCGAACGCGCCGAGCAGGGCGCGGCGGTCCGCGAGGCGTTCGGTCGAGATGCCGTTGAGGACCATGTCCGCCTTGGCATCGGCGGCGGGCTTGAACGATTCGTGGGCGACGCCCGCGAATCCGGCGGTGGCGGCGTTGTAGGGGCGGTGCTGCATCCGGGGTTCGAGGCCGACGAAGGGCGGGATGGAGCGGTCGGCAGCGCCCAGGACGCGCGACACGCAGGCGCCCATGGTGGGCCAGCCGCCGGGCGGGGCGTTGCTCTTCCGGCGTCCCGTCTGGCACATGAAATCCGAATGATCGTCGATGGCGTCGGCGATGGACCGGATGACGGCGTAGCGGTGGGCGCGGCGGGCGAGCCGGGGGAGGTGCTCGCAGATCTGGAACCCGGGAACAGTGGTGGGGATGGGCTTGAACTCGCCGCGGATCTCGGAGGGGGCGTCGAGTTTGAGGTCGAAGGTGTCCTGGTGCGGGGGGCCCCCCGGCAGGTAGACCATGATCACCGCCTTGTGGGAGGAGCGCAGCCCGGAGGCGGCTTCGGCCCGGAGCAGTTGGGGCAGGCCGAGGCCACCCATGCCGAGCGCTCCGATCCGGAGAAAGTTCCGGCGGGACAGGCCGTCACAGAATCGGCGGGAAGGGCCGGGAAGGGTGAGCATGCGGGGAGCGGGACGCGGGGCGCGGGGTGCGGGGTGCGGGGTGCGGTCGGTGGAACGGGTGCTGGCCGGAGGACGTTCAGCCCACGAGTTCGCGCATGGGTTGGAAGCCGTTCTCGACGAGGTAATGCGGGCGCCCCGTGAAGTCGTTCACGGTGGTCTTGTTCACGTCGATGCCGAGGCTGTGATAGATCGTGGCGTGGATTTCGCCGAAGTAGGTGGGACGCGACGCGGCTTCGCCGCCGAGGCGGTCGGTGGACCCGATGACCTGGCCGTGGCGCATGCCGCCGCCGGCGAGCAGGGCGAAATTGACGCGGGGCCAATGATCGCGCCCGGCATCCTTGTTGATGGTGGGCGTGCGTCCGAATTCGCCCGCGACCAGGACCGAGACATGGCGGTCGAGGCCGCGTTCGCGCAGGTCGGAGAGCAGGGCGCTGAGGCCCTGGTCGAGCAGGGGCAGATCCTGGCGGAGAGCGCCGAAGTTGTCGCCATGGTGATCCCACCGGCTGAACGCCAGGGTGACGCAGCGGGCGCCGGCCTCGACGAGTCGGCGCGCGATCAGGAAATGCTCCATCAGCTTGGGCGCGCCGTCGTCGCGGTTGCGGGGGTCGCCCTTGCCATAGCGCTCGACCAGGCGTGGGTCTTCCTGCTTGAGGTCGAGGGCCTCCACGAGCTTGGAGGAGGTGAGAATGCCGAAGGCCTGCTGGTTGTAGGCGTCGAGCCCGGCGATCTGGCCGGAGCCATCCACCTCGCGACGGAAGTTGTCGAGCGCACCCAGCAGCGAACGGCGGTCACCCAGTCGGTCGAGCGTGATGCCGTTGAGAACCATGTCGTCCTTGCCGCCGCCCTTGTTGATTTCAAAGGGCGCACAGGACGCGCCGAGGAAGCCGGCAACGCCGTTGTCCGACCAGGGGACATGGCCCATTTTGGGGGCGAGCCCGAGATAGGCGGGCATCGCGGGATCCGCGGAGCCCAGAACGCGGCTCAGGACGGAGCCCATGGCGGGCCAGCCGCCCGGCGGTTGGCCGCGATTGAGTCGCCCGGTGTAGGTCTGGAACGACTCGTGGCGATCCTCCATGCCGACGACCGAGCGGATGATGCTGTATTGGTCGGCGAGTTTGGCCAGACGGGGAAGGTGTTCGCAGATCTGGATGCCGGGGACGTTGGTCGGGATGGGGCGGAACTCGCCGCGGATTTCAGACGGAGCGTCGAGCTTCAGGTCGAACATGTCCTGATGGGACGCGCCGCCCGGCAGGAAGATGAGGATGACGGCCTTGTGCGATTGGGAGGCGGAGCGCAGGCCGGCGGCGGATTCCGCCCGAAGCAGTTGGGGCAACGAGAACCCGCCCATGCCCAGGGCGCCGATCTTCAGGAAATTGCGACGCGACACGCGATCACAGAATCCACTGGTGGTGGGACGGGGCCCGAGGATCGTCAACATGAGGTGCTGGCCGGGGTGTTTTCGACTTCATGAACGATTTTGCTGGAGATGGGAAGGAGGGATTTTGAACGAAGCGCGGGCGGCAGGGCCGGCGGGGTGCTGGACCGTCTTCGGCGGGGCCCACGTCCGTTTTCGGCGCCCGCCCCGACGCCAGGGCCGGGAACCCGTCGATGACTCCGGCCCCGAAGGGGAAACCGGCGTCACGGGGGAGCCGGGTGGCAAATGTCGAATGTCGATGTTTGACCCCATTGCCCGCGGCAAAGCGCTGGAGTCGGGACGGGGCGCCCGGCTAGGTTGCCCGGGTCGCATGTCATTGCTGGAAATTCGCGATCTGCGGAAGTCGTACCCGAACCCGGAGGGAGGGGTTTCGGCGGTGGTGGACGTGGCGTCCTTCGACCTGGAGGGGGGAAGTCAGGTGGCGTTGAGCGGCGAAAGCGGGTCGGGCAAGACGACCTTCCTGAACCTGATCGCGGGGATTC
>CAZSOV010000450.1:0-4706 GCA_964608505.1 uncultured Verrucomicrobiota bacterium
TCGGCCGCGGTTGCACTGGCAGGGGCTGCTGCCAGCGGTTTGACCCTTCCCTCCAAGGTCTGCTTGACCGCATCCAATCCGGGAACCGTCTACGGCAACCCGAGCTTCTTCGATATCCTCCTCTCGGGCGGAACCACCTTGGACGGCGTTCGTGACGGTTGGTGCTTGGACGGGGATGTGGCCATTCCCGATCCGATCTACACCGCGGAGGTCTTCGACGGAACGAGCGTGGCGGCTGAGGCTTTGGTCTCGGCGCCCGCCAACATCGATCTCGCGGCATGGGTCCTCAACCAGAACTTCCCCGGGCTGCCCTCCGGAGTCGGTGGCAATTATACCTACGGAGACGTCCAGCGCGCCATCTGGAGCCTGATCGACAGCACCACCCAGACTGCCGGTCTCGGAGACTACTCGTGGGATCGCGTCAATGAGATCATTACGCTCGCGCTGGTAAACGGTGAGGGCTTCGTGGCCGCCTGCGGTCAGCAGGCCATCGTCTTCCTCAAGCCGGTCGCCACCGTCTGCGACTTCGACCAGTCCGGCGACTCCATCGCGCAGAACTTGGTCATCTCAGTCCCCGCGGACTGCCCTCCGCCGCCAGACCCGATTGTCTCCTCCCTTGGAGATAAGGTCTGGCTCGACAAGGATCTGGATGGCGTGCAAAGCCCGCTCGATGAGCCGTTTCCCGGAGTTACCGTCGAGCTGCTGACCTGTGCGGGCCAGGTTATCGGTACCCAGACAACCGACGCCAACGGGAATTATCTCTTCAGAGACTTGGTTGCCGGTACCTATCAAGTTCGCTTTTACCCGCCCTCTGGTTACGCTCTTGTTGTCCCCAATCAGGGGGCCGATGATGTCGACAGCGATGCCGACACGACCACGGGGCTGACCACCTGCATCACGCTCCCGCCCAACGTCACGGACCTCAAGTGGGATGCAGGCCTCTACAAGACCGACCCCACCGGCGGTGGCGGCGGTTGCGAGGAATGCGAGGGAGGCGTTAACGAATTGACGCTCCAGTACAACGGAACCGTGGCTAGGTTGATTACCGTCAAGCAACAGAACACCTCCGGCAATTGGGTGGTGATCTACAACTCCACCATTGATCCGGGTTCCTTCCTCACGATCAACGGAACCGCAGCGGACGGCACCTTCGGCAACTCCATCAAGATTTACATCGCGAATTGCTTCGACGTCGAATTGGTGACCAGTTGTGCGGAGCCTATTGGGCCCGGCTTGGTAGCCGGAAAGTTCACCGTCGTGGGCGGAACCAGCGTGTTGGGTGGTGAACTTTGTGCGCCATCCGAACCGGAACCCTGCATCGGTACCGGGACCATCGGTTACTGGAAGAACCATCCCGAGGCTTGGCCCGTGAACTCGATCACGGTGGGCGGCAAGACCTACTCCAAGGACTTGGCGATTTCCAAAATGTCCAATGGAGACTGCGGCGACAAGAGGGACGACTTTTTCCGGCAGCTCGTGGCCGCCAAACTGAACGTGTTGATCGGAACGGACTCCAGCTGCATCGAGGCGACCATCGCCGCAGCGGACACGTGGTGGGCCACCTACCGGCTCTGCAAGGTCACGGCATCCAGCCACGCGTGGAAGGCCGGCGGCGGCGGATCGCTGATGACGACCTTGGACAATTACAACAACGGTCGGCTCTGCGCCCCGCACAGGGATGTCTGCGACGCGGGTGGTGGTGGTGGCGGTGGTGGTGAGGAACCGCCTCAGCCGCCCGCGACGACCGTCGGAACCGGTACCATTGGATATTGGAAGAACCATGCCGAAGCTTGGCCCGTTAGCTCGATTACGGTCGGCGGACAGGTCTACGCCAAGGACTTGGCGCTCTCCATGATGTTCAACGCCATGTTCGGAGATAAACGGGACGATATGTTCCGGCAGCTCGTGGCGGCCAAGTTGAATGTGTTGATCGGTGCCGAGTCCAGTTGCATCAACGCTACTATCGCGTCGGCGGACGCGTGGTGGTCGACGTACCGAACCACCAAAGTCAAGGCGTCGGGCGCAGCTTGGCAGGCTGGCGGCGGCGGCTCCCTGATGACGACCTTGGACAGTTACAATAACGGACAACTTTGCGCCCCTCATAGGGGATAGAGTTGTCCGAGAGATTGGTTTTGGCCGTACTTCTACGGCTTTCGGAATGCCGACGGTGACTGGAATCGTCATGCGACGGTAGTTCCCTGCAGTGAGCAGTTTTAATGGGCCGGGGAGCGTTTCGCCTCCACGGCCCTTTTGCTTAAGACCTGAAGCACCTGCCTTCATCAGAAAGAGAGGGCATCACCCTAAGGTCAGAGACCAAAACCTTGCCTGTTGAACTCACGATGAAATGGCTCCCTAGTCTCGCTCTTTCCGCTTGGATCGTTTTCCCGGCAGTTGCCTCCGGCAGTGAGCATTCTCCGACGAATGTCCCGGGACTTGGCTTCCAGCAACTGGCACGAGCCGTGCGCGTTCAGCGTGCCGTCGATCAACGGATCCTGGGCCAGCCGGGAGCCATCGGAACCGCCATAACTCTTTCCGAGACCGAACAACCGGAAGCGTCAGTCATGGTGCTTCTGGAGCAAGATCACCCGAATTTCGCGCGGTTGCATCGGCAGATCCCCCTGAGCCTCGATGGCGTGCTCATGCGCGTGGAGGTCAGCGACCCCTTCTATGGCAGCGCAAAGGGAAACACGGGCAGCAAGGGGCGGGGGAAACCTGGCCCTTCGACGGGCGGGACCGTGGACCACACCGCCCGGCAAACGCTGCCCATCCAGCTCGGAACCTCCGGCGGCTGGCGCTACGATACCGGAAACAGTGGATGCTGTGGAGGGACGCTGGGTGGCGCAGTTACTTTCGGGGGCGCTTTGTATGTCCTCAGTGCGGGCCATGTCCTGGAGGGGGACGTCGTGGCGGGGGTCAACCGGCGCTTGGCCGGTACCGGCGACTACGTAGTCCAACCAGGACTGCTGGACTCTTCTTGCGGTACCTCCCTCCTTCAGAATGTCGGAACCTTGGTTCGTTTGGGCCTCTGGATGGATGGGAGGTGCGATGCCGGGGTCGCCAAAGCATTGGCGGGAGCGGTTCGCTCCGACGGCGCCATTCTTGGAGTCGGCACGCCTTCTTCCGCCACACGCGCCCCGGAGATCGGTTTGCTTGTTAAGAAGAGCGGGCGTACCACCGGGGTAACCCGATCCTCCATCACCGGGATTAACGCCAGCATTACCGTGAATTACCCCGCCGAGTGCGGTGGTTCCGTCGCGTTTTCCAAGACCTTCGCCGGGCTTATGATTGTGCGGAATCTCGATTCCTCATTCCTCGCTCCGGGAGATTCGGGAGCTCTGTTGCTGGAAGACGTTGCCACGTCCCCTCGGGCATGCGGACTTCTTTTTGCCAGCAGTGGAGCGGCGGCGGTCGCCGCTCCCATCGAGCAGGTTCTCGAGCAGGTTGGTACGGCCCTGAACGGAGGAGTGCCGGCCCGAGCGGTGCTCGTGGGCAAATGAATTCCTTGAATAGCCCCTGCGTACTCGCGCATGGCAGCCGCGGCGAGCGAATTGGAATCCGGTCGGATGGTCCTGAGGGTGTGGGTTTCTTGGAAACCGTTCCAATGCAATGGTATGTGCATAAAATGTTGACCGGGATATACTTGTGAATGGACCCCGGTGCCTGGATCTTCCGCAAGGGCCTTGAATGGCATTTCTTTTCCTTGTGCTCCGCCTCCTGATTTGTTAACAATTTTGCGTAGTTGCGCGATTGTTCAAAGCGTTGGTTGTTGGTCACGCAGTGCATGCCGAGCGTGAAGGCACTTGTCTTGGTTGTGGTTGAGGTCGCGATGGAGCCCAAGGTCTGGTGTCACACCAGAAACCATTGGGCTCCGCCCATGTTTGTTGTCCCCGGCCTGACGGGTGGCATCGACTGAAGTATAGAAATTCTCGTCCATTGAAGTCATGAACGGAATCCGTTCCATCAACTGTTGGCTCTCGACCGTCTTGGTCGGGGGCGCTCTGTTCCTCGGGGGAGTCGGTGCCGGCGGCGCCACCTTCACTATCGGTCAGCATGTCTTTGTGGACAAGGACGGTACGCACGATGATGCCCCGAATGGCACCTATTCCGTGGGTACCGATGCGCCCCTGCCCAATATCAGCGTCGAGCTCTATGATGGAAGTGGCGCGCTTCAGAGTTCCACCACCACGGATGCTCTCGGCGCGTATTCGTTCAATGTCGCAGCCGGAACTTGGACCGTCAGGGTCGTCACCTCGGACCCCGATCTGCCCCCGTGGCTCGTTCCGACGGTGACCTCGATTACCAATGTCGTGGCCGGTCCGCTGACCACGTTCAATTTTCCCTTCTACCCCGCCTTGGTCAAAGGCGCCAATCGAACCGAGGCCGACGTCGGTAACTCGGTGGAGTACACCGTGGACACCGTCTATTACGGGACCAGCCACCTCGGAAATCTGGTTGTCACCGATGCCGTGCCTCCCGGATTGACCTATACAGCCGGCACCGCCAATGCAGCGGGTGTCTTTGGTTCGGGCACGGTGACGTGGACCTTGGGTGGCAACACGGCCGGCTCCTCCGGATCCGTCAGCTACGATGCGGGATTCAAGGTTATCCGCGATGACTTTGATGACCGAGTCTATAATGCCCAGTACGGAACGGTGGACTGGTCGTCGGACTGGACGGAGACAAACGACGGATCTAGCCCGACCACC
>CAZSOV010000451.1:0-4697 GCA_964608505.1 uncultured Verrucomicrobiota bacterium
CCTTCGCCCGCGACATCCTCCCGCTGCTCTCCGACCACTGCTTCGCCTGCCACGGTCCCGACGACGGCGCGCGCAAGGGCGGGATCCGCCTCGACACGCGCGCCGGCATCCTGGCCGCAGGGAAGAGCGGACACCCCGCCGTCGTCCCGGGCCAACCGGCCGGCAGCGAACTTCTCCGGCGCCTCGCCCCGGGCGATCCCGACGACCTCATGCCGCCGGCGAAGTTCAAGAAGCCGCTGAACCCAGCGCAGATCGACCTGCTCACGCGCTGGATCGCCTCGGGTGCAGCGTGGGACCAACACTGGGCCTATGCCCCCGTCCAGCGGCCTCCGCTTCCGGCGGCCACGTCCGCGTCCCCGAAGGATGCCGGGCCCTTTCATCCCCTCGACAGGTTCATTCGTAACCGACTCGAGCAGGCGTCCCTGAAGGCTTCGCCGGAAGCGGCGCGAGCCACCCTGCTCCGCCGCGTCACCCTCGATCTCACCGGCCTGCCCCCGACTCCCGAGGAGACGGACGCCTTCCTCGCCGACGCGCGCCCCGACGCCTACGAACGGGTCGTCGACCGCCTGCTTGCCTCGCCGCGATACGGCGAGCGCATGGCCTGGGACTGGCTCGAAGCCGCCCGCTACGCCGATTCCAACGGCTACCAAGGCGACGCCGAACGCACCATGTGGCCCTGGCGCGACTGGGTCGTGGACGCCTTCAACCGCAACCTGCCCTACGACGTCTTCACCGTCTGGCAGCTCGCCGGGGATCTGCTCCCCGAACCCACGTTCGAGCAACGACTCGCCACCGGCTTCGTCCGCAACCACTCCATCAACGGCGAGGGCGGGCGCATCCCCGAGGAAAACCGCATCGACTACCTCTTCGACCAGACCGAAACCGTGGGCACCGTGTGGCTCGGGGCCACGCTCAATTGCAGCCGTTGTCACAACCACAAGTACGATCCCGTCACTCAACGCGATTACTACGGTCTCCTGGCCCTCTTCAACCGCACCTCCGTCGACGGCTCCGGCGGCGATCCCCAGGCCCGTCCGAACCTGGAGGCGCCCTCCCCGGACCAGTCCGTAACCCGCACCCGCGTGGCGCGCGAACTCGCCGAGGCCGCGTCCGGCACCGAGGCCTTCGAACTCCGGCGTTTCCCCCGTCCGGACGGACGGCCCGCCGCCGAGTCCTCCGCCACCAACGGCCTTCCCGCCGAGATCCTGGGTCACCTCAGGATCGCCCCCGCCACCCGGGACGCAAACCGGCTCGAGAAGCTCGCCCAGCATTTCAAGTCCCTCGACCCCGCCTACGCCACCCTTCTGGACGCCCAGCGCCGTCGCCAGGCGGAGCTCGAATCCCTGAATCGCGCCGTTCCCAGGGTCATGGTCATGGAGGATTCGGTCTTCACGCGCGACACGTTCATCCTCTCCCGCGGCCTCTACACGCAGCCAGGTGCCAAAACCCCCGCCGGACTGCCGGCGGCCCTCGGGGTCCCCGCCCCCTCCTCCCAGCCCCCGTCCAACCGCCTCGACCTCGCCCGCTGGCTGGTTCATCCCGCCCATCCCCTCACCGCGCGCGTCACGGTCAACCGCCTGTGGCAAACCTTCTTCGGCCTCGGCCTGGTCAAAACAACCGAGGATTTCGGTCTTCAGGGTGAACGCCCCTCCCATCCGGAACTCCTCGACTGGCTCGCCGCCGAGTTCATCTCCTCCGGTTGGGACGTCAAACACCTGGTCCGGCTCCTGGTCACCAGCCATGCCTATCGGCAGAGCTCCCGTGCCACCCCCGAGCTCCTCGAACGCGACCCCGAAAACCGCCTGCTCGCCCGCGGGCCCCGGCACCGGCTCCCGTCGTGGATGATCCGCGACGTCGCCCTCGCCGTCTCCGGCCTGCTGTCCCCCGACATCGGCGGCCCGCCGGTGCGCCCCTACCAACCCGCGGGCGTCTGGGAGGAGGCCACCTTCGGCAACAAACGCTACCGACAAGATCACGGCACCGACCTGTACCGTCGCAGCCTCTACGTCTTCTGGCGGCGCATCGTCGCGCCCACGATGTTCTTCGACGTCGCCAATCGCGCCACCTGCACCGTGCGCACCCCGCGGACCAACGTCCCGCTCCACGCCCTGCTCACGCTCAACGACGTGACCTACCTCGAAGCCGCGCGCGTCCTCGCCCAACGCCTCCTCCGAAGTCCCGCCCTCGACACCGCCGCGCGCCTCCAATTCGCCGCCCGCCTCGTCCTGGGACGCTCGCTCGACCCGCACGAACTCGACCTCCTCGACTCCGGTCTCGCCCGCCACCGCGCCACCTTTGACGCCGATCCGTCCGCCGCCGAACGTCTGCTCGCCCACGGCGAATCCCCGCGCCCCATCGAACTCTCCCCGACCGAACTCGCCGCCTGGACCGTGGTCGGCAACACCCTGCTGAACCTCGACGAGGCGTTGTCGAACGAATAACCCGGGGGAAAGCTCCAAGTTCAAAGCTCAAAATCCCAAGCGACCGGGGGCGTTCGAGGGGCGGATTCGAGGTTTGGATCTGGACCTTTCTTGACGCTGGGGTGGGCGTGCGGGGCGGTCGCCAAGTTCGAAGCTCCAAGTTCAAAGCTCAGAATCCCAAACGACCGAGGTTCGAGGGGCGGATTCGAAGTTTCGACCTGAACCGTTCTTGGCGTTGGGGTGGGCGTGCGGGGCGGTCGGCAAGTTCGAAGCTCCAAGCTCAAAGCTCAAAACCTCAACGTCCCGGAACATTCGAAGTCCGGCTGATTAGCCGCGCCTGGCTCCCACGACCTGGAATACCCCGACTCCTTGGAACTTTGAACTTGGAACTTCCCCATCCATCGCCACCCCCCGATCCAGAACACCCCCAATTCCTTGGAACTTTGAGCTTTGAACTTGGAACTTCCCCCCGGGTCCTATTCTCGGCATGTCGCATCCATTCCGCGATATCGACCTCGAAGCGGCCCCGGAACCCTTCCCTACGCAGTTGCTTTCGCTGCGGGACGGGGACGCTTCCTCCGATCAGCCCCCGTGGAACCTCGAGGAACGCGCCGCGAGATTCGGCGAGAGCATCGTGCGCTTCGCCAGGACGATTCCCCGGGGACCCGTCAACGATCGGCTCGTCGATCAGCTTGTCGGAGCGGGAACGAGCGTGGGAGCGAACTATTGCGAAGCCAACGAAGCCGTCTCCAAGAAGGACTTCCGGTACACCGTCAGTCGGTGCCTCAAGGAAGCGAAGGAGACCAAGTTCTTCCTGCGCATGATCGTCGCCTCCCAACCGGACCTGGCCGACGCCGCTCGCCCCCTCTATCGCGAGGCCCATCAATTGCTCCGAATCCTCGGAGCCATGCGCAAGCGTGCAACCTCCTGAAAACCTGCGCGGCAAGCCCGGATCCTCGAAGCTCCAGGCTCAAGGCTCCAAGTTCAAAGCTCAAAATCCCAAGCGACCGGGGGCGTTCGAGGGGCGGATTCGAGGTTTCGAGCTGGACCTTTCTTGGCGCTGGGGTGGGCGTGCGGGGCGGTCGCCAAGTTCAAAGCTCCAAGCTCAAAGCTCAAAATCTCAAAGCCCCGGGACATTCGAAGTCCGGCTTGTTTGTCGCGCCTGGCCCCCACGACCTGGAATACCCCAACCCTTTGGAACTTTGAGCTTTGAGCTTGGAACTTCCTCGCCCCCGGGCCCTTTGGAACTTTGAGCTTTGAACTTGGAACTTCCCCATCCATCGCCACCCCCGATCCAGAACACCCCCAACCTTTGGAACTTTGAACTTTGAACTTTGAACTTGGAGCTTCCCTCAAACCCCCCTTGTCCTCGAACACCCCCGACCTTTGGAACTTTGAACTTTGAACTTGGAGCTTCCCCACCCTTGGCCCATCGGGATTTTGAGCTTTGATCTTGGAACTTCCAACCTCGACCCTTTCCTTTCGCAACACCCCCACCACCCACAACCCATGCCCCTTTCCCGCCGCCGCTTCCTTACGGACGCCACCTGCCTCGGCACCGCGGCGCTCTACGGTCTGCTCGGACGCGACCGCGCGTCGGGCGCGACGCCGTTGGAGGGGGCGCCAGGCAGGGCCCATCATGCAGCCCGCGCCAAGCACGTCATCTATCTGTTCCAGAACGGCGCGCCCACCCACGTCGACCTCTTCGACTACAAACCCCGGCTCCAGCAACTCCACGGACGCCCCGTCCCCGCCGAGTACATCGCCGGAAAGCGGTTCAGCACGATGACCGGACAGGCCGACGGGAAGCTCCTGTTGGCGCCCGTGGAGCCCTTCCAACAGCACGGGCGTTCCGGCGCCTGGGTCAGCCGGTTCCTGCCGCACACCGCGCGCCTCGTGGACGAACTGTGCTTCGTAAAGAGCCTCCACACCGACGCGGTCAATCATGCCCCCGCCATCTCGTTCCTGTTGAGCGGATCCCAGATCCCGGGGCGGCCCACCCTCGGGGCCTGGCTCACCTACGGACTCGGTGCCATCACCGACAACCTCCCCGCCTTCACCGTCCTCACCTCGGTCAGCAAGGGCACCACCTGCGGGCAGATCTTCTACGATTTCTACTGGGGCTCCGGCTTCCTTCCGTCCCGCTTCCAAGGCGTCAAACTCCGCGGCAGCAGCGAACCCGTCCTGTACCTCTCCAATCCCGACGGACTCTCCGGCGCCACCCGACGCGCCATGCTCGACGACGTCGCCGCGCTGAACCGGCACAAGCTGGAGCGA
>CAZSOV010000452.1:0-4694 GCA_964608505.1 uncultured Verrucomicrobiota bacterium
CGGGCGAGGGGGCGGGGCTCGTGAGCGGCATTGTCGGGCCGACCGGCGTCGTTCTCGCGGGGACCGGTTTCACCGCGGAACGTCTGGAGGCGGGCCGGTATCGAATCGTCGTTCCCGCCGGCACCTGGCCCCAAGGACAACTCCCGGCGGCGGTTCTCTCCCGAATGGGGACCGACGGCACCGCCCCGGTGGAGTCCGTCGCGCTGACCGACGAGGGAGCCTGCGTGGTGGTGGTTGATCTCACGACCGACTCCTACTTCTGCTTCCTGCTCTCCCCGGCGGGTCCGGCAACAACGACGGTCCAGGCCCTTTGGCAGTACGCGACCGGGGTTCCCATCGGCAACACGCATCCGCCGGCCCTCGACGATGCCGGTCGGATCTACATTCCCTGCGAGAATGGCAACGTCCGGGCACTGAGTACGGCGTCAGGGGCCGTCCTGTGGAACTACGCGGGCCCGGGGTACTGCAGCGGCGTCTCGGTGAGCGACAGCGGCACCGTGTTTGCCGTCCACGATCGCTCCGGGCCCGAGGTGAACGGGGACAATCGCAGCGAGGCCTGGCTCCGTTCCCTCGATCCCGCGACGGGCGCGGAAAACTGGAACCGTTTCTACGGCCGTTGGATCGACGCCGCGGCCGGATTCGGGCCGGACGGCATCGTGCACTTCAACAGCCGGCTGTGCACCGCGCACGCGGTGAACCCGGCCAACGGCCTGGATCTCTGGGGCGTCACCGTCGGTTCGCCCGGCCGGAGCGGCCCGTGGATTGCGCACTACCCGGCCATCGGCCCGGACGGCACCGCCTACTTCGGAACGGTGATTCACTTCGTCAACTCCAGCTCGTTCTACGCCGCCCGCAACGGCAGCGTCCTCTGGAACGTTCCGGTGGGAAACTCGGTCGTGGCCGTGACCGGCAGCGGCAACCGCGTCTACCTCAGCGGCTGGGACACCACGGGAGGCACCACCGCTCTCGTGTCGGCCCGCAACCGTTCCACGGGCGCCTTGGATTGGAGCGTCTCCATCCCGGGAGGCGAGATGCCCACCGGGTTGAGCATCGGGCCCGACGGCGCGGTCTACTTCGGCTGCCAAAACCGAACGCTCTATTGCTACGAGGCTTCGGGGGCGAAGCGATGGGAGACGGTTCTCGGCTCCGGGGAACCGGCCATGCCCGCCCTCGGCAGCGACGGACGACTCTATGTCAACGGACGCGACGGGAACCTCTACTGCGTCGATACCGTCACCGGCTCCAGCCTGTGGTCCTATCCAATGGCCGGAACGGGCGGTCCGGCGGTGACGATCGGACCGGACGGCACCGTGTACGCCTGCACCCAGGGGGGCGTGGTCCACGCCGTGCGCGTCCCGGGTCTCCTCGGGGCGGCCCCCGGCGGTTGGCCGATGCTGGGTCAGAACCACCGGCATACCGGTCGCATCGCGGCTCCGTAGCGCGGACCGAAACGAGGGGGCACCTCCTCGGATTCGAAGATCCAATGACCGGTGGCCGGCGCCATCCTCCCCGGAGCGAGGGCGTCGCCACGGTCGGGTCGCGTGGCACGCCGATCCCTGGCCATCGCCGGAGCCACCCGGGAGGGGCGCACCCGCGCTGCCGCCCCCGGGGTGCGACGCGCCTCAATCCTCGTCGCGACCGAGGATGGTTTCGGGGAGCTGGCCGCGCGTCACGAGGTCCTGGAGATCGCGCCGGATGCTGCGTCGGTCGACGCCGAATTCGAGGGCGAGGGCGGAAATGTTGGGTTTGGCCGGGGAGTGGCGCAGGCGCTTGAGCAGTTCGTGCTGCCGGGACAAGCGCTCCGTGAAGAGCCGTTCCCGATCCCCCGACTCGATCAACTCCGCCCGCTCGAGCGAGCGCAGCGCGGCCACGGCCTCCCCGAGGCCGCAATCCCGCAGAGCCGAGGCCAGCGTCCGTTCCAGGACGTCGAGGTCCACGGGTTTCTCGATGACGTAGTGGGCCGAGCGGGGACCGCTGAGGGCACGGATTTGCTCGGCGATGGCGAGGGTCCCGCTGACCACAAGCACGGGCACATGGGCCGCGACCTCCTTCAGGCGGGGCAGGAAGGCGAGTCCCGTCTCGCCGCCCTCGAGCACGTGGTCGAGGAGGATGATCTCCGGGATTTCGCGGCCGAGCGCGGCCAGGGCCTCCGTGCCGGTGCGCACCCAGGTGAAGCGGCAGTCCGGGAGGGCCTGCTGGTAGAGGCGGGCCTGGAGCGGATCGTCCTCCACGAGCAGGATGCGGGCGCGGATCGGGGCAGGTGCGGACTCACTCATGGGCGATGGGCGTCGGGAATGGGGACGGGGTCGGGGGAAGCGTGTTTCGAGAGCGGAACCAGGACGCGGAACTCGGTGCCGCGACCCATTTCCGAATGGAGACGGAGCCCGAGTCCTTCCTCCTCGGCGATGCGCCAGACCGTCGCGAGTCCGAGTCCGGTGCCCCGTTGGTTGCCGAGGGTCTTGGTCGTGAAGAACGGTTCGAAGATGCGGGGCTGGACCTCGGGCGGAATGCCGGGGCCGGTATCGGACACCGCGAGTTCCAACCAGGGCCCGTGGCCGTGGGCGGGGCGCAGGCAATCCCCGGCGAGGTCCACCATGCGGGCGGCGAGGCGCAGGTTGCCCTTCCCGTTCATGGCCTCGGCGGCGTTGACGATGAGGTTCAACAGCAACTGCTCGAGCCGTCCCCGGCTGGCCTCGACCTCGGGCAGGCCCGGGGCGACCTGGACGGAGGTCTGGACACCGGAGAGGAACTGGCCCCGCAACAGGGCCATCACGCCGTCGACCAGCTCGGTGACATTGACGCGCTGCGTGAGGTCGCGCGTGTCCCGGCTGTACCCGAGGATGCTGCGAACGACCGTCCGGCCCTGCTCGACCGCCTGCCCGATGTTATCGAGGTGCTCCTTGGTAACGCCGGCGGGGCGCAGGGCGCGTTCGACGAGCTGGCGAGACATCTGGATGACCGAGAGCAGGTTGTTGAAGTCGTGGGCGACCCCGGCGGCCAGGGTGCCAAGCGCCCGCATCTTTTCAGCGTGGGTCATGCGTTCCCGGACCTGGACCAGCTCGTGGGCCCGTTCGGCGGCCGACCGTTCGGCGGCTTGGTACCGGTTGAAGACCACGTGCTGGTTCACGATGGCCGCCGCGGCCACGACCAGCACCAGCAACGCTCCCAACGTCACCCGTATCCGCCGGAACCAACGCTCCGGCTCCGGGGCCCTCGCCAGGGACGCCGCCGGATTGCCGTCGCTCCAGTCCAATCCCAGCTCCCCCAGCCCCCGCCGCAGGCTCGGAAGATTCCAGACCTCGACGATCCGACCGTCCGAGCCGGGGACCGAATGATGGCTGCGCCCGGCCATGGCGAGCCAGGTGCCGCCGTCCGACCAGGCCAGGGCAAAGACCCGGTGCGCCACCGGCCCCCGCAGGGTGACGACCACGCGGTCCTGATCCTCGGTGCGCAACTGGACTCCGCCGTCGTCGCGGGGCACCGCCTTCAAACCGCCGGAATTCGTCCGGATCCCCATCGTGCCCGCCAGATTGCGCATCGCGTCCGGCACGGTCCGGGGTGGCTGGCCCGGACGGTCCAGGCGCCACTCGACCCAGGCGCGGTCGGTGCATCCGAAGAGGACGCCGCCGCCGGGGGTGAAGCGGAGCTCGAGATTCGGGCCGCGCGTCATCGGCGGCCAGGGGAGCAACCGGCAGGGCAGCCGATCCCCGCTTCGCTGGTCGGCCGCCTTGGCGAGGCACGACACCCATTCGTCCCGGAGATCCTGGTCCGCCCGGATCTCGCGGGCCCGCAGCAGGTTGGTCCGCGCCAGGTTCAACCACCCGTCCTCGCCGCGTTCCCGGGCTTCCCGGAGTTCGTTGAGCAGGAGAACCCGGCGCATTTCGGCGTCCCGACGGCGCAGGGACTGGACCTTGCCGCCGTTTTGCAGCGTGCCCAGCGCCAGCAGGAGGATCAGCGCCACGAGCAGCCAATGCAGCCAGCGCGCCCGTTTCAGGGCTTGATGGACGGCTTGATGGCTGGATGGAGCGGCGGACGACATCGGGCCTCGGGCGACCGGCTCATGGCTCGCAGGAAAACGTCCGCCGGCCGAGTGGGCAAGTGACGCCCAGCCGACGCCCGGGTCCGCGGTGCGGTGGGACGGGCCCTTACTGCCCCATTGCCGTCGCCAGCGTCGAGGCCGGAACCACCATCAACGCCAGGCAACCGCTCGGACTCCGCAATTCGTGATGATGCGATCCGCCGTCCGCGTGCAGGAAATCCCCGGGACCCAACCGGCGTCCCTCCGACACCAGATCGCCCGAGAGCACGTACATTTCCTCGGGTCCGGCGTGGTCGTGTTCCGGGTAGATGGTCCCCGGCGGCAGATCCACGAGCAGCATCGCGTAGTCGCGCTCCGGTTGGAGGGAGAGCAGTTTCAGGCGCGTTCCGGGCAACGGTCCGGCGAGCCAGGGCGCCGTGGAGGCCAGGAACCGGACGCCCTCCGCCAGGGCCCCGCCGTGCTCCGCGTCCGCGGCACCTGCCGACGCCGCGGTTGCCGCGGCTGCCGCGCCCTCCGACCGCTGGGGCGTGCGGCGGATACGGTCCATCACCCGGGCGCGCACCTCGGGTGCCGGACGCCGCGGTGGCACGCCGGCCCCCACGTGGCCGGCGACGTCCAGAAACCGGGCCAGTTCGGCGCGCGCGTCCGGATCGGA
>CAZSOV010000453.1:0-4692 GCA_964608505.1 uncultured Verrucomicrobiota bacterium
GTTTGGAGGGGACGGAGGCGTTCGTCTTGCGGGATCTGAAGAAGGCGGTTTTCGGGTAGACACCACGAAACGTTCGGCGCGCATGGGGAACCCAAGCGGCGAACGTGCATTCCCCGACCATCCGGGTTTGCTGGCCAGATTGCCCCTGTCTTCGCCTCTCGCTCCTGCTATTCTTGGCCACGTGTTTCCCGAGGTGAACACCCGAGATCCGGGCGCCGTGCTCGAGTCCGTCCTCGCCATCGTCGGCTCCGGGCTCGACGCGCAAGGACTCGAGGCCGTCCAGGGGACGCATCGTTGGTTCGCGGAGGCCTGCGCGGGGCGTGCTTGTGATTTCGAGGCACTGGACACGCACTACCACGATCTGGAGCATACGATGCAGGGGTTCCTGTGTCTGGGGCGCTGGTTCGCGGGATGGCGAGGTAGCGGAAGGGCGCCCATGCCCGAGCCCCGGACGCTCCGCCTGGCGCTCGTGGCGATCCTGCTGCACGACACGGGGTACCTCAGGCGGCGCGGCATCGACCCCGGCCCGGGAGGCCGCTATACTTTGGACCACGTCGAGCGGGGCGCGGGATTCGCCCGTGCGCTTCTGGCGACCCGCGGCTGGCCCGCCGCCGATCTCGATGGCGTGGCGGCGATGATTCGATGCACGGGTGCGGGCACGGTTCCGGAGGCAGGCTGGTTTGCCAGCGAGGCGCTTCACGTCGCCGGTTGCGGGGTGGGGACCGCGGATCTGCTCGGGCAGATGGCCGCGCCAGACTACCTCGACAAGCTGCCCCTCCTGCACCGGGAGTTCGCGGAGGCCATCGCCGCGCGTCCCGGCTGCGTCCTTGAACGCCTTTTCCCGACCGAGGAAGCGCTGATCCGTCAAACGCCTGATTTCTGGGAGCAGAACGTGCGCCCCCGGCTCGATAGCGCGTTGGGCGGCGTCTGGCGGTTTCTTTCGGAGCCCTGGCCGACGGGCCCCAATTCGTACGTTGGAGCGATCGAGGCCCACATCGCCCGACTGCGTGCGCGACTGCAGCACCGGAGGGACGGGTGAACGGTTGAACGTCGGGAAGCGTGTCAGTCCACCCACTGCGCGGGCAGGCGACGAGCTTCGGCCCAGGGCAGAATCACGTAGGCCAGGCGGTGGGCGTGTTCCCAGGCCCGCTCGACATTGGCCCGCGGATAGACCCGGGCGACACGCTGTCCTTCCTCGATCCGTGCCCAGGGATCGTTCGCCCGGACATCGCCCTCGGGTGTGAATCCGGTGCAGACCACGAGATGCCCGCTGTTGGGCATCACCTTGTCGCGTCCCCGCAGGGCCGGGGGATAGACGGACAACACCAGGGGCACTCCCGACTCCACCAGTTCCTCCACCGAACGCAGGTCGGGCAGCCGGGCCGCGCAGGCGAGCATCCCGGCGAAGCTCCCCGCATACGCCGTGTTGAAGGGCCAGTTTCCCGTGCCGGGCCAGCCGGGATCATGGACGCCGGCCACCACCTCGGGAACGTCGCGATCGAGCTCCGGACGCCCCAGGGCCCTGGCCCACCAACCGAGCACCATCGAGACCGAGGTCGGACTGCACCAACCCTCGCCGCCCGGAAAGGCGATCTGCGAGCGTTCGGGCACCTCCAGCGACCGGCCCCACGCGGAACGCAATGGCGGGCGCGCTGGGACCCGCGCCGTCCGCGCGCCGTCCGCCAGCGAGACCCCGACGAACCGCAATCGATCGGGTTGCCCGGCAAGTTCGCCGTGCCCCGTCAATCGAAGCCGGAGTCGCCGCGTGGAACGCGAGAGGACCAGCGTGTCGGTCTTGACGGTAGCCGTCTGGTCCTTCTGGCCGCTCACCGACGCGCGGATCACGGGGATGGAGCCGTGGAGCGACCAGTCTCCGAGCCGATACCACCGCGACCAGACGGCATCGTCGGCGTCCGCAGGAACGGACGCCTCGACGATCAGGCCGGCGTGCCGGGCGGGCTCGACATTCCACGACACGATCACCTCGTTCCACGGCGTCGCCGTCTCGAGGATGGGGGAGGACCAAATCCGGGCGCCTTCGACTCCGTCCGTGGCCTTCCAACGAGCGACGGAACGGAAGCCCACCAACGCCGGCAGCTTCTGGGTTACCTGAATCACGGGGATATCCTCGGCCCGGACCACAAATCCGGCGACGACCAGGCCCGCCAGAAGGGCCATCCTGGCCATTTGCCGGATGGGTCGCCGGAATCCACTCCGGCAGCGAACCTCTCGTGAGTGCACGGGCAACGGCATCGGCGCCCAGAATAGCGATTGGCGCGCCGACCGCGAGCCCGGGCAGGCCGTGCATCCGAGGGCGTTTGACAAAGTCGATTGGGGCCCGCAACCGGCTCCCCGCCATGGCGTCTGCGCGACGGCGGGCTGAGTCGCGGGACAATCGAAGGAGGCGAATCGAGGGGGAAAACCGGCGACCAGGCAGACGCCGGCCCCATTAAACGGTTACGCACCCGGCTTTGTCCATTTCCCCGGCCCCGCCGCATCGAGGAACCCAAGCTTCGCCCTTCCCTCCCCGTTGGCGTCCCGACCATTCTCGGGTTTCTTGCTGGTCGCCTTTCACAAACCCTGGGGCGTGCTCTCCCAGTTCACGCCCGACGGCTCGCCGAACCGGACCCTTGCCGAATTCCGGTTTCCTCCGCGCGTCTACCCGATCGGACGATTGGACGCGGACTCCGAGGGACTGCTTCTGCTGAGCGACGAGGCCCGTTGGACAGCGCGCCTGCTCGAGCCCGAACACGCGCATCCCCGCCGCTACTGGGTCCAGGTGGAGGGCGTTCCCGAGGCTGCCGCCCTGCACCGACTGGAGCGGGGCGTGACCATCCAGGGCCGGCAGACCCTGCCGTGCCGGGCGTGGTTGCTGGATCCCCAGCCGGCACCCCCGCCGCGCGACCCGCCGATTCGCGTCCGAAAGTCCATCCCCGACCGCTGGATCGCGCTCGAACTGAGGGAGGGCCGCAACCGGCAGGTCCGGCGGATGACGGCGTCCGTCGGGCATCCCACATTGCGCCTGCTGCGGGTGCGGATCGGGGGCTTCGATCTGGACGACCTTGCCTCCGGCGTCTGGCGAACCCTTGGGCCTGGGGAGGAAGCCCTGGTTCAGCGGGTCGGATCGTAGTTGTCCTGATCCAGCGTGTACTTGGGCGCGACGTAATCGACGTGTCCGTCCGCGAAGGCCACCGAGCCCCGTCCCTTGTCCGAGTACTCGCGTGGGCTGGCCTTGGCGCCGGTCTGGTACTTGTGCCGACCGCTGAGAAGGTTTCCCGGCGCCACGAACCGGCCGTCGTCGATCACCGCGCCGCGGGCCTCCTCGCCGTTCTCCTCCACGAAAGTCGGTTTGCGGGAGGCGTTCCGGATCGACGTGCTCCGGAAATGGAGGGGAGGGGCCCCCGCTCCGTACACGCTCGAGATGCCGCGATTGTTCAAGCCGTCGTCCACGATGCTCGTCAACGAGTAGCTATAGAGATAGGGATTGCCGGACGTGGGAGCCTTCGCGTAGGCGCGGGCGCGCTTTTGGACGTCACGGTCGCCCGGGCACCGGAACAGGTTGGTCGTGAAGCTGCCGATGTAGGGCCCGATGGCGCTGTTCTTGGCGTTGTTGAAGAACTCCTTGTTGGCCACCGCCCGGTTCACGTTGAAGAAGATCCAGTCCTCCTTCATGGGCTCGTAGGAACCCTTCGAGGCGGCGCCCGGAAAAATGCCGTCGTGATCGTCCGCGTAAAGGAGGAGGGCGAGGTTCAGTTGCTTGAGATTGCTCAGGCACTGGACCTGCAGGGCCTTTTCCTTCGCGCGCGACAACGCGGGCAGCAGCATGCTGGCCAGGATGGCGATGATCGCGATCACCACCAGCAACTCGATCAACGTGAAACCGCCGCGCCTCGGGCGCGGTCCGGCCGGATTCCTGGCTCTCATGTCATAGCCTCCTGCGGTTTGTCTTGGGAACTTGCTTCGTTCCCATTAAGCCCCGACCCGCCGACGACGCAATTCCCGAGTGACCGCAATCCCTCGGCCCTCGGCCCTCGGCCCTCGGCGCGCCGCGTCGACGCGACGTCCCGGACGGACCGATCGAGGTTCGCCCTCCGCCGGTCGCCCGGTCTAACCTCGCCCCATGAAGGTCCTCGTCACCGGCGGTGCCGGTTACATCGGTTCCGTCTGCGTCGAGCAACTGCTCGATGCCGGGCACGAAGTCGTCGTCCTCGACAACCTCTCGGAAGGGCATCGCTCCGCCGTGGATCCGCGAGCGCGCCTGATCGAGGGCTGCCTGTCCGTGCCCGGGGACATCGCGCTGGCCCTCCGCGAGGGCGGAGCCGAGGCCGTGCTTCATTTCGCGGCATTCGCCCTCGTTGGCGAATCGATGCAGCATCCCGGACGCTACTTTCGCAACAACGTGGCCAACGGCCTCAACCTGCTCGAGGCCTGCGTCGGGGCGGGAGTGCGGAAGTTCGTCTTCAGCTCCACCTGCGCGACCTACGGCGTGCCCGAACGGGTACCCATCGACGAGTCCCTGCCCCAGCGTCCCATCAATCCCTATGGCGAATCGAAGCTCATGTTCGAGCGCCTGCTGGAATGGTACCGCCGCATCCACGGCCTCGAGTTCGTCGCCTTCCGCTACTTCAACGCGGCCGGCGCCAGTGCCCGCTACGGCGAACATCACCGCGTGGAGTCGCACCTCATCCCCAA
>CAZSOV010000454.1:0-4680 GCA_964608505.1 uncultured Verrucomicrobiota bacterium
GAAGTGCTCCTTCTCGGGTGGGGCGAAGATGAAGCGGCGATCCACGATGCGGGAGGCGCAGTGGTAGTAGGCGAGGGGCAGGTCCGGCGGTGCCTTCAGACGCGGGCGCGGCATGGGTGCACGGTGCCGAGTTGCGGGTGGTCTATCAACTACAAAAACCGCGGGAATTCTAACGACACTCTCGCTCTGGCCTTCTCATGCCTCGCCGCGGCGATGGTAACCCCACGACCGTCTCCTTCTACCAACATGGTAAATACCGCGGGATTGCATATTTGATTCAATGCGTTGGGTAGAATTTAGGACCCGGGGTGGCTGATCGGCGCCTGGATGGTCGAGCCGGGACGCGGACGGGGGGCATTCCCCCCCCGCACAGCCTCACTCACTCCGGTCCGACCTCGATGACGGCCTTGATCACGCCCGCGCCAGGGTCGGCGAAGGCCGGTAGATCGTGGCCAAGACGCTGGAAATCCGTCCGGTGCGTGATCCAGGGCCGGGTGTCCAGGCGTCCGGTTTCGATGAGCTGGATGATTCTTGTGAAGTCGCCGGGGAGCGCGTTGCGCGAGGCCAGCAGGGTGAGTTCGCGCCGATGCAGCACGGGGGCATGCGGGAACGACAGTTCCGCGGAGGTGATGCCGACGTAGACGACTCGGCCCCCGAAGGCGGCGTATTCCAGGCAGCGGCTCATGGATTTGTTGCTGCCGGTGGCGTCGATGACGACGTGGGCGAGTTCGCCCTCGGTGATGGCCTTCAGGGCGTCGAGGCCGCCGTCGGCGCCGCCGGCCAGCACGGTGTGGGCGACGCCCATGGATTGGCGGCAGAACGCGAGGCGCGCCTCGACGAGGTCCATCACGACCAGGCGGGCGCCGGTGAGTTTGACGAACTCGATCACGGAGAGGCCGATGGGACCGGCGCCGATGACGAGGACGGTTTCGCGTCCGGTGGGTTGGGCGCGTTCGACGGCGTGACAGCCGATGGCGAGGGTTTCGACGAGGGCGAGTTGCTCGTGGTTCAGGCGGGTGGCGGGGTGGAGTTTCCGGGCGGGCAGGAGGAACCGCGGGCGGAGTCCGCCGTCGGTATGGACGCCGAGGACGCGGAGGTTCTCGCAGCAATTGGTCCGGCCCCGGCGGCACGCGGAGCAGCCCTGGCAATTGAGGTAGGGTTCGACGGAGCAGGTGGCCCCGGGGGCGACGTGGGTGACGCCGTCGCCCACGGCGAGCACCTCGACGCCGAGTTCGTGTCCGGGAATGCGCGGGTAGGAGAAGAAGGGCATCTTGCCGAGCCAGCCGGAGTAATCGGTGCCGCAGATGCCGACGCGATGCACCCGGACGAGGGCCTCGCCGGGGGCGGGGGCGGGGGGTTCCGGCAGGTCGATGAGGTTGAGTTTCAGCGGTTGCTCGAACTGGACGGCGCGCATGGGGAGATCCTGCCGTCGGGACCCGCGGCCGGGCAAACCGGGAATCCCCGGGAATCCCGCTCAGGCGGCGGCGGGCCGGGGGAGGCGGACTTCGAAGATGGATCCGCGGTCGGGGACGGTGTGGACGGACAGGGTGCCGCGGTGGGGGGGGAGGTGGGCGCGCACGAGGTTGCGGCGGGGGCCGCGCCCGCGCTGGGAACGGCTTTTGTCGGCGCGGTAGAGGCGCTGCCAGATGCGGTCCTGTTCCTCGGGCGCGATGCCCATGCCGTTGTCCTGGACCTCGAGGACGGTGTCGGCGGGGGTCGAGCGGGAGCGCAGGCGGACCTGGCCGCCGGCGGGGGTGTATTTGATGGCGTTGTCGACGAGGTTGGCAACGACGTGGCGGAAGCGGGCGGCGTCGACGGAGGCCGGGCAGGGGGGACCGTCCTCGAGGGTGACGCGGACGCCCTTTTCCTCGGCGACGTAGTCGTAGAGTTCGATGGCCTCGAGGAGGAGGGCGCGGAGGTCGGTGGGGGCGCGTTCGAGCTTCATCATGCCGGCCTCGGCCTCGGCGACGTCGAGGAGGACCTTGAGCATTTCGAGGACGCGATCGGATTCCTCGATGCAATCGGCGAGGGCCTCGCGGGCGCCGGCGGCATCGACGGGGTCGCGAAGGGCGAGTTCGGCGGAGCCGCGGAGGCGGGAGAGGGGTGTGCGAAGATCATGGGCAACGTTGTCGAGGGACTCGCGCATGCCGCGGATGAGGAGCTGGTTCTTCTCGAGGAGCTGGTTGAACAGGTCGGCGAGACCGGTGAGTTCGTCGTCGGAGGGGCCGACGGGGACACGGGCGTCGAGGCTGCCGGTGCGCAGGATGGCCTGGGCGGTGTGGACCATTTCGCGCAGGGGCCGGGTGGCGCGGTGGGCGAGGGAGGCGCCCCCGAACACGCCGAGGGCGACGACGGGGATCATGACGCCGAAGAAAGCGCGGCGGAACGGGCGGAGGACGACGTCGCGGCGGTCGGTGACCTTGCCGATCTCGAGCCAGGCGCCGTCGGCGAGTTCGGCGGCGCGGAAGACGACGTCGCGTTCGTCGTCGCGGGGGACGCGGACGGAGTAGGCCTTCTGGTACCAGCCGGGGCTGATTTCGCGGGACTGGACTTCGACCCAGCCGGGAGGCACGGCGACGACGATGGTGGGACCCCGGGGTCCGGTGAGGCGGACGTAGGGGACACGGGCGCCGCCCTGGACGTTGCGTTCGATGTGTTCGCGGAGGCCGCGTAGGCCGCGGTCGGCGTAGACGGCGACGTATTCCTTGACCTGGGCCTCGACCACCTCGACGTCCTTCCGTCCGGCGGCGGTGTAAAGGAGGGCGTAGGTGAGGAGGAAGAGGACGATGGCACTGGCGATGAAGATCACCGAGTACCAGAGGCTGAGCCGGAAGGTCAGCGAGCGGCGGACGCGTTCAAGATGCCTTGAGGACATAGCCGACGCCCCGGAGGGTATGAATCAGTTTGTCGGGGAAATCGCGGTCGACCTTCTGTCGAAGGCGCGAGACAAGGACGTCGACGACGTTGGTCTGGGGATCGAAGCTGTAGTCGTAGACCCGCTCGAGGATCATGGTTTTGGTGACGACCCGACCGGCGTGACGGAGCAGGAGTTCGAGGAGGCTGTATTCGCGGGGCTGGAGTTCGATGCGCTGGCCGTTGCGGACGACCTCGCGGGTGAGGAGATCGACGGCAAGTCCGCCGACCTCGAGCCGGGTGGTTTCGGTGGGTTGGGAGGCGCGGCGGATGAGGGCCTGGACCCGGGCGAGGAGTTCGGAGAAGGCAAAGGGCTTGGCGAGGTAGTCGTCGGCACCGGCTTGCAGGCCGCGGACCCGGTCGTCGACGGAGGCCTTGGCGCTGAGAAAAATGACAGGCGTGCGCACGCCTTCGCGCCGCCACTGCTGGACGAGCCGGAGTCCGTCGGTTCCGGGCAGCATGATGTCGACCACGGCGGCGTCGTACTGGACGGTTCTGGTCATCGTGTGCGCCTCGTCGCCGTCGGCGGAGTGGTCAACGGCAAAGCCGCTTTGCCGTAGGCCCTTCACGACGAAGGAGGCGATCTTAGGATCATCTTCGACCACGAGCACGCGCATGATGTTGGAAGCGGACCCCGGGAATATCGCGTTCGGCGGAGCGTCCGCGAGGGGGCGGGGTCAGGACGGGGGAAGGGGATCGGGCGGCGGGGCCAGCTGGGCGGCGGCTTCCTCGGCAAGGACGCGCCCGACTTCGGGATGGAATTCGGCGGCGACGATGTATCCGAGGCAGTTGGGGGCGCCGCAGCGGCAGGGGTAATCGCGCCACTCGCTGAGATCGTAGCCGTAGTTGAAGGTCAGTTCCTCGCCGGCCTCGATGTCCCGGAGCGCGACGATCCAGATGCGTTCCTCCTCCTGCTGGGCCTCGCAGTTCGGGGCGCAGCTGTGGTTGAGGAACCGGGCGGGATTCCAGGAGACATCCCCGTTGATGTCCCACTCGTCATTGATGGTAAAGATGAACGGATTGCCCTCCACGCAATGCCGCGCGGACTCCTTCTTGTCGACCCGGTCTCCGACGTACTCGACGACGGAGGTGCCTTCGGGGATGCGTTGGCGCGCGTAACCGCCCCGGCCGTGAATTCCGGATTCGCCGAGTTCGAGCCATTCGTTGACTGGCTCGCGTCCGCGCCCGGGCGTCGGCGGACTCGGTTCGGTCGGATTGTCGGTGCCGGTGTTCGCGCTCATCGCGCTCCTTTCAGCCAGGCAAGCAAATCGGCCATGTCCTGTCGGCTCATTGTTTTCTCCAGTTCCTGAGGCATGAGGGACATCCGGCTCAAGCTCCGGGTGAGAATGGCCGCGCGGGCCAGGACCTCGTCCTCGCCGCCGGCCTTCCGCAGGGTGACGCCGGACGGGCTCTCGCCCGTCACCAATCCCGTCAGAATCCGACCGTCCCGGGTCTCGATCTCGGTGGCCTGAAACCCGGACGAGAGCTCGGCATCGGGGACGATGATGTGGAGCAGGAGGGCTTCCGCGGGTTGGTTGCGCACGCCGGAGAGATCGGGCCCCACCCGGTACCCCACGCCATCGAGTTGATGACAGGAGGCGCAGGCCTTCTCGAACACCAACCGGCCCCGGGGTCCGTCGGCGGCCAGGGTCGTGACGCTCTTCCAGGCTTCGTAGACCTGCCGGCGATCGGCGCCGCCGGCCTCCGCCCAGATCCGCCGCGCGCGCTCGCGCAGGGCGGGATCGGAATGGCCCAGGAGCGCCCGGC
>CAZSOV010000455.1:0-4634 GCA_964608505.1 uncultured Verrucomicrobiota bacterium
GCCCGCCAGGGTCTTGGAGTGCGGCAGTCCTCTGCCGCTTTGGAAGGGACCGGGATCAGGCCGCCACCCCGAGGTGGAGGAACGGGGCGTGGCGGGGTAGGGTCCGGTCCACCATGAGCAAGGCGTTTACCCGGGAATCGGACGACCTGCCGGAGCGTCCGGCGGCGCGGCGTTCCCTGGCATCCTCCGCCGGCGAGGATCGATTTCCTCTGACGCCGACCGGCGCGCGGTTGTTCCGGGAGGAGTTGGAACGGTTGCTCGCCGGCGACGCGAAGGATGCGGCGGATCGGACGGGCGCGGATGCGGCGCGGGACCGCATCGCACACCTGCAACGCATCCTTGCGGAGGCCGTGGTGACGGAGTTGCCAGCGGGGCCCCCCGACGAGGTTCGACTGGGGGCCACGGTTACACTGACGACGTCGTCGCGCGGGCGCGGGGGCGAGTCGACGCGGTACCGGTTGGTGGGGCCGAACGAGGTCGATCTGGACCGGGACTGGGTGAACTGGCGTTCGCCCCTGGGTCGCGCCCTCGTGGGCCGACGGCGGGGCGACCGGGTGCGGGTGCGGCTGCCGTCGGGCGAGGAGGAATTCGAGATCGTCGACGTCCGATACGAGTGAACGGGAGCGGTTGGGGTGCGAAGCGGAGAGCGGCCCAGGCCCTGGTCACCACGGATGGCCGGGGGTGGCGTCGGGGTCGACGGAGAGCGAGTAACGTCCGCGACGGCGGTGGAGCCGGACCCGCGCGTCGAAGGCATGGGAAAGCAGGGGGCCGCGCAGGACCCGGTCGACGGGTCCGGCGGCGGCAACGCGACCGGCACGCAACACGAGGGCATGGCGGAAGGCCGGGACGATTTCCTCGACATGATGGGTGACGAGGATGAGGGAGGGAACGGGTGCGCTGCCGAGGTGTTGGAGAAAGCCCAGGAATCGTTCGCGGGCGACGGGGTCGAGTCCGGCGCAGGGTTCGTCGAGGATGAGCAGGTCCGGGCGGGCCATGAGGGCACGGGCGATGAGCACGCGCTGGCGTTCGCCCTGGGACAGGACGGCCCAGGGTCGGTCGGCGAGGGCGGGGGCATCGACGAGGCGCAGGAGGCGGCGGGCCTCGCGGAGGTCGGCGGGGCGGGGGGCGTCGCGGACGTCGATGGTGCCGTAGCGTCCGCCGACGACGACCTCGGCGGCGGGTTCGTCCTCGTGGAAAAGTTGGCGGAGGGCGGAACTGACGAGACCGACGCGGCGGCGGAGGGCGGGCCAGTCGGATTCCCCGAAGCGTTCGCCGAGCAGTTCGAGTTCGCCGGCGCTGGGGGTGAAGTAGCCGGTGAGCGCGGCAAGCAGGGAGGTCTTGCCCGAACCGTTCGCGCCGAGAATCACCCAGTGCTCGCCGGGAAGGACCGTCCAGTCGACGTCGGACAGGATCGTGGTCCGACCGCGGAAAGCGCCGAGTCCGGAGATGCGAAGGACGGGGGTGGGGGGAGCGGGCGTGGTGGACGTCGAAACGGAGCCCGGGGAGCGGCGCGGCGGCATCGGCATCGGGGGAGAGGGTGGGAAAGGGCGGGAGCGAAAGCGATGGCGAAGGCGGGGCGTTGATTCGGAATCCTCATGTTTCGCCAACAAAATCTTGCTGGGCTCTCGGGAAACGGGGGAGGTTCCGGGCAACCCCAAGAAATCGACCATGAGCGACCAGCCCCAACGCTCGGGTGATCTCCGACACGCGTGGCGTGATTTGGAGGCGCACGATCTGCCGAAACGCCCCGCCACGGAGCGCGCCCATGATTTTGCCGAGGCGCACGTGGTTTTCGACGAGGAGGAAGCGAAGGTTCAGGCGAGCCGGTGCATCCAATGTCCGACGCCGAACTGCGTGACCCAATGCCCGTTGGGCAGCCACATCCAGGAATGGATGCTGCTGACCGCGGAAGGGAGGTTCAAGGAGGCTGCCGAACTGGTGCGGGAGGCCGGCGCGCTGCCGGAGATCTGCGCGCGCGTGTGCCCCCATGACCACCTGTGCGAGGAGGGCTGCGTGCTGAACGGGCCGTCGTCCGCCGTGTCCATCGGCGCACTCGAGCAGTTTCTCGCGGCCTATCATCCGGCGGAGGGCGACGCCGTCCTGCGGGCGGGGACTCCGAACGGACGCCGGGTTGCGGTCATCGGTACGGGCCCGGCCGCGCTGGCGGCGGCGGACGAGCTCTGCCGCAAGGGCTACGCCGTGGAGATCCTCGGGGAGGAGGTTCCGCCCTCCGCGGCGCTGGGTTTCGGCGCGGCCCCGTTCCGGCTGGACCCCAGCCTCGTGGACCGGCGCTGGGAGATGCTGCGGGCGGCGGGCGTCGCGTTCCGTTCGGGTTGTCAGCCGGGGCTCTCGCCGACGCTCGCGGAGCTTCAACGCGATTTCGATGTCGTGTTTGTCGGGTTGGACGCGCGTCGCGCCCGGGTCCTGGCGATTCCGGGGCGCGACCTGCCCGCGGTGAGGGCGGGCGAGGACTTCCTTGCTCGCACCGCCGGGGCGCACCGGGCCGCGGAACTCCAGGACCGGCGTGTCGTCGTGATCGGGGAGGACGAGATGGCGCTCGATTGCCTGCGCGCGGCGGTGCGGGCCGAGGCGAGGGAGGCCGTGGGCGTGGTGCCGTGCCGGGAGGAACTCATGAGTGCGGGGCGCCGGGAGTTCGAGGACGCGCGGGAGGAGGGGGTGCATTTTCTGTTCGAAGCCCGGCCCGTGGCGGTGGAACCGGGGCCGGAGAACCGGGGTGGTACCCTGCGCGTCGAAACGCCGGGGGGCATCGTGGAATTGACGGCCGACTGGATCGTCGTCTGCCTGGGTTTCGATGCCTCGGCCTCCGTGCTCGCGGGGGACCTCGGGACGTTGCTCGGGGAGGGGCCGGGGGCGGTGCCGGTGGATGAGCGGCAGATGACCCGGGTTCCCGGCGTGTTCGCCGGGGGCGATCTGGTGCATGGCCCCTGTCTGGTCGTGCAGGCCATCGGAGATGCGCATCGGGCGGCGGCGGGGATCGGGCGGTATCTGGGCGTGCCCTTGTCCTGAGCGGGGGCTGGAAGCTCCAAGTTCAAAGCTCAAAGACCCAAGGGCTGAGCGTCGGGCGTTGGGCGGTTCTTGGGCGTGTCCTTGTCCTGAGCGAGGGCTCGAAGCTCCAAGTTCAAAGCTCAAAATTCCAAGGGGTGGTCGCGGGGTCGCGGGGTTCATGGAAACGATGAACGGTTTTCAGCCGCGGCAGGCTTGAGTCGGAAGGGTCGGGAGGCACAATGGCGCGGTGCTGCTGGATCGCTACGAGGCGGGCGGGTTCTTCGACGAGATGGTGACCGAGTCCGGCGAACTGCGTCCCCATTACCGCCGGTTTCTGGAACGCTTCAACCAGTTGAAGCAGGACGAGTTCGACCAGAAACGGCAGGCCGTGGACCTGGCGTTCATGCGCCAGGGAATCACGTTCAACGTGTACGGGGACCAGCAGGGAACGGAGCGCATCTTTCCGTTCGACCTGATCCCGCGGATCATTCCGGCGCGGGAATGGGAGCAGGTGGAGGCCGGGTTGGTGCAGCGGATCACGGCGTTGAACCTGTTCCTGCACGACATCTACCACGAGCAGCGGATCCTGAAGGACGGGATCATCCCGCCGTTCTACGTGCTGTCGGCGCGCCATTTCCGGCGCGAATTCGTCAATTTCCAGGTTCCCAAGGACATCTACATGCACATCTGCGGCACGGACCTGATCCGGGACCGCGATGGCAAGTATCTGGTGCTGGAGGACAACGGGCGTTGCCCCTCGGGGGTTTCGTACGTGCTCGAAAACCGGCGGGCGATGCGGCGGTCGTTCGCGGGGCTGTTCGAGGCCGCGGGGGTGAGGCCGGTCGCGAATTACTCGGACATGCTGCTGAAGACGCTGCTGCATTCGGCGCCGGCGGGGGTGGCCGATCCGACCGTGGTGCTGCTGACGCCGGGGCCGCACAACAGCGCGTATTTCGAGCACTCCTTCCTCGCCCGGCAGATGGGCATCGAGATCGTGGAGGGCCGGGACCTGATGGTGAGGGTTTCGCGGGTGTACATGCGGACCACGAAGGGCTTGCAGCCGGTGCACGTGATCTACCGCCGCATCGACGACGATTTCCTGGACCCGACGGTTTTCCGGAAGGATTCGGCGCTGGGCGTGCCGGGGCTGATCCACGCGTACCGGTCGGGAAGCGTGAACCTGGCCAACGCGGTGGGGACGGGGATCGCGGACGACAAGGTGATGTACTATTTCGTGCCGCGGATGATCCGGTATTACCTGGGGCAGGACCCGATCCTCGAGAACGTGCCGACGTACCTCGCAAGCGAGGACGGGGATCGGAAATACATTCTGGATCACCTGGACGAGCTCGTCGTCAAGGCCGCCAACGAGTCGGGCGGGTACGGGATGTTGATGGGTCCGAAGGCGTCGAAGGCGGAGATCGCCGAGTTCCGGGCGCGGATCGAGGCGGACCCGCGGAACTACATTGCGCAACCGATGATTTCGCTGTCGCGGCACCCGACCTTCTGCGACGGGGAATTCGCGGGGCGGCACATCGATCTGCGACCGTTCATCCTGAATGGCGACAAGATCTTCGTGTTGCCGGGGGGCCTGACGCGGGTGGCGTTGCGGGAAGGGCGGATCGACG
>CAZSOV010000456.1:0-4629 GCA_964608505.1 uncultured Verrucomicrobiota bacterium
GGTCCCCCGACCCGGCGCACGTGCGTCCGCCCATCCGTCCGGCGGCACCCCGCCGCGTGAGGGCACGCGGCCTACACCCACCCGATCGCGTCCTTGTAGGCCGGGTCCCCTGACCCGGCGCACGTGCGTCCGCCCATCCGTCCGACCGCACCCCGCCGCGTGAGGGCACGCGGCCTACACCCGCCCAGTCACGCCCTTGCAGGCCGGGTCCCCTGACCCGGCGCAGGCAGGGGCTATTTCGCCCCCGGCCGCACGAGGTCGCGGAACAACTCCACCAGCTTCGCCCCGACGATCGCGCATCCCTTGTCGTTGAGATGCACCGGGTCGGCCGGCAGGTAGAGCCCGCCGGCACCGGCCTTCAGATCCGGGGTGAGATCCAGGAACGGCACGCCGAGCCGCTGGCAGATCTCGCGCTTGGCCTGCTGGACGTTGCTCTCCTTCCCGGCCTCGAGCTCGTCCAGACGCGGGATGTACATCACGACCGGCTTTGCCTTCGCCGCCGCCGTCAGCTGGCAGATGTCCTCGATGGCCTTCTTGAACACCGCGTCCGGATCGTTCTTCTGGGCCTCCTTGAACATCGAATCCTGCCTGGGATCCACCGGGATGAACTTGGTCTTGTACCGCTGATAGAAGGTCTCGAGCTGGACCTCGATGACGAAGTGGTAGATGGCGGAGCGGCGCAGCAGGTTCTTGAGCCGCACCCGGCCCATCATCTGCTTCACGAAGTTCGGGTCAGCATCCTCCGAGAACTGGGTCCAGAGGTTCGCGTCCCCGAGCAGCACGAAATCCGGTTGCCAGCCAAGGCCGGGGTCCTGCAGGAACAGCTTCATCTGCGGGTAGCCCCAGCCGTTCACGCCCGTGTTGACGACCTCGACGCGGGTCCCGGCGGGAACCAGCACCTGCAACCCGGTCTCCAGCCGCCTCGGATACGACTCGTCCTCGGTCAGGCCCCAGCCGAACGTCTTCGAGTCCCCGAGCGCGAGAATCCGGATCGTCCCACCCGGTTTCGGCACCGCGAACTCGGCGCCGCGCGTGCCCCGCGAATTGATGTGGACGGGTTTGTGATCGACCTTCGTGAAGCGGTCCTGGTTCGGCTTCAACCTCCAGAACACCCGCGGGTCCGGCTCGTAGATCTCGACCTTCCCGAAGCCCATGAGCCCGAGGACCACCTCGGCCGCGACGAGGAAGAGGACGAGACTGAACAAGGCCAGGAACAGCTTGGGCAGGATGCCGCGGCGGCGGGGGGCGGCGGGGGCCGTCTCCGTCGGGGAACTCGTGGTCATGGGCCCGCAAGATGCTCCCCGGCACGTTCGGGCTCAAGACCGCACCGGCTTTCGCGGGGGTTTCGGTTGAGATCGGATTTCACCCCCTGTTAGCGTGACCCGGTCATGGATGTTGAGCGGTGGGATTCCGGGCTTGAACGAGTCATTCTGGGTCTGGTCGCGTTCGCGCTGGGTTTCGCCATCCTGCGATTCGGCGCGGCGGATCTGCGCGATTTTCTGGTCGTGGAGGGACTCACCGCGGCCGCAGCCCTCGCCTGGGTGGCGCGCATCTGGCTCGTGCGGGAGCACCGACTGCTCTGGCCCCCCGTCTGCTGGGGTGTCCTGCTCTTCGTGGCGTGGGCGGTCTGGCGCACCTACGAGGCGGATCTTCCCTATGTCGCCCGGGGCGAACTCCTCCGCATCCTCGCCTACGCGACGCTGTTCCTGGTCATCGTCAACAATCTGCATCGGCAGGGAACCGCGCAGATTCTCATGTGGGTGCTGCTTGGGGTGACGACGGCCATGTGCTTCTACTCGGCCTGGCAGTACGCCGGCGGGCGCAACACGGTCTGGGGCTTCCCCCGGGCCCAGGATTACGTCGGACGCGGCAGCGGCTCCTTCATGTGCCCCAACCATTTCGCCGGGCTCCTCGGGCTGCTCCTCCCGCTGACTCTCGCCATGCTCGTCGCGGGCCGGCTCAAACCCCTCGGCCGGGTCTTCCTGGCCTACATCGCCCTCGTCCTCCTCGCGGGACTTGCCCTCACCTTCTCCCGCGGCGGCTGGCTCGCCTCCGGCCTCGCCGTCGCCGGCGTCCTGGTCGCCCTCGCCCGCAATCCCGATTACCGCCGTCCCGCGCTCGTCGGCCTCGCCGTGATCGCCCTCGGCGGCGGCCTGCTGGTTTCCCGAAGCGCGTTCATGAAGAACCGCATCGAGACCTGGCACGACCTCGATTCCGGCGCGCGCAACTCCCGGATCAACATCTGGAAGGCCACCGTCGCGATGTGGCGTGACCACAAGTGGCTCGGCGTCGGTCCGGCCCATTTCAACGAGCGCTTCAAACAGTACCGCACCCACTGGGTCCACGGCGAACCCCTCCGCGCGCACAACGACTACCTCAACGCCCTCGCCGACTGGGGCGTGGCCGGCTCCGCCGTCATCGCGGTGCCCTGGCTCCTGCTCGGCTACGGCGTCGCCCGCACGCTCCGTCAAGTCCGTCGCGATCCCGGCTCCATCGAGGTCAAACGCAGCGACCGGTACGCGTTCGTTCTCGGCGCCTCCGGGGGCCTCGCGGCGCTCCTGATTCATGCGTTCGTCGATTTCAACTTCCACATCCCAGCCAACGCGCTCGTCGCCGTCACCTGGATCGCACTCCTCGCCGGGTATTCGCGCTACGCGACCGACGATTGGTGGGTCTCCTCACGCCGGCCCTGGCGGCTCCCCGTGACCCTCCTTGTCCTCGGCCTCGCCGGCGCGATCCTTCACGACCTCTCCCGACGCGGTCCCGAAACCCGGCACCTCGACCGGGCATCCCTCCGCGGGGACGGTACTCCCGGCCAGCTCGAGGAATTGCAGGCGGCGTGGGCCGCGGAACCCGGGAACGCCTTCACCGCCTATCGCATCGGCGAGTGCCACCGGCTCCGGAGCTTTCTCGGCGACGCCGGCTACGAGGAGGAAGCCCGGCAGGCTCTTGAATGGTTCGAGCGCGCCATCGAGCGACATCCCTTCCATCCGCTCCACCGGTTCCGGGCCGGCATGTGTCTCGACTGGATCCGGCGCCACGAGGAGGCGCGCCCCCACTTCCAAAAGGCGGTGGAACTGGACCCCGAGGGGCGCATCACGAGCTTCTACATGGGCTGGCACTTCCTCCAATGCAGCGACATCCAAGCCGCCTACGATTGGTTCGTGAAGTCGACGAAGCAGGGCTGGCCCCCGTACGAGCCCGCCGTAAAGTATCTCGAGATCCTCGAACGCCGGACCAAGGGTTCCCCGCCGTCCGCCCCGGCCACGCCCTGAACCGCCGCCGCCCCGCGCGACGAAGCCACGGGCCGCCCCGTCACCGGACGTGTCCGGCCTCGACGAACTCCCGGAGCACGTCCAATTCCTCCACGCCGGCGATGGTGTGTTCCTTGGCGAATTCCCGCCAGATCACGGGAATGCCGGCGGCCCGGAGCACCTCGACCTGCTTCCGCACCGGCTCGGCGGGGATGAGCGGGTCCCGTGTTCCATGGGTCATCAGGAACCGCTGCTGCCTCGCGACCGGGGAAAGCCGACTCACCAGGCGCTCAGGTTCGTAGATGTAGCCGCTGACCCCGAGGCACCCGGCCAACCGCCGCGGATACTGCAACCCGACCTCCATCGTCATCAGACAGCCCTGGGAGAACCCGAACAGGAACGTGCGCTCGGACGGGTGGCCGGCGGCGGACTCCGCGTCGAGCAGGTCGAACAGGAGCTTCCGGCTGCGCTCGATCCCCGGCCCCGGCTCGCCGGCGAAGTCATACCAGGAGTAGCCCCCGAAGTAGTGATCCGGCGCGTTCACCAGCCGGTAGTTCAGCCACGGCAAATCCAGGGCCTCCGGCATCCACCGGTATCCCGCCAGGCTATCGCCCAGCCCGTGCAAAACCACCATGAGCCAGCGCGAGTCCGCTTCCCGCGCCTTCACCAGCAGCGAATCCAGCATGGGCCCAGCCTGACAAAGTCCCCGCCCCGCCCGCAAAAACGAAAAGAGGCCGGCTTGCGCCGGCCTCCTCGTGCATTGGGGAATTCCTCCCGACCCGGATGGATCGCGGATCAGTAATCCATGCCGCCGCCGCCGCCACCGCCGTGATGCGGGTCGCCGGCGGGCTTCTTGTCCTTCTCGGGGATCTCGGTGATGAGCGCCTCGGTGGTGAGCATGAGCGCGGCGATGGAGGCCGCGTTCTGCAACGCCGTGCGGGTCACCTTCTTCGGATCGACGACACCGGCCTTGACCAGGTCCTCGTACGCGCCGGTCGCGACGTTGTAACCGTCGTTGCCCTTGCGGCGCTTGACTTCCTGCACCACGAGCGAGCCGTCCACGCCGGCATTGATGGCGAGCGCGCGCAGCGGGAACTCGACGGCCTTCCGGACGATGTCCACGCCGATCTGCTCGTCCTCGTTGGCGCCCTTCACGGCCTCGATGGCCGCGACGGTGCGGATGAGGGCCACGCCGCCGCCGGCGACGATGCCTTCCTCGACGGCCGCGCGGGTCGCGTGCAACGCGTCTTCGACACGGGCCTTCTTCTCCTTCATCTCGGTCTCGGTCGCGGCACCGACATGGATGACGGCCACGCCGCCCGCCAGCTTGGCGAGGCGCTCCTGGAGCTTCTCGCGGTCGTAGTCGGAGGTGGTC
>CAZSOV010000457.1:0-4511 GCA_964608505.1 uncultured Verrucomicrobiota bacterium
GTGTCCCGCACGCGCATCGCCTTCAAGTGCGAACTCACCCAGGGCAAATCCGAGCTCTACGTCGCCGATTACGACGGCTACAACCCCCAGCCGGCCACGGCGGATGGTTCGATCATCGCCGCGCCGGCTTGGATTCCGAATTCCTCCGCCCTCCTCTACACCTCGTACCGCCTCGGGAATCCGGACATTTTTCATCACGATCTGGACTCCCGCAATCGCCGCGTCGTCTCGCGGCGGGCCGGGTTGAACACGTCCGCCGCCATCTCCGCGGACGGCCAACGTGTCGCGATGATTCTGAGCAAGGATGGCAGTCCGAATCTGTACGTGAGCCGAATGGACGGCACGGGATTGCTCCGTCTCACGGACAATCGCCAGGGGGACTCGTCCCCATGCTGGTCGCCCGACGGCCAGACGCTCTGCTACTCGTCGCGCTCCGGCGGCCCCTCCACGCTGTACCTGGTTTCCGCGTCCGGGGGCCAGCCCCGGCGCCTGCGTCTCGCCGGCGTCTCGAATGCCACCGAGCCCGATTGGTCCCCCGACGGCAAGACCGTGGTGTTCACCACCCAGAGCGGCGGACGCTTCGAGGTGTGCGTCGTGCCGGCGGGCGGGGGCGACGTCACCCGGCTGGTTCCCGGCGAGGACCCCGTCTGGGGACCGAATTCGCGGACCGTCCTCTGTGCCCGCCGGGTGGGTAATGGCAAACGGACCCTGTCTCTGCTTGACGTGCCTACCCGCCAAACCAAGGATTTGCCGCGGCTTCCGGGCAGCTGTTCACAGCCGACCTGGGCGCGGTGATCGCCCGACCCCATCCAATCCAAAATGAAAAGTCCATTCCTCGCCAAGGCGCTGGTCCTGACCGCCGCGCTGGCGATTGCCCTTACCCCCGGCTGCCGGCGCAAAGCCAAGGAACCCATCACCCCCCTGCCCGCCGGTCGCACCGGTCCGTCCGCCATCCAGAATCCCGGCGCCGGAGGTCCGTCGCTGCCCGGAGGCGGCACTGCCGGTCGCAACAACCCCGTCGCACCCGGCCTCGGAGTCAACAACGGCGTCGGCGTGCAGGGCAATGACCTCGCCGGCGGCAACAACAATCCGGGCCTGCAATCCGCCCCTCCGCCCCCCCCCAACACCAACGTCGGCCTCGGCGAAGGCCCCGTCGACCGCTCCCAGTACAACGAGGACCGGGCTCAGTTCGCCTCCCAGGTCGTGTATTTCGATTTCGACAGCGCGGTCGTGAAGAACTCCGAGAAGTCCAAGCTCGCCGCCGTCGTCGATCACCTCCGCGCCAATCCCGGCGCGGCCATCGAAATCGAAGGTCACTGCGATGAACGCGGCACCGAGGAATACAACCGTTCCCTCGGCGAGCGCCGCGCCCTCGCCGTGCGCGAGGAAATCGCCGCTCTCGGCATCGACCCGAAGCGCGTCTTCACCATCAGCTTCGGCGAGGACCGCCCCGCCGTCACCGGTCACGACGAGCCGGCCTGGACCAAGAATCGCCGGGGCGAATTCGTCCTCCTGACCCCCCGCTGAGCCAACCCTCCGTTTTTTCACCGTACCATCGCGTTTTCGCCGGGGGAGATTGGGCCTTTACTTGTGCCCGCCCTCGGCGAACGTTTCTCGCAAGAAAGGTTTGATCATGAATTCGTTCCTGCTGGCGATGCTGGGTTGGCCCGAGATCATCGGCATCCTGGTGGTGGTCTTGGTCCTGTTCGGTGCCAAGAAGGTACCCGAACTGGCCCGTGGTCTGGGTCAGGGCATCAAGGAGTTCAAGAAAGCCACTCGCGAAGTCCAGGACGACCTCCAGCGGGCCATCGAGGAGGAGCCCCCCGCGGAGCCCGTCCAGCGCGTCGCCGAGAAAAAATCCGCCGAAGCCCCTCCCGCTCCAACGCCCCAGGCCTGACCGGTTCGGGATCGTTCGATCCTCCCCTCCGCCATGGCCGAAGAGCCGCTGCCGCCACCCGAATCCATCGAAGAAGAAGAGGGTGGCGGCCCAGTCAAGCCGTTCCTCGAACACCTCGAGGACCTTCGCTGGACCATCATCAAAGTCCTCGCCGCGGTCATCATCTCGATGATCGTCTGCCTCGTTGCCGGCAATCGGATCTATGCCCTCCTCGAGTGGCCCCTGCGTCAGGCCCAGAAATTAAGCTCCGCCAGCCGCGCCATCGTCGTCATCCGCCTCGGCGAAGCCTCCCTCGGTCGCCTCGACCTCGGCCCGCTCGCCACCAACCTCTGGACCGGTCGCCCCCCGTCCGCCCTCCAACTGGCCCCGGTATCCCTCGGCACCAACCTGATCCTGGGCCTCGTCCCGACCACCAACTCGGCCGCCAAGGATGCCCTCGATCCCGGTCTGGTCACCATCAAGGCCTTCGGCCCCCTCTCCGCGATTACCATCGCGCTGCAACTCGCCCTCTTCGGTGGACTGACCCTCGCGGCCCCCTTCGTCATCTTTTTCATCGGCCAGTTCGTCGTCCCTGCCCTCCACGCCCACGAGAAGAAATACGTCTACCGCGCCATGGCGGTCGGCATCGGCCTGTTCATCGTCGGCGTCGTGTTTGCCTACTTCGTCATCATGCAGATCACGCTGCTGATGACCGTCCAGTTCGCCCAGTGGATGGGGCTTGGTTCCGATGAATGGCGCGCCGACGAATACGTCGACTTCGTCCTCAAGATGATGCTCGCCGTCGGGCTTACCTTCCAACTGCCCGTCGTGGTGCTCACCCTCGTCAAGGTCGGCATCCTCGACTACCAGAAGCTCACCGGCTACCGCTCCTATTTCATCGTCGCCAACATGGTCGCCTGCGCCGTCATCACCCCCTCCGGCGACCCGTTCACCATGCTGATCCTCGCCGTCCCGGTCCAAATCCTCTACGAGGCGAGCGTGATCATCTCCTGGGTCTGGTGGCGCCGTGACCAACGCGAACAGGCCGCCCTCGAAGCCCTCGAGTCCGGTGGTGGCACCTCCTGAGCCGGCCTCGACTCGTCCGCCCTCCTTCCCCCGGTCCCGTTTCACTGCGGTGCCTCCCCCCCCCGGCGTGCACCGCCGGGACGGGAGCACGCGCCGCCGTAACCCGGGGCCGGCCCCGCGACTTGCCCGGTCAGTAGTCGTAGAGACCGCCGTCCTTCGTATATCCCCGTCCGGCGCCGCCACCCCCGGGCTCCTCGTCCTCCCCACCACCCATCAGGCCCCCCAGGACATCCCCCATGTCCGCCTCCACCTTCTCCGGGTCCTCCCCCTGTTCCAACCGCCGGATCGCAGTCTCCAACTCCTTGGGCGTTGTCCCCGGCGGCATGATCTCCTTCATCCGTCTCATCATGTGTGCGACGTGCCGCGGGTTGTTCTCGTCCAGGTGATCCATATCCCGTTCCAGCTCCGACATCACCCGATCCACCTTGGCCTCGTCGACCTCCGGAAAGGCTCCGCCGGCGTCTCCGTCCTCCGAACCGGCGCCGGCCCCGGGCGCCGGCTCCGCCACCCCCTTGATCATGGCAAAGGAACTCACCTGCTTCACCAGCCGCGGATTCCCGCACTTCGGGCAGACCGGCTCCCGCTCCGGGTTCAGTCGCTTCGACAGGAAACTGAAAACCTTCCGGCACTTCGCACAGGCAAACTCGTAGATTGGCATGTTGTGTCTCCTCCGAACCGGCCCCCGTCACCCCAGCTCCCAAGGGCACCCGATCAGCCTATCGTCCATGCCGCCACCTGCCTAGCCATCCCTGGCCCGCCTCCTGCTATCTCTTGCCCGTCATGACCGCGCCCTCGCACACTTCCCCCATGCCCACCGCGCCCGGACGACTCCTCGTCGCCGATGACCAGGCCGATGTCCTCGCCGCCCTCCGACTCCTCTTCAAGGGCGAGGGATTCGAGACCGAGACCGTTTCCGCCCCCGGCGCCATCCTGGAAACCCTGCAGCGTCGCGACTTCGACGTCCTGCTCATGGACCTCAATTACACGCGCGACACGACTTCCGGCCAGGAGGGACTCGACGTCCTCGACCGCCTCCGCACCCTCGAGAACCCTCCCGCTGTGGTGGCCATGACGGCGTGGAGTTCCATCGACCTGGCGGTGGAGGCCATGCGCCGTGGGGCCCGGGATTTCGTCCAGAAACCCTGGGAGAACGCCCGGCTCCTGGCCATCGTCCGCAATCAGATCGCCCTCCGGCGTTCCCAACGCCAGAGCGAGCGACTCCTCGCGGAGAACGAGATCCTCCGCGGCTCCCGCCCCGAGATCATCGCCCAATCCCCCGCCATGCGCCCGATCCTCGACATGATCGAACGCATCGCCCCCTCCGATGCCAACATCCTGATCACGGGCGAGAACGGCACCGGCAAAGGACTCGTGGCCCGCGCCCTCCACGCCGCCTCGCAGCGCGCCCCCAAATCCCTCGTCACCGTCAACATGGGCGGCATCACCGAGGCCCTCTTCGAAAGCGAGCTCTTCGGCCATGTCAAAGGCGCCTTCACCGACGCCAAGGCGGATCGCGTCGGACGCATCGAACTCGCCGAAGGCGGAAGTC
>CAZSOV010000458.1:0-4468 GCA_964608505.1 uncultured Verrucomicrobiota bacterium
TTCAAATTGGAAGAGGTCAAAGAGGCCCTTTCGGAGGTGGGAGTTGATGGGATGACCGTTCTGGAGGTAAAAGGTTTTGGCCGCCAGAAGGGCCACACCGAAATCTACCGCGGCAGCGAATACACCGTCGATTTCCTCCCGAAGATCAAGATGGAGATCGTGGTCGCCGATGGTCAGGTGCAGGTCGCCATCGACGCCATCATCAAGGCCGCGAAGACCGGCAAGATCGGCGACGGCAAGATCTTCGTCTCCAACATCGACGACGCCATTCGCATCCGGACGGACGAGCACGGCGAGCGGGCGGTGTGATCGGCTGCCACGTTCCGTTGCCTCCTGTGGTACCGGCGCCCGGCGGGTTCGCTCCCGAACCGTGGGTGAGCCGGATGGTTTGCCTTCGTTCGCCCCCTTGACGCGGCTTTCCGTCCGCCCCATACCCTTCCCACGCGATGCCGACCTACGAATACGCCTGTTCCAAATGTGGTCGTGAGTTCGAGATCTTTCAGTCCATGAAGGATCCCGCGCTCACGGTCTGTCCGAAAGAGAAGTGCACGCAGCCCAAATGGGGCAAGGGCAAGGTCCAACGCCTCCTCGGCACCGGCGCCGGGTTGATCTTCAAAGGTTCGGGGTTCTACATCACCGACTACCGGAGCGAGAGCTACAAGGCGGCGGCCAAGAAGGATGCGCCGGCCCCGGCCGCCGCGCCGGCGACCGGCTCCACGCCCGCCGCGCCCGCCACTCCGGCCAAGCCCGGGGCCTCGAAACCGTCGGACACCGCCCCGAAAGCCCGGTCGAAGAAGGACTGAACGTCCCGACCGACCTCGGGAGGGCGGTCGGAAACCCGTTTTCGCTGCCGTGAACCCTGCCCGGCTCCCCTGCTCGTCCGGTGGCGGCCCAGGTGGGACCAAGCCCGGACCCGGGCCCGCGGAGCCGCGGCTTTCCCGGGTTCGGAGCCTCCGAACGATTCGACCGGCCACGCTTGCGCTCGCACTGGCCATGGCCATGGCCAGCGCCACCCCGGTCCGGGCCGCGGCTCCACCCCCACCCGATTTCGGGGCGACGGCGACGACGAGCAGCCAGACCGGTCAGTTCGTGGTACAAGGCCCGCGCCTCCCGCGCGGTCGCGCCCTCACTCCGCGCCGCGGTCCTGACGCGGTCCGCGAAATCAATCCCCAGACCCTCGCGGTCTCCTGTGACCGCATCAAGAGCGAGATCCTGAAATGGCTCGACGCCCCGGACGTCTGGCGTGCCGGGGGGGGGCGGATCGGCAAGATCTACGTCCAGATCGACGCCACGATCCGGACCAACACCGCCCCCTCGGTGGCCGCGCGTTCCTACGAGAACGGCTGGCAATACCACGTCCACGTCCCCAAGGCCCTTGCGGAGGATCGCCTGGTCCGCGGAATCGTTCAGGCGGTCACCATGGAACTGGCCAGCCGCCGCGGCAACCAGCGCGCGGGCGAACCGCCCCTCTGGCTCGTGGAAGGCCTGACCCAAGTCGTCCTGGCTTCCGTGCCCGAGGGGGTCATCCTCGAACCGCAGACGCGCACGGGTGCCGATTACCGTGGCACCGAGCCCCTCGACGCCCTGCGCGATCAACTCACCCGTCGCGCCCCGCTGGCCTTTCACGAGCTGGGCCAGCCGGACTTCTCGCGGATGGGCGCCGCCGAATGGAAACATTTCTCCGCCTCCGCGCACCTCGCCGTCCGCGAACTCGTGCGGCTGCCCCAGGGCCCGACCCGTTTCGCCACCTGGCTGGGAACGATGCAACAGCACTGGAACTGGCAGACCGGATTCCTCGAGTCGTTCTCGCCCCCGTTCCGCAGTCTCCTGGACGTCGAGAAATGGTGGGCCCTCACCGTCGCCAATTTCACCGGGCGCAACCAGGCGAGCGCCTGGCCCCCCGAGTTCGCCCTTCGCAAGCTCGAGGAGACTCTGCAACCCATCGGCGTGCTGCCGGGCGCCGGGAGTCGGCCCTCCCGCCTTTCCCTGGAGAACGTCCTCCTCACCTGGGATTTTCCGCGCCAGCAACCGCTGCTCCGGCAGCTCCTCCAGCAGCTCAACGCCATCCGCATCCATTCCCCCCCCACCCTCAGCCCCCTGGCCTTCCGGTACCTCGATCTGCTCGAGGAATACAGCCAGGCCCGCTCGCGCATCGGCTTCTCCCCCGGCTTCCGCGGCCAACCCATGGCCAGTGTCAAACTTGTCGTCCGTGAAGCGGTGGGGCGACTCCGGGAACTCGAGGCCGAGCGCGCCCGTCTCGCCGCCGAACTCGCCCAACCCCAGGCCAACCCGGCCCCCGAATCACCCCCACCGGGTACCCCGGGTACCTAGACGCCTCCCTTCGTGCGCCCTCACGCCGCCGAATCCGACACCATCGCCGCCATCGCCACGCCCCTCGGCGAAGCCGGCCTCGCCATCCTCCGGCTCTCCGGCCCACGCGCCCTGCCCATCGCCGATTCCCTCTTCCGCCCGGCCGGCGCCGCCCACCCCCGCCCCTCCGCGTCCGAATCCCATACCGTCCACTACGGATTCATCGAACGGAACGGCCACCGCCTCGACGAGGTCCTGCTCTCGGTCTTCCGGGCGCCCCGCACCTTCACCCGGGAGGATGTGGTCGAGATCTCCTGCCATGGCGGCGTCTTCCTGGCCCGACAGATCCTCGAGGCGCTCCTGGATGCCGGCGCCCGCCTCGCCGGCCCCGGCGAGTTCACGCGCCGCGCCTTCCTCCACGGCCGGCTCGATCTCGCCCAGGCCGAGGCAGTGGCCGACCTCATCCACGCACGCACCGATCGGGCCGCCGCCGCCGCGAACGAGCAACTCGCCGGCACCCTGTCCCGCCGCGTCAACGCGCTGCGCGACGATCTCCTGACCACCCTCGCTCATTGCGAGGCCCACATCGATTTCCCGGACGAGGACATCGCCCCCGACACCCGGGAAGCCCTGCTCGAACGCCTTGGGCGGGGGCTGGCGTTCACCGATGAACTGCTGGCCACGGCCCGCGAAGGCCGCCTGCTCCGCCGCGGCCTCCGCGCCGCCATCCTCGGACGCCCCAACGCCGGCAAGTCCAGCCTCCTCAACCTCCTCCTCGGCCACGACCGCGCCATCGTCTCCCCCATCCCCGGCACGACGCGCGATACCATCGAGGAGACCGCCAATATCCGCGGTCTCCCGGTCGTCTTCGTCGACACCGCCGGACTCCGCCAGGCCGTCGACGAACTCGAACGCGAGGGTATTCGCCGCACCCAGGCCGCGGTGGATGCCGCCGAACTCGTCCTCCACGTCCTCGACCGCTCCGAACCGCTGCACCCGACCGACCGCGAACAACTCGACGCCCGGGCGGGTCGTCCCCGCATCGTCATCCTCAACAAGGCCGACCACCCGCGGCGCCTCGAGGCGTTCTCCCTGCCCGACCCCGCGACGCCCGTCGTCGAGTTGAGCTGCGTCACCGGCGCCGGCCTCGAACCGCTCAAGGAGGCGATCCTGAGCCTGGCCGGACTCGGACGCATCGGGGCCGACATGCACCACGCCGCGATCAGCGCCCGCCACGAGGACGCCCTCCGGCGCACCCGCGACGCGACGGCGAGGGCCGCCGATCAACTCCGCCTCGAGGCCGGTCTCGAACTTGTCGCCCTCGACCTGCGCATCGCCATCCAGGCGGTCGGCGAGATCGTCGGCCAAACCACCACCGACGACCTGCTCGACGTCATCTTCGGCGAGTTCTGCCTTGGAAAATGAGGGGCTTCGCTCCCCCGGCCCGCCCCGCCCCGAGGGGGAGGAGTGCGGGGCGCCGGACCAAGTCGGTCGGGGGAACCGGGCAGGGCCGTTGACAAAGTCCCCCGTGGAACTGCGATGTGGGGCCGGCGACTGCCGAGTCGCAGGCTTCGCCTCTTGATTCGCCTGCTCCGATCGCCCCGCGACCCGGCCCGCCGTCGCGCGGACGCCATGGCGGGGAGCCGGTCGCGGGCCCCAATCGACTTTGTCCATCGTCCTGGGGAACCGGGCGGCCTCCCGCCGATTGCCCTCGCCGCTCCCTCCGGCTAGCGTGGACCGCGGTCTGCACCGACTCCCATGAGAACCCTTGTCATCGGCATCGACTCCGGCACCCAATCCACCAAGGCCCTCGTCATGGACGCGGTGCGGGGGCGCGTCCTGGGCGTGGGCACCGCGGCGTACGATCTGCTTCCGAATCTGCCGGCCGGCCACAAGGAGCAGGACCCGCGCACGTGGCGCACCGCGACGGTGAAAGCCGTCAAGGCCGCCCTCAAGCAGGCCTCGGCCCGCGCCGGCGAGGTCGTCGCCCTCGGCGTCAGCGGCCAGCAGCACGGCTTCGTGCCCCTGGACGCCCAGGGCGAGGTCATCCGCCCCGCCAAGCTCTGGTGCGACACGAGCACGGCGGCGGAATGCGACGAAATCACGGCCGCCCTCGCCGGTCCCAGGGGCACGATCCGGGCCCTGGGCACCGCCGTTC
>CAZSOV010000459.1:0-4416 GCA_964608505.1 uncultured Verrucomicrobiota bacterium
TCGTAGGTATGGGCGCCGAAGTAGTCCCGCTGGGCCTGGAGGAGATTGGCGGGGAGGCGGGCGCTGCGGTAGCCGTCGAAAAAGGCCAGGGCGGTGCCGAACGCCGGGACGGGGATGCCGCGCTTGACCGCGTTGCTGACGACGTTGCGCCAGCCCTTCTGGCTGCGCTTGATCTCGCCGCGGAAGTAGTCATCGAGCAGGAGGTTGGCGAGCTTGGGGTTGGCATCGAAGGCCTCCTTGATCTTGCCGAGGAAGCGGGACCGGATGATGCAGCCGCCGCGCCACATGAGGGCGATGCCGCCGTAGTTGAGGTTCCAACCATACTCCTTGGCCGCGGCGCGCATGAGCATGTAGCCCTGCGCATAGCTGACGATCTTGGAGGCGTACAGCGCGTGCCGAATGTCCTCCACGAACGCCGCTCGGGCCTCGGGTTTCTTCCCCTGCGGCAGGGCGGGGCGGGGGCCCTTGAGCTTGCGGGCGGCCTTGACCCGCTCGTCCTTGAGGGCACTCACGCACCGGGAGTACACGGCTTCCGCGATGAGTGTGATCGGAATGCCCAGGTCGGCGGAGCTCTGGACCGTCCATTTGCCGGTGCCCTTTTGTCCGGCGGTGTCGAGGATGTTCTCGACGAGGGCGGAGCCGTCCGTGTCCTTGAAGCCGAGGATGTCGCGGGTGATCTCCACGAGGTAGCTCTCGAGGTCGCCTTCGTTCCAGGACTTGAAGACCTGGTGCATCTCGTCGGCGGACATCCCGAGGCCGTCCTTCATGAGTTGGTAGGCCTCGCAGATGAGCTGCATGTCGCCGTACTCGATGCCGTTGTGGATCATCTTGACGTAGTGGCCGGCGCCCTGTTCGCCGACCCAGTCGCAGCAGGGGGTGCCGTCGGCGACCTTCGCGGCGATGGCTTGGAAGATGGGTTTGACGTGGGGCCACGCGGCGGGGCTGCCACCGGGCATGATGGAGGGACCGTGCCGGGCGCCTTCCTCGCCGCCGGAAACGCCGGTGCCGATGTAGAGCAGTCCCTTGCTCTCGACGAGCTTCACCCGGCGGCTGGTGTCCTCGAAGAGGGAGTTGCCGCCGTCGATGAGGATGTCTCCCGGCTCGAGGTGCGGCAGGAGGAGTTCGATGAATTCGTCGACGGGCTTGCCGGCCTTGACCATGAGCATGACGCGGCGGGGGCGCTTGAGTTGGGCGACCATCTCCTCGATGGACCGGGCGCCAAGGACGCGGGTGCCGGCGGCCTCCCTGGCCAGGAACTCGTCGACCTTGGCGGTGGTGCGGTTGTAGGCCACGACGGTGAAGCCGTGGTCGTTCATGTTGAGGATGAGGTTCTGGCCCATGACGGCCAGGCCGATGACTGCGATGTCGCCTTGTTCCATGGAATTCAAATGCGGATGGGGTGGGATCCAGTGCGGCGGGAAGGAACCGCGGTGGTTCGAGCCGCCGGCCGGGCAGCGTAGCGAAGGACGAGGGAGGGTGTCAGAGGTTTTTTGGCTGGCCGAAACCCGACTTCAAAGGGAGGCGTGGCTCTGGAGGTTCCCGGCGAGGCCGGGTAGGGTGGCCCGGTGTCCGATTTGGCGGAACAGCTCGAATCCTTGCCGGCGCTGCGGCAGATGCGCATCCCGGACCTCTGGCAGCAGGAGGCCGTGAGCGCGCTGCGCGCGGGGCAGGACGTGGTGGTCCATGCCCCCACCGGGGCGGGCAAGACCCTGGTTTTCGAGTTGTGGTCGAACGAGGGGCGGGCGGGGGGGCAGTCGATCTACACGGTTCCGACGCGGGCCCTGGCGAACGACAAGCTGGCGGAATGGCGCGGGCGGGGGTGGGACGTGGGGATCGCGACGGGGGATCTGGCGGAGAACCTGGACGCGCCGGTGCTGGTGGCCACCCTGGAGACGCAGAAGAACCGGCTGATTCGGGGCGACGGGCCCCGGTTGCTCGTGGTGGACGAGTACCAGATGATCGGGGATCCGGACCGGGGGTTGAACTACGAGATCGCGGTGGCCCTGGCGCCGGCGAAAACCCAGCTGCTGTTGTTGAGCGGAAGCGTGCACAACCCCCAGCAGGTGGTGGCCTGGCTGCGCCGGCTGGGGCGGGACGCGGTCCAGGTCCGGCACGAGGAGCGTCCGGTGCCGTTGGACGAGGTGTGGGCGGGTAACCTGAATTTTCACGTGCCTCCCGAGATCCGGGGCTACTGGCCGCGATTCCTGGCGAAGGCCCTGGCGGAGGGGCTTGGGCCGGTCCTGGTGTTTGCGCCCCGCCGGAACGCGACCGAGCAGCTGGCCGCCGAGGTGGCGCGATACCTGCCGACGCCGGATCCCCTGGTGCTGACGCCCGAGCAGCGAAAACTGGTGGGGGACGGCCTGGCTAAGCTGCTGAAGAGCCGGATCGCGTACCATCACAGCGGTTTGAGCTACGCGGTGCGCGCGGGCGTGATCGAGCCCCTCGCCAAGGCGGGGCAGTTGCGGGTGGTGGTGGCGACGATGGGCCTGGCAGCCGGGATCAACTTTTCCCTGCGCAGCGTGGCGCTGGCCGGGGATTCGTATCGCCGCGATTTCGTGGAACAACCCCTGCGACCCGACGAGATCCTGCAGATGTTCGGGCGGGCGGGGCGACGGGGCATCGACGAGACGGGATACGTCCTGATTTCGAGCAACGAGATCCGGCTCCGGGACGGGCATCCCAGCCAGCTTTCGCGCAGCGGATTGGTCGACTGGGGGGCGTTGCTCAGCGTGATGACGGGCGCGGCGGAACGGGGCGAGGACCCATTCCTCGTCGCGGTGCGGGTTCAGGAGCGCCTCTTCACGAGCAAACCCATCCATCTGGGCGTCGAGGAATCCATGCGGCATCCGGACGCGCCGTGCGGGTTGAAGACCGATTCGGACCGGGCCCGGCATGTGCGGAGCCGGCAGCGGCAGATGTTGAACAGCCGCGGCGCATGGGAAGCGATGCCGGCCTGGCGGGAGGTTCCGGTCGGGCTCGTGTTCCATCCCGTAAAGGCTGCCGAGGGCGGGGAGCGTCGGCTGGTACCGGCGCTGACGCAGCAGGCGGCGCTCGAGAAGCTGGGGCAAGGCTGGATCGTGGGTTTGCAGGACACGGAGCAGGGGCGCATCTACGGGCGCAGCTTCAAACTGGCTGACGTGCTGACCGGAGAGCGGGTGGTGGTGGTGAAGTGGGTCCGACGGATGACGGACTGGAAGGGCCGGGTGGCGACGATGGAGGAATGGGAGTCCGAGCTGCTGCCGCGGATCGCGGAGGGCTTGCGCACGGAGCGGACGCCGGTGACGAAGGTGTTCCGTCAGCAGAACCGCCTGATCGCGCACGTCAGCCTGGCGGCCCTCCCGTTGAAGGTGCCCGTGGATTCCCTGGGCGTGGCCCTGTGGCGCCCGGAAGAACGGGAGGTGCCGCAGGCCGTCTGCCGGGAATGCCCGTGGCAATCGATCTGTCTTCAGCTCTCGCCCTCCGCGGGTACCGCGTCATTGTGGCGCCGCATGAAGCTGGTGGACGAGCGCGGCGTCCCGACGCGGCGGGGTCGGCTGGTCGCATCGCTGTCGCAGACCCTAGGCCTGTCCCTCGCGGCGGCCATCGAGGACGAGTCCTATCCCCTCGACGAATTGGTCTACGATCTGGCGAACCTCGACGCCGGATTCCGGTTCGCGGGGGAGGACAGCCGGTGGGGCGGACGCCTGGCCATCGCCTGTCAGAATGCCTATGGCCTGATCAACGTCCCTGGTTACCTCGAGAACGGCCTGCCCCACCGCTACGGAGCCGGCGCGAACGAGGTCGTCCAGATGGCCCACAAGCATCCGGAACGTCGGCATCGCATGACGACCGAATCCCTCGGGGAAGGGGACGTGGACCGGTTGATCATCGAGTGGCGGTCGATGCTGCGACAGATCTCCCATGCCCCGGCGCTGGAGTGGCCTCGGTGGACCGCGTTTCAGGCGCTGGCGAAGGGGATCCTGCAGGAGGTGGAATCCCCGACCATGACGCAACTGCCGCCGCTGCCTTACAAGCAGACGAAACGCGTTGACCATCGCTTGTCTTTTCGGAGGCACTGACGGGAGATCCGAGCGCTTCCAAGGAGGGATCCCAGCCGCTCCCGATGCTCGGCGTGAAGCTGTCCTGGCTGGAACGTCGACCCGCGCGGGAGCCCGGCGAACACCTTACCCGAAGACGCCCTTCCGGAAGTCCCGCACGGTGCACAACTCCCCGCCCTCCAACCCCCTCATCGTCCGCGCCCCGCTCCTGCGCTTCTTCCCGAACCGCTCCCGGTGCCGCGCGAACATCCCCTCCACGAACTCCCGTCCTCCGAATACCGCACCATCACAGAAGTAGCGCACCCGACACCGCACGTACTCTTCCACCGGCAGTTGCCCCTTCGCCTCCAACACCTTCAACACCTCCTCCCGCTTCAAC
>CAZSOV010000460.1:0-4416 GCA_964608505.1 uncultured Verrucomicrobiota bacterium
GAGATCCGGTCCAGCGGGATGCCGTCGAACAGCACCTTCATGTCCAGGATCGAATCCACCGCCACCCCGGCCTTGCCCACATCCGCGAACGCCCGCGGATGATCCGAATCGTAGCCCCGGTGCGTCGGCAGATCGAACGCCACCGACAAACCCTGCTGCCCCGCCGCGATGTTCCGTCGATAGAAGGCGTTCGATTCCTCCGCCGTCGAAAACCCGGCGTACTGCCGGACCGTCCACGGGCGCGACACGTACATCGATCCGTACGGGCCCCGCACGAAGGGCGCGATGCCCGGCTGGCTGCCCAGGTGCTCGCACCCCGCCAGATCCTCCGCCGTGTACAGGGGCCGCAGATCGACGTGCTCGAGGGTCCGCTCCACGAGTTCGTCGACGCTCTTCCCGGTCTCGCGCCGCACAGCCGCCCGCCACTCCTCGGCGGTCATCCCCGCGGAGGCACCGTCAAAAGCCAGATTCGTGTAGTCAGGAAACGTCTTCATGCCGTGATTCCCATGCGTTCGGCGAGGGACCGCAGCGTCGCCAGCGCGTCCGCCCGCAGGTGGATGAACACGTCGACGCCGGCGGCCCGGTGCGCGTCGAGTTGGTCGGCGGGATACCCCGCGAGAATTACCGGCAGCCCCGGACGCCCCGCCCGAAGGGCCTGTATGAGCGGTGGCACCAGCGCGGGATAGGTCTCGTCGGTCGAACAGATGCACACCGCCTCGGCCTCCGCGGCCAGCGCCGCCTTTGCCGCCTCCTCCGGGGTCGGAAAACCGCCCTGGGACATCACCTCGAATCCGCCCACCTCCAGAAAACCGCGCGAGAACTCCGCCCGGGCCCGGTATTGCTTCGCGGGACCCAGGTTCGCCAGGAAGATCCGCGGGCGCCGCCCGCCCGCGACGGAGCCCGCCTCGACACGACGTCGGAGGGATTCGAAATCCGCCGCGCCGCGCGTCAGGCAGACCGGAATCACCGGGGCATCGGGACGATCCTGGATCCGGATCGCCCGCGTGAGCTCGCCCAACGTCGTTCCCGCCAGTGCCGCCTCCACTCCCGCCTCCACCAATGCGGACGAGGTCTTGTCCAGCATGACGCCCAGGCGGTCGAGGACCACCCGGTGCTGCACCTCGTCCGAGGAGGTGCGGGTCGCCGCCACCTGCGCGCGCCGGCGTTCGTGGAACTCGCAGGGATCCGCAACGCGCCGTTCGGGCGCGACTTCGCGCGGGTTGGCGTAGACGTTGACGCCCACCACGCTGTCCCGACGCTGCGCGATGCGATCCAGACGCCCCGCCGCGACGCGCGCGACTTCCTTCTGGGGCCATCCGGAGACCATCGACCGCGCCATGCCCCCCTGCTTCTCGATCTCCTGGAACAACGCCCAGGCCCGCCGCGCCAGCTCGTCCGTCAGGCTCTCCACCAGCCACGAGCCCCCGGCCGGGTCCGTCACCTGCGTCAGCTGGCATTCGTCGCGCAGAATCAGCTGCTGGTTTCTCGCGATGCGCTCGGAGACCTCGTCGGTCGTCCCCGTCACCTCGTCGTAGGCGCCGACCTGCAGGCTGTCGCACCCGCCCAGCACCGCGGCAAACGCCTCCACCGAGGTGCGCAGCAGGTTCGAGTGCCGGTCATACTCGGTCTTGTTGAACAGGCTGGTCCGGACGTGGATCGACGCCCGTTGCGCCGTTTCCGAGCCACCCGCGGCCGCCACCGCCCGGGACCACAGCATCCGGGCCGCCCGCAACTTCGCGATCTCCACGAAGAACTGCGTCCCCACCGTGTAGGCGAACCGGATTCGCGGCGCCGTCTTCTCCACCGCCAATCCGCGGGCCGCCATCTCCCGGAGATACTCGACGCCGGTTGCCAGACACAGACCCAGCTCCTGCACCGCCGAACCGCCCGCCTCGTGCCAGGCCCGCCCGTGCACGCAAATCGTCTGCAACCCGGGCGCGTTCTCCGCGGCCCACGTCGCCAGCGCCGCCATCTCCGTGTACGCCATCCCGAGCGACTGCGGCAGCCGCCCCTCGTGGGCCAGCACCCCCAACGGATCGATCTCCACGCAGCCCCGCAGGGTGTCGCTGCCCAGACGCCGCTTCCGCGCCAGCGCGATCAGGAACATCGCCATCGGCAAGCCCGACGCCCCGGAGCGAATGAACAGCGGCACCCGCGCCAGATCGATGCCCGCCAGGGCCCGCTCGAGATCCCCCATCGTCGCAATCGAGATGCCCCCCACCCCGACCTCCTCCGGACGGGCCCAATCGGCGTCCAGCCCACCCCGCGTCGCCCGATCCAAAACCATGTTCACCGCGGTCAGTCCCCGTTCCAGATAGGTCCGGGCCGCGTCGTTGAACTCCGCCGGGCTGCGCGCGGTGATCGCCTGCGACACTTCCCAGGGTCGTCCGGCATATCCCCCGGCCCGCGTCCCGCGCACGAAAGGCGCCCCCCCCGGATACCCGCCCAGATGGGAAACCGCCGCCAAATCCTCGGCCCGGTAGATCGGACGCAGGGTGATTCCCTCCGGCGTCGCCGAGAACATCTTCTTGTCGTAGGGCGCTCCCTTCAGTTCCGCCTCCACCACCGCCCGCCAATCGGCGGCACTCGCCGACGGGAACTCGGACAGCAGGGGTTCGACGACCGACGTGCTCGGTTTCATGGATGCGGTCATGGTGCAGTGGACAACACGGACGTAAACGTTGCCGGCGGTGGGTCCTCGACGCCTCGCCCCTCAATCGAGGGACTCCACGGTCACCTCGTGCCGGCGCCCCGCCAGGGTCAGCACCAAATGCCGGGTCTGACCGTTGCCAGGCCGGGTGGATGACGCGGACGGCGCGGACGGTGCGGTTGGCGCCGCGGGCGCGGCCACGGACGAGGACGTCTTGACCTCGGGCACCGGAGCCTGGACCGCCTCGCCGCCCGGCGGCTTCGCCTTCAGCAGGGTCTCCACCTGCTGCGGAAACATGGCGAACAGCACCACCGTCTCGTCGTCCGTCGGCAGACCCTTCTCCGCGCACTGCTTCCGGTACTTCTCCATCCCCGGCTCCAGTAAATCCGCCGGACGCCCGGTCACCGGCTTTTTCCCGGTCTGCCGCTCGACCTGGGCCAGGACGCCCGGATCGATGGGCCCCGGCGTCGCACCATACTTGCTCAGCGCGATGTCCTGGGCCGGCTGGCAGATCATCTTCCAGCGACCAAACTTCACATTCATCATCGCCTGCGTGCCCACGATCTGCGACGTCGGCGTCACCAGCGGCACCCAGCCCAAAGCCTCCCGGACCACCGGAATCTCCCGGACCACCTCGTCGAACTTGTCCGCCATCCCCTGCTCCTTCAGCTGCGTCCGGAAATTTGACAGCATCCCGCCCGGCACCTGGTAGGTCAGGATGTCCGAATCCACCCGCTCGTTCGCCGGACTGGTGAACTTGGCCAGTTGCTCGTAAACGCCTTCGAAATAGTCCCGCAGCTCGGCCAGCTTCCCGGCGTCGAACGAAGGTCGCCGCGGGTGGCCCTCGAGCAGCGCCAGCATCCGCTGCGTGTCCGGTTGCGAGGTCCCGTTCGCAAACGGCACGATGGACACCTCCACGCAGTCGACCCCCGCGTCGATGGCCGCGAGGTAGCTTGCCGCCCCGAGCCCCGCGGTGTCGTGCGTATGCAGCGTGATCGGGATCCCGACCTTCTGCTTCAACTCCTTCACCATCCGATGCGCGATGGTCGGCTGGATGATGCCCGACATATCCTTGATGCCGATCGAATCGCAACCGAGCTTCTCGAGCTCGACGCCCATCTTCACGAAATTGTCCACCGTGTGCACCGGGCTGATCGTGTAGCAGAGCTCGCCCCGCGCGTGCTTCCCGGTCCTCTTCACGGCCTTGATCGCCGTCTGGAGGTTCCGGAGGTCGTTCAACGCGTCGAAGATCCGGAAAATGTCCATCCCCGCGTCCGCCGTGCACTTCACGAATGCCTCCACCACGTCGTCGGGAAAACTCGTGTACTGCACGATGTTCTGCCCCCGCAGCAGCATCAGATGCGGCGTCCGGGGCGCCGCCTTCTTCAACTGCCGCAGCCGTTCGAACGGATGCTCGCCCAGGAAGCGCAGGCACGAATCAATCGTCGCCCCGCCCCACGTCTCCAGACCATAAAACCCCATCCCGTCCAGAATCGGCGCCGCCGGCAGCATCTGGGGCGTCGTCATCCGCGTCGCCGCCATCGACTGGTGTCCATCCCGCAATACGGTGTTGTTGAAGAAAACGGCACTCACGTCGGTTCCTGTAGCTCGGGGTGGATCACCTGGGTTCCGGTCCGCCCGCGCGTTCCGCTTCTCACCCACCCACCCTCTGGTTTGACCGGTCCCGCGGGACCCGAAGTCCCACCGACCTGCCGGAGACATTTTTCAAGGCACCCGTCGAACCGGCTGCGCGGACGTTGCCGAGC
>CAZSOV010000461.1:0-4412 GCA_964608505.1 uncultured Verrucomicrobiota bacterium
GCAGGGCGAGTTGATCGCGGAACTGGACGCGAGCGACTACGATCTGAAGGTGCGGCAGGCGGGCGCGGCCCTGGGGCAGGCCCGGGCCCGGGTGGGACTGCCGGTGGAGGGCACGGATGACCGGGTGGATGCGGAACGGTCGAGTGCCGTGACGGAGGCGAAGGCGGTGCTGGAGGAGGCGCGGGCCAATCGGGAACGCATCCAGGCGTTGTCGCAGCAGGGGATTCTGTCCACGTCGGAGCTGGAGACCGCGACGGCGACCTTCAAGGTGTCGCAGAGCCGTTTCGAGGAGGCCTTGGAGGAGGCGCGCATCCGGATGGCGCAGTTGCAGCAACGCCGTGCGGAGTACGAGATCGCGCGCAAGCAGCTGGCGGACACGCGGATTCGGGCGCCGTTCGACGGGGCGGTGCAGGAGCGCCGGGCGAACGTGGGCGAGTACCTGTCGGTGGGCGCGCCGGTCGTGGTGCTGGTGCGGACGGACCCGCTGCGGCTGCGGGTGGAGGTTTCGGAGCGCGACGCGGTGCGGGTGAAGGTGGGTTTGCCGGTCCGGATTTCGGTCGAGGGCGATCCCGGGGAATACCGGGGCGAGGTGAAGCGGCTCAGTCCGGCCATCACCGAGGGGAGCCGGACCCTGGTCGTGGAGGCGGACGTGCCGGCGGAAGGGCGGCTGAGGCCCGGGGCGTTCGCGCGCGGGCAGATCGTGGTCGAGGGGGAGAGTCCGGCGATCACGGTGCCGTCCGAGGCGGTCATCAGCTTCGCGGGCGTGGAGAAGACGTTCGTGGTGGTGGACGGCAAGTCGGTCGAGAAACGGGTGGTGACGGGGGATCGGGGAACGGGCTGGGTGGAGGTGGTGGAGGGGTTGAAGGCCGGCGACGTGGTGGTTCTGGCGCCGGGCAATTTGCAGGCGGGTCAACGGGTGCGCACCGCGGTGGCCGAGGGGACGGCGACGGCCACGGCCACCGCCACGGCCACGGCGGCGGACCCGGTGGTCACCACAAACGCGCCGGCGCGCCCGGCATCGTAGGCATGCAAACGCTCGCCGAAGTCTGCATCCGACGTCCGGTGTTCGCCTGCATGCTCGTGCTGGCGCTGGTGGTGGCCGGGGCGACGGGGTACATGCAACTCAACGTCGACCGGTCGCCGGCGGTGGACCTGCCGACGATCTTCGTGTCGACGGCGCTGCCGGGGGCGTCGCCGGTGGAGATGGAATCGCTGGTGAGCCAGCCGCTGGAGCAGAACATCAACACGGTGGAGGGGATCGACGAGCTCCGGTCGATTTCGGGGTTGGGCCGGTCGTTCATCATCGTCCGGTTCAACCTGGACCGGGACCCGAACGCGGCGGCGGAGGACGTGCGGAACCGGGTGGCATCGACCCTGGGGGAACTGCCGGCGGAGATCCTGCCGCCGCAGGTGTCCAAGTTCGACGTCGACTCGCAGCCCATCGTGACGCTGGCGATGTCGGGGGATCGTCCGGTGCGGGAGTTGACGGAGATGGCGGCGAAGATCGTGGCGGTGCAGATCGAGCGGGCGACGGGCGTGGGCGAGGTGGAGGTCTCGGGCGGGCACGCGCGGGCGATCAACATCTGGGTGGATGCGGACCGGTTGGCGGCGTACGGCCTGCCGATCACGGCGGTCCGGGACGCGCTGGTGCGGCAGAACGCGAACATACCGGGCGGGAACGTGACCGGGCCGCTGCGGGAGCGGAGCCTGCGGACCCTGGGGCGGGTGGAGGATCCGCGGGACTTCAACGAGCTGGTGGTGGCGACGGTGAAGGGGGCGCCCGTGCGGATTCGCGACCTGGGCCGGGCGGAGGACGGGACGAAGGAACTGCGCTCCACGGCGCGGCTGGACGGACGTCCGTGCGTGCAGCTGGACATCCGCCGGCAATCGGGGGCGAACACGGTGGAGGTGATCGAGGCGGTGAAGGCGAAGCTGCCGGCGGTCATGGCGCAACTGCCGCCGGACGTGCGGCTGCAAGTGACGCGGGATCAGTCGCTGTACATCCACGAGGCGCTGAGCGAGATCCAGCTGCACCTGGTGCTGGGGAGCGTGCTGGCGAGCCTGGTGGTGCTGGCGTTTATGCGGAGCTGGCGGGCCACGCTGATCGCGGGCGTCGCGATCCCGGTGTCGGTGATCTCGACGTTCGGGATGATGTGGGCGCTGGATTTCACGCTCAACAGCGTGACTATGCTCTCGCTCGTGCTGATGGTGGGCATCGTGATCGACGACGCCATCGTCGTGCTCGAGAACATCTTCCGGTTCGTGGAGGAAAAGCGGATGAGCGCCTTCGAGGCGGCCCGCGCTGCCACCGCGGAAATCGGGCTGGCGGTGATGGCCACGACCTTCAGCCTGGTGGTCATCTTCGTGCCGGTCTCGTTCATGTCGAGCGTGGCGGGCCGGTTCCTGTTCCAGTTTGGGCTGACGGCGGCGGTGGCCCTGCTCGTGAGCCTCCTGGTGTCGTTCACGCTGACGCCGATGATGTGCGCGCGCCTCTACCATCTCGGGGGCGTGCGGGGGCGGTCCGCGGACGGCGGCCATGCCCGGTCCCGCGGCGGATTCTACGCCTGGATCGAACGCGCCTACCTGGCGGCGCTGCGGGTGGCCCTGCGCCGCCGCGGCTGGGTCGTCCTCACCGCCGTTGCCGTCGCCGGTTCGTCCTGGCCGCTGTATCACCTCGTGAAGCAGGAGTTCACGCCCACCAACTCCGACGAGGGCCAGTTCGAGGTTTCGCTCAGCGCGCCCGAGGGCACCAGCGCCACGGCCATGGACGAGGTCGTCGCCCGGGCGGAGGCCGCGATTCGCGGGATCCCACACGTCCGGACCGTCCTCGCCTCGGCGGGGTCGGGCGGGGGTTTTACCGGGGTGAACCAGGGTCGGCTGCTGCTGATTCTCGCTCCCCATGCGGAGCGCATTTTCACCTGGGGCCGGTTCTTCAGCCTGACGCCCTGGAAGGCGTTCGAGGGCAATGCCTCCCAGCGGGACATCATGCAGATGGTCCGGACCCGGCTGAACAGGCTGCGCGACGTCCGGGTCGGGGTGCGCCCCGGGAGTTCCTCGATCAGCATCGGCGGGCCCGGGTACGAGGTGGACTTCGCGTTGTTGGGACCGGATCTGGAACAGCTCGCGGCCTATTCCGAGCGCCTGCGCCAACGGGCGCCGGAACTGGGGTTGCAGGACGCCGACACGACGCTGCGCCTGGACAAGCCGGAGCTCCGGATCGAGATCGACCGGGCCCGCGCCTCGGACCTCGGGGTCGACGTGCAGGACATCGCGGCGGCGCTGCGGATCATGGTGGGCGGGGATACGCGGGTATCGAGGTGGCGGGACGCGGGGATCAACGACGACTACGACGTGCAGCTCCGGTTGACGGACGTCGACCGGGACGATCCGGCCGATTTGGGCCGGCTGTACGTGCGTCGGCAGGGCGGGGGCCTGGTGCGGCTGGACAACGTGGTGCGGGTCATCGCGGGCCAGACGGCGTCGCGGATCGACCGGTTGGACCGGCAGCGGACGGTGGCGCTCCGTTCGAACATCGCGCCCGGGTACGCGCTGGCGGATCGGTTGGCGGCGCTGCGGGCGGAAGTCGCCTCGATGAACCTGCCGCCGGCCTATACGACGCGGGTTTCGGGACGGGGTCGGGAGCTGGAGATGACGTTCACCGAGTTCCTGTGGGCGTTCGGGTTGTCGATCGTGTTCATGTACATGATCCTGGCGTCGCAGTACGAAAGCCTGGTCCATCCCTTCACGATCCTGCTGTCGCTGCCCCTGTCGCTGCCGTTCGCGCTGTTGTCGCTGTGGCTGACGGACAACACGCTCAATCTGTATTCCGCCCTCGGCCTGCTCGTGCTCGCCGGCGTGGTGAAGAAGAACGCGATCCTCCAGATCGATCACATGAACCAGCTGGTCGGAAAGGGCCTGGACCTGGTCCCGGCCATCCTTCAGGCCAATCGCGACCGGTTGCGCCCGATTCTCATGACCACGCTGTCGCTCGTGGCCGGCATGCTGCCGCTGGCGGCCGGCATGGGTCCCGGAGCGGAGGAACGACGGGCCGTGGCCGTGGTGGTGATCGGGGGCCAGACGCTCTGCCTGCTGCTCACCCTGCTCGTGACCCCCGTCGCGTATTCGCTCCTGGACGACCTGCGACGGGCCACGAAGCGGGTCTTCGCGCGGACCGGGGGCGGGCAACGGGCCGACGGGGGCCACGAGGCGTCGGGAGCCGCGGCGCCGGTCCCCGTGCCGGGCGAGTGAGTGGGGAAGCGGGGAAGCAGGGCCATTGACAAAGTCGGTTGGGGGCCGCGACCGGCTCCCCGCCATAGCGTCCACGCGACGGCGGGCCGGGTCGCGGGGCGCTCGAGGGAGGCGAAACCAGAGGGGAAACCGGCGACTTGGCAGTCGCACGCCCCACATCGGAG
>CAZSOV010000462.1:0-4410 GCA_964608505.1 uncultured Verrucomicrobiota bacterium
TGCGGGCCGCCATCGACGAGGCGATCCGCTGCCGCGAGGAAGGCGTCTCGCGGTCCATTCTCTTCAACCTGTGCGGCCACGGGCACTTCGACATGCAGGCCTACATGGATTACTCGGCGGGCAAGCTGGCGGACCTCCAGTACGAAGAGAGCGAACTGGCGATGGCGTTGGCGGGGCTGCCTTCGGTACCCTGACCGTCGATGACGCGCCTCCGTTGCCCATCGGTCCCGGTCCCGGTCCTCGTGCTGTGCTGTCTGGCCGCCCTGTCCGTGCCCCGGACCCGGGCGGCGGACCGGAACCGCGAGCGAGGAGAGACGCGGCTTGCGGAACTCGGGGTCTTCTTCGAGGCCCTGCAAGCCGACCCCACCCGCGCCGTCCCCTCCGAGATCCTGCGGGAGGCGAGGGGCCTGGTCGTGTTGCGCGAGACGAAGGCCGGCTTCGTCCTGGGCGCCAAGAGCGGCACCGGCGTCGCCCTGATGCGTCGCGGCGAGGATTGGACCTGGCCGGCATTCTATCGGAGCCGCGAGGGCGGAATCGGCCTCCAGGCCGGCTGGCAGAAGGCCACGTTCGTCCATGTCCTCATGACCGAGGTCGCCGTCGCCGCCTTTCGCACGAACGACTTCCGGTTCGGCATCGGCCTCCGCGTCACGTCCGGGCCGAAGACCATGGGCGACGAGGCCAAAACCCAGTCCCTCGGGGCGGATGTTCTGGTCTATTCGGACACCGGCGGTTTGTTCGGCGGGTTGGCGCTGGAAGGCAGTTCGGTCCGCCCGGATGTACGGGCCAACCGGGAGTACTATGGCCACACGGCCGAGGTGCTGCTCTTCGGACCTCCCTCCGGTGCCGACGCGCCCGCGGGTGCCGCGAAATTCCTGGACCTCGTGCGGCGCGCGTCCACGACCAAGTCCACGCCCGCGCCCGGGGGCGGCTGAGGGTGCGGACGGATCCGGCCGGCCTGAGGCCTGCTCAAAACGTTCGGGCGGCGAGGGCGGCGCACCAGGCCTACGGGGTCCGGGCCGGGAGCGCCCGGTCGGCCTCCGGTTGGACGAGGTAGTACGGCGTGGCCGGGAGCAGTTCCAGGGGATGTTCCGCGTCCAACGCGATGCCCGGGCCCTCCGGATAGCCGTTGTAGTCGAGAGGCGTCGCCACCCACCGCTCCGTGGCGGCCCGGCGGAAGCGGACGGTTCCGGCGAAGTTCCTCACCAGCAGGGGGCCGGTGCCGCGGTGGGTGATGGTGCGCGGTCCCGTGGGGGCATCCGTGGCCCAGCGCCACGGCTGCTCCTCGCTCGCGACCTGCACCAGCATCCGGCGGGATCTCCCGAGGGGCTCGTCGTCGAGGCTCACGACGAGGATGGCACCGTACTCGAGCGGCGAGGCCACGATCAGGTCGGGCAGCTCCCGGCTTCCCGCGGCGCGCAGGAACCCGGCGGCGCCTTGGGCGGACCCCGCCCGGAGGCTCAGGAGACCCAGCCCCCAGTCGAGTTCGAGGTCCCGCCCGTGGCTTTGGACCTTGCGCGCGGTCCGATCCAGCCAGGGCGACAACTCGACGACGTGCGACCGGGTCGCGCCCGATTCCACGAGGTCGAGCCCGACGCGTCCGACGAGGAAGGCCAGGGAATCGATGGCACTGGCGTTGGTGAGCATGCCCCCGGGCGGGATGTCCTGGCCGCGCAACGCATCGAAGTTCTGGGGCGCGGGAACGGGCGTGCCCTCGAGGTCGAGGAGGCTCTTCACGGAAACCGCGAGATCCACGACGCGCGGGGCGGTTTTCACCAACCCGCGCCGGTAGATCAGCGCGGCGGCGGGAAATTGCCCGAGGACGGTCGGGGTCTGGATCGAGAACTTGCCCGGGAGCCCGTCCCAGGCGGGCGAGCCGGCGGCGAACCAGAAAATCCCGTCGGTGCCCTGCACGGCGCCGTAGCAGGCGCCGAACGGCACCATGTCCGCCCGAAAGCGATTGGGCAGGGGCCAGTTGATCTCGGTGATGACGGACGGGCGCCCGTTGTAGATCAGATCGAACACGGGATTGTCGAAGTCGTCGCCGGTGCCGCCGGGACGGCGGAAGAGCAGGGCGCTGCGGTCGTCGTAGCGTTGCCTGGTTTCGAGGTTCCAGGCGGCATTGGGGCCTTCGTGGAGCCCGCCGAGGTAGCCGTGGCGATCGAAGAAATCCCCGACCGCGTTGGCGTGCTTGTCGAGCGGGTCGAGGTAACGCGGCGAGGCCGTCTTCCAGTTGGAGCCATAGACGAGGCCCCGGTAGCCCAGCTCCTGCTTCAGGAAATCCCGGGTCTCCCGGTGGAAGTCGGTCATCAGTTCCGTCAGGAAACGCGCGGTGTCTCGGTCGCGCGGCGTGCGCCGGTTGAAGATCTCCCAGAGCGGACGGATGCCGACGCGTCCGGCTTCCAGTTGGTCCTGGGGGGAGGCGGTGCCCTGCCAGACCTCGTCCCGGATGGCGGCGAGGCTGGGTTGGGCGGGATGCCGCTTCCGGAGCCAGTCGCCGAAGCGGCGCTCGAGCAGGGCCCGCTGGGGTTCGGGAAGATTGCTCCGGGTCGGGTCGGCGGGATTGAAGGTCCAGAACAGGGTGGAGTCCTCGTTGATCATCTCGGCGAACGCGATGGCCGGATCGTCCTTGAACGCGAGCCCCGTCGCGGGGTTCACCGGAACCAGCAGGGCCCGCCACCACTCCCGGTAGAGCCGCTGGAACGCCGCGCTGAAGTAGGGCAGCCCGAACGGATGCTGCCCGCGGGTGTATCCCGGAAAATCCGGATGATCCGGGCCCGGCGCGACCCAGAGCGGGAAGTAGATGCTCAGCGCGGTGTAGATGCCCTCCCGCTTCAGCGCCGCGGCAAACGCGTGGAGTTGGGCGATGCGACGGGTGTCCACCGTCCCGAAGCGCGGCCCCTCCGTCGCGTAGATCGGTCCGTGCACCCGCACCATGTTCACGCCCCGCTTCGCCATGCCGCGCGCGAAGATCGCAAGGTCCCCGGGTGCCGAGGCCACGAAACCCATGCCGACATTGACCGCCCAGAAGCGCGCGGGCCGCCCGGACTTCTCGTGGACGAACTCCTCGTCGCGCACGCGGATGAACCCGTCGTCCCCGGCGGAGTTCTCGTTCAGATGCCGAAGGTCGAGCGGGCTGTCGGTGAACGGGTCGGGGTCGGGCTCGAATGCGAACCAGCCGGGTTGATCCAGGACCGCCTTCTCGCCGGGCTTGAGCTTGCCCCGGGGCACGAACCCCGCCGAGGTCAGCAGAAAACAGTCGTAGGCCGTCGTGCGCGTCTCGTCCGGCAGCGGCTCCACCTGGAAGCGGTGCTCGCCCGCCGCGAGCGACACGGTGCCCGCGTTGAACCAGCCGACGCGCCGGCCCGGATCCCCGTCCAGGATCAGCAGATCGGAAAGCGTGGATTCCCGCACCTCCCGTGGGCCGGCGTCGGCGCCGATCCGCCAGCGGATGGACTGCGGATTCCAGAACTTGCGGATCCAGAGGGAATACGTGCCGTCCGCGGGGATGCGCACGGACTTGCGGATCGCGCCCCCGGGCGCAACCCAGATCATGCCTCCACCGGAGAGTTCGTCGTTACCGGACTCCGGCGCGTCCTCCGCCTCGAACCAGGTCCAGGTTGGGGCCGGGGACCGGGCCGCGGCAGGTGCCGCAGCCGCGGCGCCGGTCGGGAATCCGGCCACGAGAAGGGCGATCCCGCAGGCGACGAGTCCCCGGCCGCGATGTGTCGGACGCATGGCGTCCAAACTCCCGGCCGTGGCCGGAGTGTCAAGTCGGGCGGGGGGACCTCGGCGTCCGGGACCCGGGTGATGGACAGGGTCGTTTGGGGCGGTGGGTACTCTTCTCGAGCGGGATTTGCCGAACGGACGCCTTGGGTTGGACTGCCAGCGCATCGGCGCCGGCCAGACGCTCGCCCTGGGTGCGCGAGCGTTCGATATCCTCCACGTCGCCTCGGCCCGTCTGCTGAAGGCCGACCGCCTTCTCAGCTTCGATCGGTGCCAGCGGTCCCTTGCGGTCGCCGTCGGCCTGGGCGTCGCGCCCTGACCCTTCCCGAGAACTCGGGGCCGAAGGGGCGCACGACGGAAACGTTGCTGGAGCGCGGCGTTGAGGCCGCATCGGCGTCGCGCACCCAGTCCGAGGTCCCGTTACCCCCTGGCCAATCTGTCCAGAGGGCTGGGAACCCCAATTCCCGGCTTGGAGAGGACATGGGTGACAATCTGCGTCGTCGCCCCCTCCGCCGCACCCGTCTCGCGAGGATGCCGCCAGTACCCCGCCCCACTTTCGCCCGGGAATCCGGAAGTGCCGCAGGAACCGCTCGATCCATCCCCAATAGGTTTCCTCGGTCCTCGGAGAGTACTGGAAGAACCGCATGACCTCCCGAACCTGCTCGCGCAGTGTGCCTAGCAAATTGG
>CAZSOV010000463.1:0-4335 GCA_964608505.1 uncultured Verrucomicrobiota bacterium
CCGGGTCCGGGGTCACCGGGCGCGGATGATCCAGTTGACGGCGACGTTGCGTGGTCGGGTTTCGGCAGCACCGGGCGGTTCGACGGCCCAGGTGTTGCGAAAGACGGGGGCCGCAGCATCGGGGACCTTGTTCTCATGAAACCGGATCCACCCCCCGGCCTGGCCCTGGCCGATGGCGTCCCCGACGCCGACGAGGGGATGGGTGTGCGGTCCGGCGGTGTCCTCCTGGAGCGACCCGACCTCGTCGCCGGTGTTGCCGCCGGGCGCGGAAAACCCCCGCTGAAGGGCATCGGGATCCCGCCCTTCCCCGGGCGCCGCGTAGTTGACTCCGCGGAGGAAGCGACCCCGCAGGTCGGGCAGTCGAAAGGTGCCGGAGGCGGAACCCTCGCCCCACGCGGAACCCAGGACGGCGTGCAAGGTCGGGAAGGCGGTGGCGGAGACTTCGCGCCCGTCGCACATCAACCAGCCGGAGGTCTCGACGACGCGCGTCGCCGGTCCCCCAAAGGCGACGATGGAACCGACGGGCACGAGTTCGAGGGCCGAGGGACCTGCGGGCGCGGTGGGCTCGGCGCTGCGCGGGGCGGAGGTGGCGAGGAAGGCGAGCAACGCGGCCAGCATGAGCAGGGGAACCGGGCCTGGAAAATCGCGGGTCGCCATGCGACGGGAGAGGAAGTTCATGTGCGGCGGGAATCGGGATTGGCGGGACATCGAGGATGCTATCCGGACCGACTATGGAGTCCGACGATGTTCCCCTCGGTGTCGGAGAAGACCGCGATGGCCCCCTGGTCGCCAAGGGACGAGCGGGGGCGCAGGACCTTGCCTCCGGCGGAAGGGATGCGGGCCAGGACGGCATCGAGTTCCCCGTCGACGTCGAGATAGACGAGCGTGCCGCCGAAGGCGGGGACGACTTCCGGGGCGGCGGAGATCGAGCCGCCCACGCCGGAGTCCGGATCGCAGGGGAACAGGGCGAGGTGGTGCGAACCGGACGAGACGTCCTCGAGTTCGATGTCCAGGACGGTTCCGTAGAATCCGACGGCACGTTTGAAGTCGAGCGCGGCGAGCTCGAACCAGCTGATGGCGTTCTTGCGGCGAAGGGTCGGCATGGCGGGATTGGACGAGGAAACCAGGCGTTCGTCGATTCCCGCTTGGGTCGGGGGGGGGCGCCGCCGGGTGCGCTTCGCCGGCACGCTTCCGTCTCGAGGGGCAAGGACCGCGGATGGATCAGCGGATCACGAGGCGGCGTTGTCCGGGCGTGATGGGGACGGTGCGGACGGGGCCCACGGGCGGGCGGATCTCGAGGGCGCGCGGGACTCCGGCGAGGCCGAGGACCTGGGTGGCGGAGTCCAACGACGCGTAACCCGAACCGCCATGGACGGTCCGCAGCGGACCTTTGCGTCCGTCCTCGTAGACAACGCGCAGTTGGGCGCCGTAGGCATCGGGGTTGCCCGCGCCGCCGTGCAGGGTGACGACGAGCCCGGGCTGGGCCTGCTGGTTTCGAAACAGCGCGGTGGCTCCGTTGTTCCGTGCCACGGCGAGATCGACGCGTCCGTCGAGATCGAAGTCGGCCAGCCCCGCCCCGCGCTGTTCGCCGCCGAGGTGGATGCCGGAGGTGACGACATCGACGGCGGCGAAGCGGCCATTGCCCTGACCGGCAAGCCAGAGTCCGGTGCCGGCGTCGTCGCGGGAAAGGCCGGGGGCGCTGCCGAAGAAATTCTGGGTCAGGAAGAGGTCCTCCCGTCCGTCGCCGTCGAAATCGCTGGCGTGGAGCGAGAAGGCCGGGGCCCATTGGGCCTCGCGGGGGAAGGGGATCCATTCGTAGTGGGACCCGCGTTGCAGGTAGACGCCCGATTCGAACTCGACGACCTCGCGAAACGACGACTGGGCGAGACGCGGGCCGAGGACCTCCTCGACGGAGGCGGCGGCGAAGGCATGGTGCGTCGGGTAGCGGACCTGGAGGTCGGGCAGGCCGCGGTCGAGGCGGAGCCGGTCGAGCAGCGGGACCCAGCGTCCGCCGCGGAGCGCAGCCTCGACGAGAGGGAAGCGTCCATCGCCGTTCCAGTCGCCGTAGTAGATCCGGATGGCGGGCGATTCAGGGGCGACCAGGAGCGCGTAGGTGGAGTTGCGGCCCCAATTGCCGACGGCGATGTCGGGTCGTCCATCGCCGTCGAAATCGCCGGTCGTGACGCCGGTCCAGAGCCCGGTGCGGCGGGCGAATCCCCAGGGCTCGGTCATGTCCTCGAAGCGCCCGTCCCGCTGGCGAAAGACCCTCACGGGCCCCCACTCGAGGGCGACGACGAGGTCGGGGTGCCCATCGAGGTCGAGGTCGTCCCAGACGGCCGAAGAGGCGAGGCCGAGATTCTCGAAGGGCGTCGTCCAGGCGTCCGCGGAATGGAACTCGCCGCCTTCGTTCAGCCAGACCATGGAGGAAACGGGTTCCGGGTAGCGACCGGGCTGGACGCGGCCCCCGACGAACAGGTCGAGATCGCCGTCGAGGTCGACGTCGGCGGCGGCAAGCGGGCCGAGACCGGCGGGGCCGGCGGCGAGGTCGCGGGTCTCGGCGCCGAGGGAATACCACGAGACGCGGCTGGGTTGGTCGGGAGCCAACTCATAGTTGGAGCCGGCGACGAGCAGGTCACGCCCGGGGCCGGCCTTGGGCCAGGCGACGAAGGAACCCTGATCGACGACGTTGGAACGTCCGGCGGGATGGGCTCGGAACGTGTTGGAGTCCGGCTCGAGCAGGAACACGGCGAGCGAATCGCCGCGGGCGCCGCCGATGACGAGATCATCCCGGCCGTCGCCGTTGAAATCCGTCCAACCGAGGCCCGGGCCGAGGCGGCTGAGCCGGCGGGGGAGGAGGGGTTGGCGGGCCCAGTCGTCGAAGGGCCGTTCCCGGTGTCGATGCTGGAGGAGGTGGCTGACGTCGGCGAAGTACGGGGGGGATGGCGACGTTGCCGGCGCGCGGGTCGGGGGCACCGGAGGACGGGCCGCGGCCTGATGGATTTCGTAGAGACGGTCGGGGATGACGTCGGTGACGAGGCTGGTCGAGCCATCGCGCCAGGTGACCTCGAGACGAAGGCCGGACGGCTGGCCCGGGGGAATCGCGAAGACGCGCAGGGCCTCGTCCCCCGAGAGGTAGCGACCGCCGGCGATGATCTCCTGGGCTTGCACGAGGCCGGGACCGACGAGGCGGATGCGGGCGCCGATGCCACGGGTGTTGGGCGGGTGTCCGGCGAGGCGGACGGCGACGCGCGGGCTGGGGGCCTCGTTGCGGTAGAGGGCGGGGGGCGCGTTGAGCCGGTTGGCGACGAGGTCGAGATCGCCGTCGCCATCGAGATCGGCGGCGGCCATGCCGTTGGCCACCCCGGGTTCCCGGAAGCCCCAGGCTTCGGCCATCGGTTCGAACGTTGCGTCGCCGCGATTCCGGAAGGCGGACGGGGGGCTGGGCCAGGACGGAAACTGTCCGCGGTAACGCCGGACCTGGTCGGGGGTCCATTTGCGGCCGCGAAATCCGTCGGTGGTGTCCTGGTCGAGCACGTCCTGCTCGAAGCCGTTGGCCACGATGACGTCCTCGTAGCCGTCCAGGTCGACGTCCAGGAAGATCGGGCACCAGGACCAGTCGGAGGCGGCGAGGCCCGCGAAGAGGGCGATCTCGGCGAAGCTCCCGTCAGCGCGCCTGAGGAAGAGCGTGTTGCGGGAAAAGAGGGGGCGCGCCTCGGCGCTCTCCGGGTCGAGCGGCGAGGGTGCGGACCGGGAGAGTTGGGTCACGCGCCGGTCCCGGTCGCGGGCCAGCATGTCGACCACGAGGAAATCGTCGCGTCCGTCGCGGTCGAGATCGGCGAAGTCGACGCCCATGGAGGAGAAGGTCGCGTGACCGAGGGTGGCCGGGGGGGCGGCCTGGAACGTGCCGCGGCCGGAGTTGAGCCAGAGGCGATCCTCGGAACCGGAGTCGTTGGCCACGTAGAGGTCCGGGTCCAGATCCCCGTCGAGGTCGCGGAACATGGCCCCGAGCCCCCAGTCCCGGTGGGCCGGGGCGGGTTTGCCGTCGGCGCCGAGGAAGATCCCGGGAGCGTCCTGGATGGCAGTGAACCGTCCGTGGCCGTCGTTGCGATAGAGGGCGTCGCGCTCGGGGAGTTCGAGCACGCCGCCCTCGGGTTTGACATGGAACCGGTCCTTCCAGTGAGGCAGGGAGGCGGGTTGGTTGTTCACGCGGTCCACCACCTGGCGCCCGTTCTCCGTGCGAAACGAGAGGCGTGTCGTGGGGTCGGCGAGATGGACGACGTCGATGTAATGGGCGCAATAGAGGTCGAGGTCGCCGTCGCCGTCGATGTCCGCGAG
>CAZSOV010000464.1:0-4291 GCA_964608505.1 uncultured Verrucomicrobiota bacterium
GAGGCAGAAGGTGAGGATGCGAACCTCGCAGAACTCCTCGGCCTCGCGGAGGAGCTGGACGAAGTGCTCCTTCTCGGGGGCGCCGAAGATGAAACGTCGATCGACGACGCGGGACACGCAGTGATAGACGGCGGCGGGATGATCGGGTGGCGCGAGCAAACGACCGGTCGGCATGCCCCGGAGCCTGCACGACTGCCGTCGTCCGTACAATCTAGAAATCCCGGCGATTGCTCTTAGAACGGTAGCCGCGGGCCAGTGGGCTGGGGCGACTCCCGAGCCGCCCGTGGTCCGTTTCGATTTCCCCGTGCTTGAGGGCTCCACCCTCCTCCTCCTGCCGTTCCGTCTGCTGTCCGGCACCGTGTCACCGTGTGGACCTTCGGCTTTTCTGGTCCGGCGATCCGGAAGGTTCCTGGACCGAATCCCCCGCGGTGCGGGAGCCGGAGGGGGACGGTCTACGGTTCCGTTTAGGGGAGACCCTCGCGGGCGGCGACCGGTTTTTCAGGATGCAGGCGCGATGAGGGTGCGCGGTGACCGGTGTGGCGGGACCGGCGTGGCAGGAGGGATCGCAGGGCGATGGACAAGGTGGATCGGGGCCCGCAACTGTCGTGTCGCAGCGCGATCGAGGCGGGCGAAAAGAGATGCGGAACGGCGACTCGGCGGGCACAGGCGCCCAGCGCGGTTCCGCCGCGGACGTTGTCCATCGCCCTGGAGGTGTCGGGGGGGTTCCGTGGATCCGGGATCGACTTTCGACGGGGTCGCCGGGTTTCCTTCATCATGCGCTGCGACCTTCATCGGCTGGCGGTTCTCCTCCTCCTCGTTGTGGCGACTGGAATCCGGGTCGCCGCCGCGGACGAAGCCCGGGCGTACTTCGGCATCCGGGTCGTCGACGAGGCGACCGGTCGCGGCGTGCCGCTGATCGAGTTGTCGACGGTGAACTCCATCCGGCATTGGACGGACAGCGCCGGGTGGGTGGCGTTCCTCGAGCCGGGGCTGATGGGGCGCGAGGTCTTTTTCCATGTGCGCGGTCACGGGTACGAACACCCCAAGGACGGGTTCGGATACCGGGGCCTGAAGCTGAGGCCGGTCGGCGGCGGGACCGCGACGGTGCGGGTGCGGCGGTTGAACGTCGCGGAGCGGCTGTACCGGATCACGGGCCAGGGATTGTATCGCGACTCGCTGCTCCTGGGTCTTCCGGTGCCGGTGCGGGAACCGGCGTTGAACGGCGAGGTGCTGGGCCAGGACACCGTCATCGCAACCCCGTTCGGAGGGAGGATTCACTGGTTCTGGGGGGACACGGATCGGGCGAGCTATCCACTCGGGAACTTCGGCGCATCCGGCGCGACCTCCGCACTGCCGGGACCCGGCGCGCTTGATCCATCGACCGGCATCGATCTGAACTACTTCACGAACGCCCAGGGATTCGCACGGGCCATGTGCCCGGAACCGAACCACGGCCTGCGCTGGATCGAGTCGGTGTTCACCGCGCAGGACGGTCAGGGTCGGGAACGGTTGATGGCGCGGATGGCGCATCACAAGGACCTTGGCCCGGCGCTGGGCTGGTACCTGCTGGTGTTCGACGAGGCGAAGGGCGAGTTCGCCGTGGACACGCGGTGGGATGTTCGCGAGGGGCACGACTCGTCGCATCCTTTCCGTCGGACGGAAGCCGGAGTGGAATACCTGTACCTGTACCCGAATTTCCGGGTGCGGCCCCAGCTCGACGCATTGCGCGACCTGAACCGGTACGAGTCCTGGACCTGCGTGGCGGGCGACGGACGGTTGCACGGGAAGGACACGGTCGTCGAACGGGACGCGGGCGGGAGCGTTCGCTACTCCTGGAAGGCGGGGGCCGACCGGTTGCATCCGGGACGTCTGCGGGAATTGGCGCGGGCCGGATTGCTGAAACCCGAGGAAGGCTGGATCGACCTGCACGACGTGGAGACCGGGCGACGGGTGGAGGCCGGGCGCGGGTCGGTGGCGTGGAACGAATATCGGCGGCGCTGGGTGATGATCACGTCGGTGGGGGCGGGCGAGATCTGGTATGCGGAAGCCGGGGAGCCGACCGGGCCCTGGACCCGGGCGCGACGGGTCGTGGCGCACGACGAGTACAACTTCTACAACCCGGTGCATCACCCGTTCCTCGACCAGGCGGACGGACGGATCATTCACTTCGAGGGCACGTATACCGCGGCCTTTTCGAGCGCGAAGGACAAGACGCCTCGGTACGACTACAACCAGGTGATGTACCGGCTGGACCTCGATGAACCGCGGCTCGGGTTGGTCCGGGATTCCTCGTCTCTGCCCGTGATTTCCCCGGCTTCGGGTCCGGGCCGGTGATTCGATGCGACCTGGCGTGCTCCGGTGGCGCGGGCCCCGCGCGACGGGTCGGAATGGGCTCAGCCGGTGGCCTGTTCGGGGCCGGATGCGGACGGCGAGGCGGAGCCGAACCGGATCCGGAGTTCGTCCAGCGCGCGCCGGATCAGGGTATGGTCCATGTCATGGACCTCGACGCCGCGTCCGATGGCGGAGAGGAGCGTGATCGTGAGTTCCCCGCCGAGGTGTTCGCGGAATTCCTCCAGCCCCTTGAGCAGGACCAGCCGGTGGTCGGAATCGGAGTAGTGCAGTTCGTTGGCGTGCAGTTCGAATCCGAGCCGGGCGAGCAACGCGAGGACGCGTTCGGAGGAGGGCGCGTCGAGCAGGCCTGCGAGACGCGAATAGAGCACGTCCAAGGCGATGCCGATGGCCACGGCTTCCCCGTGTCGGATGCGGAACTCGGAAAGCTGCTCGAGCTTGTGCGCCGACCAGTGTCCGAAGTCGAGGGGGCGCGCCGAGCCGAACTCGAACGGATCCCCGCCACCCGCGATATGATCCAGGTGAAGTTCGGCCGACCGCTGGATGACCGGCTCGAAGGCGGCGAGATCGGATCCGGCCAGGCGCGGCGCGAGATCCTCGAGCACGCCGAAGAAGGCGGCGTCGCGGATGCACGCGACCTTCACGGCCTCCGACAGTCCGGCGCGCAGATCCCGCTCCCCAAGGGATCGCAGCAGGGCGAAATCGTTGATGACGGCGAACGGCGGCGCGAACGTGCCCACGAAGTTCTTCTTTCCGAACGCGTTGATGCCGTTCTTCACCCCGACGCCGGAGTCGGCCTGGGCCAGGGTCGTGGCGGGGAACCGGATGTGGCGTACCCCCCGATGCGCCGTCGCCGCCGCCAGCCCCACCATGTCGAGCAACGCCCCGCCGCCGATCGCCATGACGTAATTGTGCCGGTCGATGTGGAGACGGTCGATGCGCTCGTGGATGTCGGACACGTGGAAGTAGGCGTTCTTGACCCGCTCTCCGCCGCCAATCACGAGGGGCGGGGCGACCAGTTCCAGCCGGTCGCGCCGCGCGTCGAACCACGCCTCGATGGCGGCCACGAGCGGGGACTGCGCGCGGGCCACGCCATCGTCGACGACGACGAGCGCACGGGCCCGGCGACCGGGGGAGCCGGCGACCAGAACGGATTCGAGCGTGGCATTGCCGGGCGAGAAAGTATCGCGGGTGAACAGCGTCTGCAGGCGGTAGGGAACGGCAATGCTCCGGTCGATGCGGGAAAGCACGGGGGAAATCTGGGGATGGACGGGAAGGGGAACCAGCCCATAAATCGGGGTGTCGGGGCCGCGCATGAAGAGAAGCCAGCAACCCATGGAGCCGCCGGACTGCCATTTTGCCGCGGCGGCGGAGGGTTGGTTGGAGCTGAACCAGCCGGACGAGGCCCTGGTCGAGCTGGATCGGTTGAGCGACGAGAGCCGGCTGCACCCGCGGATTCTCGAGCTGCGCTGGCAGATCCTCGCGACGCTCGGTCGATGGGCAATGGCGCATCGGGTGGCCGAGGAGCTCGTGCGGCATCACCCCGAGGCCTGTGCCGGCTGGCTGCATCGTTCGTACGCCCTGCGCCGCGCGCCGGACGGCGGCCTCGAACGGGCCCTCGAGGCCCTGCGCCCCGCCGCGGAGCTGTTTCCTGAGGAAGTCACCGTCGCCTACAATCTCGCCTGCTATCAGACCCAGCTCGGACGGTTGGACGAGGGCTGGGAGTGGTTTCTCCGCGCCGTCCAGATCGCCAAGGCCGCCCCCGGCCTTCGGGACATGGCCCTCGGCGATGCCGATCTCGAGCCCCTGTGGGATCGCGTCCGCCGCTGGTATGCCGGACTCGCGTAGGCGCGGTGCGTGGTGCGCGCGAGAGGACTTGAACCTCCACTCCTTGCGGAACCAGATCCTAAGTCTGGCGTGTCTGCCATTTCACCACGCGCGC
>CAZSOV010000465.1:0-4287 GCA_964608505.1 uncultured Verrucomicrobiota bacterium
TCATTAACAACAATAGAAAAATCCCTTGATTGGTGCACCTCAGCTGTTGGCTACCCATCCACCAGCCCTCCGGGCTGAAGACCCGGACCGGACCGATCCATCCGCCAACCGAGATGGCACGACGGCTTTATTGCGGCGGAGCCGCAATGACCCGGAACGCGGCCCCGCCGCCGCGGGACCACGCTCCGGCAACGATTCCGTCGTGCATCCGGCAACCGCGAGCGCGCCGACCGATCGGAGACGAGCCCGAACCCCACGAGATGAGGACTGCCGGTAGGACGGACGGGTTCCGGGAGAGCGGGCCCCGGATCGGCGCGGTGCACCGGACCGGGCCGGGTGGGCGGTCGTCAGCGTCGACCGAGGATGAGATCGTCGAGGTCCGCTTCGGACTGGAGGTCGGGGGCGGGTTCGGAGTCGGCGCGGGCCTTGGAGGCTTCGACCTTGATGTAGTGGAGGAGGACGGGGGCGAGGATCATGCCGGGGATGCCCATGAATTTCTCGCCGATGAGGAGGCCGAGCAGGGTGAGCCACATCGGGTTGCGGATGCGGTGGCCGATGATCTTGCTGTTCAGGAAGTACTCGAGCTTGTGGATGGTGACGAGGAAGAGGAGGGCGATGAACGCCATCTTGGGGGAGATGGTGAAGGCGACGCCGGTGAGCAGGGTGTTGCTGAAGATGTTGCCGATGATGGGCAGGAGGCCGCAGAGGAAGGTGCAGGCGATGAGGACGGGGCCATAGGGGAACCCGGCCCAGATCAGGAAGACGGCGGTCAGGAAGGTGTTGACGAGGGAGATGAGGATCTGGGCGCCCATGACCACCGCGAAGCTGCGGTAGAAGGTGACGAAGCGGACGGCGATCTCGCCGGCGGTGCGGGCGTAGAGGCTGTCGCGATTGGTGTCGGGGTCGTCCTCGACGCCGATGCGGGCGTTGATGAAGAGGCTGAGGGCGACGACGATACCGATGAGGATGTAGACGAGGAGAAAGCCGGCGTCGCGGGCGTACTTGCCGACGTTGGCGAAGCGATCCCGGACCTCGTTCAGGGCGAGGGTCTTGAGGCTGGCCAAGTCGGTGAAGGGGAGTTCGATGCCCAGCTTTTCGCCGTAGCCGACGACGGCGGGGATGGTGGTTTCGGCGATGCTCGGGAAGGCGACGTAGGCCTGTTTGGAGAAGAAATAGAGGCCGTAGAAGGCGCCGCAGACGACGAAGAAGAAGAGGATGACGCCGAGCGGTTTGCTGCGCCCGAAGCTGAACTGGCGCAGGACGAAGAACGAGAAGAGCGTGGTGAGCAGCAACGCCGTCATGTGCATGCCGCCGATGACCCCGATCATCAGGGCCATGAAGAAATACGAGTTCCGTCGCGGCGTGAACCACGAGGTGCTGGCGGCGGAGGCAAAGATCGGGTGCGGGTCGCTCATGTGGCTCGAGGATGCCACGTCATTGCAGTCTGGCCATCAGCCAGGGCAATAACTCGGCGATGGGAAGGCGTTCCTGGCGCCCGTCGTCGCGGTGCCGGAGGGTCACGGTGCCGAGCAGTTCGGGTTTCTCGCCCAGGGTATCGAAATCGACCGTCACGCCGAAGGGCGTGCCGGCCTCGTCCTGGCGGGCGTAGCGGCGCCCGATGGAGCCGCTTTCGTCGTAGAAGACCGCGAAGTGCCGGCGCAGCAGGTCCCGGATCTCCCGGGCCTTGGCGACCAGTTCGGGCTTGTTCTTCAGGAGGGGAAAGACCCCGACCTTGACCGGCGCGACGCGGGGGTGGAGCCGCATGACGATGCGCGTCTCCTTCTTTCCCTTTTCGTCGACGGACTCCTCCTCGTGATAGGCGTTGGTGAGGAGGGCGAGGAGGAGGCGGTCGACGCCGGCGGAAGGCTCGATGACGTGCGGGATGTACTGGCCCTTGCCGAGGCCGACGGCGTCCTCGCGCGCCTGTTTGGCGGCGGCGACGGGGTCGACCCCTATCTTGAGGAGGTAACGGAGCCGGTTGGCCTCGTAGCGGCCCGCGATGTCCGCCTGCCGGGCGGGGTCCAGCTTGCCCCAGGCGTTCCGGAGGTCGTCGTCGAAGACGTTCATCGGCTTTCCGGAAACCCGCTGGTGCTGGGAGAGGTCGAAGTCGCTGCGCGCGGCGATGCCTTCGAGTTCCTGGGTGCCGAAGGGGAAGCGGAACAGGATGTCGACGCAGGCGCGGGCGTAGTGGGCGAGTTCCTCGGGCTTCTGCCAGTACTCGGCGAGGCTGGTGCGGGGGAGACCGATGCCCTCGTAGTAGCGGAGGCGTTCCTCGACCCAGTACTGATGCCAGAGTTGCCAGCCCCAGTTGGGCTGGGGTTCGCCGGGATGGCCGGGGCCGGACGGCACGGCGACGGTCCCGTGGATGGCCTCGATGGCTTCGTCGGGTTTGATGAAGAACTCGAGTTCCATCTGCTCGAACTCGCGGGAGCGGAAGGTGAAGTTCCGCGGGGTGACCTCGTTGCGGAAGGCCTTCCCGACCTGCGCGATGCCGAACGGGACCTTCTGGCGCGAGGTTTCGAGGACGTTCTTGAACTGGACGAAGATGGCCTGGGCGGTTTCGGGACGCAGGTAGGCGACGTTGTCGTCGGATTCGACGGGTCCGTAGTGCGTCTTGAACATCAGGTTGAACGGGCGGGGCGGGGTCAGGAGGGCGCCGTTCTCGGGGTTGAAGGCCTGGGAGTTCTCGACCTTTTCGGTGCGCTCGCCGAGGAGTTGGGCGCCGGTGATGCCGCGGCGCTGGTAGAAGACGCAGGCGGTTTTGCGGGCGCTCTCGGGAGGCTTGCCGGGGGGCAGCAGGACGGCGAAGGGCTCCATCAGGTCGCGGCCCGTGACGGGGTCCTTGGCCCCGGAGTAATGGTAGGCGATGCCGGACTGGGGCTCGATCTGGTCGGCGCGGAACCGCTTCTGGGTGAGGAGGCAGTCGCACATCGGATCGCTGAAGGTGTCGACGTGCCCCGAGGCCTTCCAGATCTGCGGATGCATGATGATGGTGGCCTCGAGTCCGGCCACGTCCTCGCGGAACCGGGTCATGGTATTCCACCAGGTCTCCTTGACGTTGCGCTTGAGGTCGGCGCCGAGCGGGCCGTAGTCCCAGAATCCGTTGATGCCGCCGTAGATTTCGGACGACTGGAAGACGTACCCCCGTCGTTTGCAGAGCGACACCAGCTTCTCCATCAACTCGATCTCTTTTGCCTCGGCCATGCGGAAGGCAGTGTCCTGACCCGGGGGGGCGCAAGTCAAGGGACGGGACGAGCGGACGGGACGAGGCGTCCCCGGGCCGGGGCAGGTCGTTGACAAGGTCCTGCGTGGAACCGCGATGTGGGGCCGGCGACTGCCATGAGAGCGAGCCGACCCTGGAGATGCGGGAGCGCTTCCCTGACCGGAGGCAGACCGTCGGCGCCTCGAAAAAAAAGAAAAACGGCGCGGGGTTTCCCCCGCGCCGTTCGGTTCCTCCTCGACCCATCGGGCGCGCTGGACGGAAGGGTCCGGCGGGCCCGCAGAGCGGGTGGCGGCGACTAGGCGCCGTGGTAGCCTTCCTCGCCGTGTTCGGCGAGGTCGAGGCCGGCGGTTTCGACTTCCTCGGAGGGACGGAGACCGACGACGGCCTTGGTGATGAAGGCGATGACGGCGGTGGCCACGACGGAGAGCACGAGGGTGATCGCGATGGCCTTGAACTGATTCATCAGGAGGCCGTCCGAGAGGCCTCCGACGATGGGATTGGCCTCCTTGGAGGCGAGCAACCCGGTCATGATGGCTCCGAGCGTGCCGCCCACGCCATGGACGCCGAAGGTATCGAGGGCGTCGTCATAGCCCAGGATCTGCTTGAGCTTCCAGCAGGCGAGGAAGGGGACGATGCCCGCGACGATACCGATGACCATCGCGCCGCTGGTGGTGATGAAACCGCAGGCGGGCGTCACCACGACGAGGCCGGCGACCACGCCGGAGCAGAAGCCGAGGACGCTGGGCTTGCCCTTGATGACCCATTCCGCGAGGGCCCAGACGAAGCTGGCGGTGGCCGCCGCGAGGGTGGTGGTCGTGAAGGCGTTGGCCGCGATGCCATCGGCGGCGAGGGCGCTGCCGGCATTGAAGCCGTACCAGCCGACCCAGAGCATGCCGGTGCCGATCATGCAGAGGACCATGCTGTGGGGGGGCATCGGTTCGCGACCGAAGCCGACCCGCTTGCCCAGGATGATGCAGAGCACGAGGGCGGACCAACCCGACGACATGTGGACCACGGTACCGCCTGCGAAATCAAGCGCGCCTTTCTGGAATAACCAGCCAGAA
>CAZSOV010000466.1:0-4282 GCA_964608505.1 uncultured Verrucomicrobiota bacterium
GAGGAATCGCCGGGCAAGTCGTTGGAGGTGTATCGGGTGTGGGTGTTCCGGGAGGGGGACGAGCGGCGGGCGGGGATCGGGGAGGATGGGCGAGCGTTACGGGGATCGTTGTCGCGGGAGGCGGTGGTGGGGGTGTTGGAGGGGAATGGAAAGCTGCCGGTGGGCGAGTATCTGAAGTGCCGGGTGCGGTACTTCACGGCGGGGGCGGCGTTTGGGAGTCGCGAGTACGTGGAGGGGATTTTCGGGGCGTACCGGGAACGGTTCGGGACGAAACGGAGGACTGGGGCACGGCGGGTGCGGGGATTGGAGGGGACGGAGGCGTACGTGTTGAGGGACCTGAAGAAGGCGGTGTTTGGGTAGGGCTTCTTGAGGTCGTGTGCGAGCCGCTTCCGGGCGGCGCCTGGCCGTTGCGCGTGCCGTGGTCGGGGTTGTGGTAGACGGGTCCGGCCATGTAGGCTGCCCGCTTCATGAGCGTGCCTGTCTGTCCGATGTGCGAAATGACCGAGGTCTTGGAACATCCCGAACGCTGGGAGTGCGTCACCTGCGGTCACGAGTGGGCAGCCGCGCCGCGGTCCGAGGCGGCACCCGGGGCGCGGGTGGTGAAGGACGCGCACGGAACGGTGCTGGCAGATGGCGACCAGGTGATTCTGCTCAAGGCGTTGCCTCTGAAGGGCTCGAACCAGGTGCTCAAGGGGGGAACCAAGTCCAAGCCGATCCGGTTGGTCGAGGGCGACCACGAGATCTCGTGCAAGATGGACGGGATGGCGGTGGGGTTGAAGGCCTGTTTCGTGCGCAAGGCGTGAGCTCCGGCTTCGGAGCCAGGGCCTACCGGGATTCCGGTGATCCGGCGGTGGCGGGCAGTTCGGCGGCATCGCGGACGGTCCCGAGGAGAATGTGGGCGTAGGGCACGAAGCCCGCCCTTTGGAGCGTGCGCCGGGAGGCGACGTTGTCCGGATGGCAGCGGGCGGCGGGAACCGCGCCGAATTCGTAGCAGCGGCGTTTCAATTCCTGGAGCAGGAAGGCGCCGACGAGACTCCTGGATTTTCATGTGGAGGTTCGAGGAGGTACGAGCGGGTCCAACCGGCGCGCCGATGGATCGAATCGTGAACGATCTGGCCGCCGGCTTCTTCGCGCTGGCGCGCGCGCAGGGGGAGGGTTTCGCCGGCGGGAATCTCCCTGGCTGGGATGGGCATGAGCGTGATGGGAGGAGGCCGGGCGCGGCCTCGGGAGGGCCCCCCCAAGCGCCGCTACTGTTTCCCGGCGGGTGTGTTGGTCGCGGGTGGCGGGGGTGTCGGCGGCGGCGGTGGCGGTTGGACGGTGACCCAGAGGCGGTCGGTGCGGTCGGCGAGGAGCGAGGCCCAACCCTGGGGGACGCCGTTGTTCTCCCCGCGGCTGGTGAGGAAGAACTCCGCGAACCGTTCGGCGACGGTGTCGTCGCCGGCGTTGGTGGAGGTCATGCCGATCCGGATCGGTCCGGAGAAGGCGGCGGCGTTGGTGGCCGCGACGAACGCCAGGGTGACGTCGGACTGATTGGGTTTGAGTCGTACGGAGGCGGCATGGACCGAGGCGGGAAGGTCGCGGGGGCCGACCTCGATTTCGCGGTCGTGGCCATGGAGGCGGGCGACCTTGAATTTCAGTTCGTTGGTGGCTCCGGCCTTCACGACGAGTTGGGAGGCATCGAGGCGGGCCTCGAAACCGGGTGGGACGGGGCGGGCGACGAGCCGATAGCGGTGAGCGGGACTGCCGCGCTGGACGAGGGAGCCGACGGCCAGTTGGTAAGTGCCGGGCCCGGGGGGCTTCCAGAGGAGATGGGGATCCCGGCTGCCTTCGAAGTCGTCGTTGTGGGCGAGTTCCTTGCCGGCGGCATCGGTGACGCGCACCCAGGCGTCGAGCGGCGAACCCAGGGCTGCCGCGTGGACCTCGAGGTCGAGGGTTGATGGCGGCGCGTTGCTGGGAACGACGAACTGGAAACGGTCGACGTCCCCGTCCGTGGCCAGCGTGCCAGCCAGGTTCCAGGGGAGGGCGGTGGGTTGCGCCTGGTCCGGGGCGTTGTTGGGTTCGATCTCGGCGACCGTTCCGACGTAGTCCCGATCCGCCGGGGGGGCGTCGGAAACGGCGAGGTGCAGTCGGTAGACCGCGTGATCGCCACCGGCCAGCTGGATCGCGGATTCGCCGGGGTAACGGAAGCCGAACACCTGCAAAACCACGTTCTGGTCGGCGTCGGCGCGCCAGCGGAGCCGGGGGTCGAGGGTGGCGAAGTCGTGGTTCCAGGCGAGGGGAACGCCCTGCGGGGTGACGAGGCGCAGGACCGGATCGAGCTTGCTCATCAGCACGAAGGCGTCGAGCGGGGCATCGAGCCATTGTCCGGCCCGGAGGCGCAGGGCGAACGAATCGACGTCGCCGTTCCTGTCGAGGCGTCCGGTGACGGTGACGGGAAGGTCGGTGACGGATTGGGCGGCGGTGAAGCGGTCGTTGGGTTCGACTTCGAGAACCTCCGGGCCGCCGCCGACGACGAAGACGCGCGGTTCGCTCGCGCCCTCGTCATGGAACAGCCGGACCAGATGGGCGCCCGTCGGGGCATTGGTGGCGACATCGACGCGAAACCGGCCCGAGTTGGTCTCGGCCAGGAAGGAGAGGCCTGGGGCGGAGGTCCAGATGCGGGGCGGCCATGGGTCGGCCTTGCCGGTGAGGCGGACGAGGGCGTTGGTGGTGCCGCGGGGCAGGCCGACGGGATGGAAATGTTCCAGCACCGGGGCGGCGGCGTGGCCGGAAAGGGCAAGGGCCGCGAGCAGGGGAAGGGGGAACCAACCGGCCGTGCCCGGGCGTTGGGACGCCGAGTTGCCTGCGGTCCTGGCACCGCGAGGGGGCACGCGGCCTACCGCAGATTGGTCTGGCGCCCGCGCGGGGCGGGTATTTCCTTTGGAAACCGCCCGGGGACCGGCTCCGGACGCCCCGTTCAAGCGAACAGCTCCTTGATGAGGCGCCCTTCGTTGACGAGCGGCACGGGACGGCCCGTGGCGGTGTGGAGGACGGTCTTCGGGTTGATGCCCATCTTGGTATAGAGCGTCGCGGCGAAGTCCTCGGGTCGATAGACGTTTTCGGCGGCGTAGTAGCCCTTGGCATCGGTGGCTCCGACGACGTGTCCGCGGGGGATGCCGGCCCCGGCGGTGAGGACGGACATGGCACCGGGCCAGTGGTCGCGTCCGGCGTCCTTGTTGACCTTCGGGGTGCGCCCGAACTCGCCAAGGCAGAGGACAAGGGTGCGATCCAGGAGTCCGCGTTCGTCGAGGTCGGCGACGAGGGCGGCGAGGCCCTGGTCGAGGCGCTTCACGTGGTCGCCCTTGTAGGCATCGAAGAGCTTGGTGTGATGATCCCAGCCGCCGTAATAGACGGTGACGAAGCTGACGCCGACCTCGACCAACCGGCGGGCGAGGAGGAGGCGCTGGGCGAAATCATTGCGTCCGTAGGAATCGCGAACCTTGGCGGACTCGCGTTCGATGTCGAAGGCCTCCTGGGCGGGCTTGGACGCGACGAGATCGAGCCCCTGGGCGTAGAACTGGTCGAAGGTCACCGCGGGATCGTCGGCGAGCTTGTCGGTGTAACGCTTCATTCCGTCGAGGGACCGGCGCAGGGCGAGGCGGTTGGCGGCACGGCCCTCGGCGATGGAGGCGGGGAGGACGACGTCGCGGACGCGGAACCCGGCGGAGTTGGGGGAGCCGTCGATGGCGAAGGGCGCGTGCTGGCCGCCGAGGAAGTTGGGGCCGCCGGAGCGGGAGACCTCGGGGATGGAGACGTAGGCGGGCAGGCCGGAGCGGATGCCCCGGTCGTAGGAGACCATGGAGCCGAAGGAGGGATGGAAGGTGACGAAGGCACCGCAGGCGACGGGGACCGGCGTGGGCATGCCGGTCATCATGTAATGGTTGCCGCCGCCGTGATTGGGGTCCTTGTGGAAGATGGACCGGACGATGGTGAGCTTGTCGGCGACGCCGGCGAGTTTGGGAACGGCCTCGCTGAAGTGGATGCCGGGGACCTTGGTGGGGATGGATTTGAACTCTCCGCGGATCTCGGACGGTGCGTCGGGTTTGGGATCGAACGTCTCGTAGTGGGACGGCCCGCCGTCGAGCCAGACGAGAATGCAGTTCACGTCGCGACCGGGGCGCGGGGCGGCGGCGGACGCGGGCGGGGTGGCGGCGCCGGCGCGGAGTCGGAGCAGGTCGCAGAAGCCGAGCCCGAGGGCGCCTCCGAGGCCGACCTGAAGGAAGTCGCGGCGGGTGACGCCGGC
>CAZSOV010000467.1:0-4279 GCA_964608505.1 uncultured Verrucomicrobiota bacterium
TCATCCCGGTGATCAACAAGATCGACCTGCCGCACGCGAACATCGATCAGGCGAAGCAACAGTTGGAGGAGATCCTGGCGATTCCGGCGGACACGGCGATCCTGGCGAGCGCCAAGCAGGGGATCGGGATCGAGGACATCCTGGAGGCCATCGTGGCGCGGGTGCCGCCGCCGACGCCGACGGGGGCGCCGTCGATGCAGACGCTGGTGTTCGACAGTTTTTTCGACACGTACAAGGGCGTGGTCACGCACGTGCGGGTGTTCAACGGCGAACTGCGGCCGGGGATGATGCTGAAGCTGCTGCACTCGGGGCGGACGGTGGAGATCAAGGAGGTGGGGAGCTTCAATCCGAAGCCGTACGTCCGGGACTGCCTCACCGTGGGGGAGACCGGGTACATGACGGCGAACATCAAATTCCCGAAGGAGGTCAAGATCGGGGACACGCTGACGGACGCGCGCAATCCGTCGCCGGCGCTGCCGGGCTTCAAGGACGTGCACCCGATGGTGTTCAGCGGGCTGTACCCGATCAATCCGGCGGACTTCGCGAACCTGAAGACGAACATCGAGAAGCTGCAGCTGAACGATTCCTCGCTGACCGCGCAGACGGAGACCTCGGTGGCGCTCGGGTTCGGTTTCCGCTGCGGGTTCCTTGGGTTGCTGCACATGGAGATCGTGCAGGAGCGGCTGCGTCGCGAATACGAGATGGACATCATCGCGACGTACCCGTCGGTGGTGTACCGGGTGGTGATGACGGACGGGCAGGTGAAGGAGATCGACAATCCGGCGTTTCTGCCGGAGGTGACGTACATCGAGGCGATCGAGGAGCCGATGGTGAAATCGTTCGTGATCACGCCGAACGAGTACATCGGGGACATCATGAACCTGATCTCGGAGAAGCGCGGGGTAATCTCGCACACCGAGACGCTGGACATCCGGCGGGTGATGCTGACCTCGCGGATTCCGATGAACGAGATCCTGATCGATTTCCATGATCGCATCAAATCGATCACGCGGGGCTATGGCTCGATGGACTACGAGCCGGTGGGCTACGAGGCCTCGGACATGGCGAAGCTGGACCTGCTGGTGAACGGGGAGTCGGTGGACGCGTTTTCGTGCATCGTGCACCGGAGCAAGGCAGAGGGGCGGGGGCGGGCGCTGGCGGCGAAGCTGAAGGAGGTCATTCCGCGGCAGCAGTACCAGGTGGCGATCCAGGCGGCCATCGGGGGGAAGATCATCGCGCGGGAGAGCATCAGCGCGCTGCGGAAGGACGTCACCGCGAAGTGCTACGGCGGCGACATTTCGCGCAAGCGCAAGCTGCTCGAGAAGCAGAAGGAAGGCAAAAAGCGGATGAAATCCATTGGGACCGTGAACATCCCGCAGGAGGCGTTCATCGAGGTTTTGAAGGCCTAGCGGCTCTGTTCATGAACAAGGATACCCTCACGACTCAGGTGGTGGCCGAGGCGGTCGGGCTCGTGGCCGGCGGCCTGCGCATGTGCCTGCGGAACCCGGCGATGCTGGGCCGGTGGTTCGTGTCGCGCCGCTTCCGGCACGCGGTGGAGGTGCGGAAGCACGTCTGGAAGATCCGCTGTTTCCAGCGGGACGAACTGGCGCCGCAGGCGCTGGCGGGGATCGACGCGGGGATTCGGGCCTTCGACCGGGTTCTGGCGTCGGGGCCTTCGACCGGGGATCTCGAGGCGGGGCTGCAGGCGTTGGATGGTACGGCGCAGAAGTGGCTCAAGCCGTACGCGAACGCGGCGATTCGGGAGAACGTGGAGGTGTTTCTGGTGGCCATCGGGGTGGCCATGGCGATCCGGACCTTCTTCCTGCAGCCGTTCAAGATCCCGACGGGTTCGATGCAGCCGACGTTGTACGGCGTGCATTTCGAGGATCTGCGGGGCGCGGCGGCCGACGCGATGCCGCGGGGTTTGGCTCGGGTGGCGGCGGCGTTGTGGAAGGGAGACTACTATCACGAGCTCGTGGCGGAGGCGGACGGCGAGGTGGTGTCGGTGGAACCGCGCGGCGCGCTGGCGCTGATCAGTTACCAGGACATCGTGTTGCGGTACCGCGACGGCAACCGGTCGTACGATAAGAAGGAACGGATCTGGTTCTCGCCGGTGGACGGGCATGGAGGGGACTTGCGGGGCATGCGGAGCGTGGTGGGGTGGGATCGTCCGGACCTGTTCCATCCGGTCCTGCCGGGGCAGCCGTTCCGGAAGGGCGACGTGCTGCTGCGGCTCAAGGACTCCGCGGGGGACCATTTGTTCGTGGACCGGGTGACGTACAATTTCCGCCCGCCGAAGCGCGGGGAGATCATCGTGTTCGAGACGCGGGGGATCCGGGACCTGCAGCAGGACCAGTTCTACATCAAGCGGCTGGTGGGTCTGGGCGGGGAGACGCTGAAGCTGGGGGACGACCGGCACCTGGTGGTGGACGGGCAGCGGTTGGACGCGGGCACGCGCCACTTCGAGCGGGTCTACGGTTCGACGAACGGGCCGGCGGAGAGCCAGTACTCGGGCCACGTGAACGGCACGGTGGCGCGGCAGTTGAACAAGTACGCCGGGCTGGCGCCGAATTTCCCCGACGGGCGGACGGAGTATTCGATTCCGCCACGACGCTACATGGTCATGGGCGACAACACGCTGAACAGCCTGGATTCGCGGAGCTGGGGTGATTTCGCCCAGACAAACGTCGTCGGGAAGTACTGCTTCGTGTGGTGGCCATTCACGGGACGGTGGGGAACGCGCCCCGAATAGGGTGGCCCCGGGGTCAGGGTTTGCGGCCCAGGTTCGGCATTTTCTTGAAGCGATCCAGGGCGTTGCTCGCCCAGGGGGCCGTGGGCGGTGCCGCGGGCGTGGGTTCAGGCTCGGGCTCGGGCTCGGGCTTGCGCGTCGATTCGGCGGGCGGTTCGGCGGAGGCAGTGGGGCCGAAGGGCACGCGGGGCGTTGGCACGGCGCGCGGGGCGAAGAAACCTCCGGGGGGCGTATTGCCGAGGACCGAGATCGGGATGGAAGGCTCGAGGTTCGGAGGAGGAGGAGGTACCGCAAAATGGGCGAGGACGGGCGGGGCGTCGGTTGCGGGCGCGGACGCGGAGGCGGAGGCGGAGGCGAGGCGCCAGCTGAGTCGGAGGCCGGGAATGGGCCCGATGCCGACGCAGACTTCCCGGTGCTGGAGGTCGCCCAGTTGGATCTTTTCCGCGATCTGGGTGCTGCGGACGAGGGCGGTCAGGATGCCGTTCAACTGGCGACGCTCGGGGTGGGCCTCGACGAGGCGTTTGACGACGTCGGGATCGGCGTCGTGGATGGGTTTGAGGCGGAGTTGGACGCGGGGGGCGGGATTGAGTTCGAGGTCGAGGCCGACGAGCTCGAAGCCGGCTTCACCGAGGGTGTCGCGGGCCTCGTGGATTTCCTGGACGACGCGCAGGAGGGGTTCCTCGCCTTCGGCCTTGAGCTGCTCGAAGGTCGAGCGGAGGCCGGACTTGAGGTCGAGGAGTTGGTGGCTGGTGAGGGTGATGGCCTGGGCGATCTGGCCGACCTTGCCGGGGGCCTGCTGGAAGCGGGCGGCCTGCTGGCCGAGGGCCTGGATTTTGGCGAAGAGCTTGCCTTTCATGGGGTGTCAGGGGAGGCGGGGGGGCGTTCCTTGGAGGCGAGGACCTGATGGAAACGTTCGAGGAAGGCGTGTTCGTTCTGGAGCATGTCCTGGGTGACCTCGAATTCGAGAGTGCCCTGTTTGGCGCGGGTGGCGAGTAGTTCCTGGGCGGAACGGAGATGGTCGCGTTGCTGGGCCGCGAGATCCTTCAGGGAGGCGAGGGTGCTGTGGATCATCTCCAGTTCGTGGGTGAGGCTGGCGACGCGTTCCTCGTGATCGGTGGTTGGCGGGGTGGCCCGGGCGGCCACGAGGTTGCGGGCGAGGTCCTGACGGAGCGCTTCCAGAATCGCGGCCACCGGGCCGAGATCGATGGCCACGTCCCGGGGGCGTTCGGGGCGGGCTTCCGTCAGGTTGCGAACGAGGTCCTGGCGAAGGGAATCGAGGGTGGCGGCGACGGGGGAGAGATCGACGACGAGGTCCCGGGGCCGATCCTTGCGGGCTTCGGCGAGGGTGTCGCGGATCGATTCGAGTCCGGTCTGGAAGGCGGAGAGTTGGGTGACGAGGCGTCCGACGGCGTCGTTGGGGTCGGCGCCGCGGGTGAGTTGGTTGCGGCGGAAGGTGCGCTGGATGTCGTCCCAGCGCGCGGCTTCGTCGGGGGAGAGGCGACCGGTGAGTTGCTTGAACTTGAGGAGGTT
>CAZSOV010000468.1:0-4239 GCA_964608505.1 uncultured Verrucomicrobiota bacterium
CTGGAGCAGCGTCTCGGAACACATCATCGGCACGAAGGGCAACTCCAACGTCGGCGGCGGCACCATCACCGGCGCCAATGCCTGGCGGTTCCGCGCCGAGAAACCGAGCGACGCCTACCAGATCGAGCACGACGACCTGTTCGACGCCATCCGCAACGACAAGCCGTTCAACGAGGCCTTTTTCGGCGCCTACAGCTCCATGTGCTCCATCATCGGGCGCATGGCCACCTACTCCGGCAAGGAAATCGAATGGGATGCCGCCATGAACTCCCAGATCGACGTCATGCCCAAGAGCTACGCCTGGGATGCCCCCACGCCGGTCAACCCGGACAAGGACGGCTTCTATCCCATCGCCATCCCCGGCAAGACCGTGACGGTGTAAGACGCGCCGAACCGGGATCCACGATCCCGTCCGCGCGTCCCCCGCCCGTCCTTCCCAAGTCAACCCGGCGTGCCCCTCCCGGCACGCCGGGTTTTCGTTTTCACGCACCGCTGGAACCAGGGAGGACCCGACCACGAACCACCCTAGTGCCCCCCTGCGCAGGAACGGATCCGCGGACCGGGCGTCGCCGCGTGGGGGCACGCGGCCTACAGCGTGTAGGCCCGGTGCCTCACCGGGCGGCACGAGGGCAGGAGGCGGTTCCTCGGAAGGCAAAACGAGGATCCGCCCGTGGCTTCCTGGTCGCGGAGCGACCCTTCAATGGCAGCCGGGGTTTCACCCCCCGGAACCGGCTCCTTCCAACAGCATACCCGTCGCGGAGCCTCGTCCGCCGCGGCTCCGATCACCCCTGATCGCTTGCCGAGGCGGGCCCGGCGGAGCTGTACTCGGGACATGTCCAAACCGAATCCCATCCCCCGCCCGGTCGGTGCCACCCGCCACTCGAATACCGCCGACCCGATGCGATCCGAACGGGTCAGCCGGCGCGGGTTCGTGAGGCAGGCGGCGCGGGCGACGGCCGGATCGGCCCTGGCGGGCGTGGTGCTGCCGCACGTGCACGCGGCGGAGGACAACACGATCCGGCTGGCGTTGATCGGGTGCGGCGGGCGCGGCAGCGGGGCCGTCGCCAACGCGATGTCGGCCGGGGGCCTGATATTGGGCGACGACGGCGGGACGAAGCGGACGCCGGGCGCGGGCGGGCACGGTCCGGTGAAGCTGGTGTCGATGGCGGACCTTCGGCAGGACCGGATCGACGGGTCGCACCAGGCATTGAAGCGGTCGCTGGGCGAATGGGTCGACGTTCCGCCGGATCAACGATTTCTGGGGTTGGACGCGTACCGTGACGCGATGGACTGCCTGCGTCCGGGAGACGTGGCGATGCTGGCGACGCATGCGGCCTTCCGGGTTCCGCATCTGGAGTACGCGGTGAAGAAGGGGCTGCACGTCTTCATGGAAAAGAACTTCGCGGCGGACCCGGGCGGCTGTCACCGGATCATCGCGGCGGGCGAGGAGGCGAAGAAGAAGAACCTGAAGATCGCCGCGGGCCTGATGTGCCGGCATTCCTCGGCGCGCCAGGCGCTGATCGGCAGGATCCGGGACGGGGCGATGGGCGACGTGCAGCTGATCCGGGCGTACCGGATGGATTCGGGATACCAGATGGGGCCGTTTCCGAAGGGCCAGAACGAGTTGCTGTGGCAGTTGAGTCCGGGCCATCCGTACCAGTTCCTGTGGTCGTCGGGCGGGGTGTTCATCGAGTTGATGATCCACCAGATCGACGAGTGTTTCTGGATCAAGGACGCGTTGCCGGTATCGGCGCACGGGGTGGGGGGACGTTTCGCGGGCAGCACCGATTGCAGCCAGAACCTCGACAGCTACGCCATCGAGTACACGTTCGCGGACGGCACAAAGGCGCAGGTCACGGGCCGCTACATTCCGAAGTGCCACACCGATTTCGCGACGTACGTGCACGGAACGAAGTCCGCGGCGAAGTTCTCAGGCGACGTTCACGCGCCGACGTCGTGGCTGTACAAGGACCAGCGGATCGCGCCGGGCAACATCGCGTGGCGGGCGGAAAAGGAGACGGTGAACCCGTGGCAGGCGGAGTGGGATGCGCTGTTGGGCGCGATTCGCAATGACCGCCCCCACAACGAGGCGAAGCGCGCGGCGTTGTCGAATCTGGGCGCGATCATGGGCCGGGCGGCGGTGCACACGGGCCGGATGATCACCTGGGATGAAATGATGGCGTCGAAGTTCCAGTTCCACCCCGACGTCGGGAGCCTCACCGCGGCCAGTCCGGCTCCGGTGCAGGCGGACGAGCACGGACGCTATCCCGCTCCGATCCCCGGTCAGGCCGTGGAGATCTAGGTCGGGGATGTGGCCCTCGGTTTCCCCGATTCCGGGGGGCTGCCCCCCGGGGGGCCGCACCCCAATCTCCGCGAAGAAGCCACGGGGGCACGGAGAGCGCGGAGAGGAAGGGGCAGAAGAGGATTCCGGGCGACGTGGCGGTAGCGCATCGCGGCTTTCGGCTGGACGCCCGAACCTCCCCTTCTCCGGGGCGGCGTGGCGGTTTCCAGCCCGGCACTCCGCGTTACGCGGGGAATCGGGCCGAAGAAGGGGAGTTGCGGACGGCTCGCGGCCGGCGTTGAAATGCGCGGGTGAACCCGATCTCGCGAAGGGCGTTCGTGCGTGCGGCAACGTCGGTGGCGGCGGCCGCGCCCGGCTGGTCAGGCGGCCTCCTGCCGGCGCGTGCGGCGCAACCCGCCACCGTTCCGGACGAGGACCTGCTCGCACAGGCGCGGGAGGGAATCGAGAAGCACCGGAAGGCGGACGGGGCGGTGACGGTCCGGGGCCCGGACGGAAAGCCCGTGGAGGGGGCGACGGTGACGGTGGAACAGATCCGGCACGAGTTCCTCTTCGGGTGCAATCTGTTCGGGTTCGGCCAGGCAGGGGACGACGCGACGGAAGCGGCGTACCGGGAACGGTTCGCGGGGCTGTTCAACTTCGCGACGCTGGGATTCTACTGGGCCGGCTACGAGAAGGAGCGCGGGCGGACGAACCACGCCGCGCTCGACCGGGTGCTGGAGTGGACCTCGAAGCAGGGCATCCGCTGCAAGGGCCACCCCCTGGTCTGGGATCACCCGGCGGGCGCGCCCGCCTGGCTGCCGGACGATCAGGACCAGGTGAAGGCCCTGTCGGACGGGCGGGTGCGGGAGATCATGGACCGGTTCCGGGGGCGCATCGACATGTGGGACGTGGTGAACGAGCCGACGCATCTCCCGGACCGGCACAATCGGACGAAGCTCTCCGAGTGGGGCGCCGCGATGGGCAGCGTGATCTACACCCGGGAACCGCTCATCCGGGCCCGCCGGGCCAATCCGGGCGCGACGCTGATCGTGAACGACTACCGGGTCGGGCCCGATTTCCTGGCGGTGTTGGAAGCGCTGAAGGACGTGTCGGGCAAGTGGTTGTTCGACGTGGTGGGGTTGCAGAGCCACATGCACGACCGGACCTGGTCGATGAGCCGGCTGCGGGAAGTCTGCGACCGCTTCGCGAAATTGAAGCTCCCGCTGCACTTCACGGAGATCACCGTTCCCAGCGGCGCGCGGAAGGGGCCGGGCGAGAACTGGCACCCGACCGACCCGGAGCGCGAGGCCGCGCAAGCCGCCTACCTCGGGGATCTCTACACGCTGTTGTTCGGCACGCCCGCGGTGAAGGCAGTGACGTGGTGGGACCTGTCGGACCGCGGCGCCTGGCAGGGTGCCCCCGCGGGACTGGTCCGGAAGGACATGTCGCCCAAGCCCGGCTACGAGCGGCTCCTCGAATTGATCCGCGGTGCCTGGTGGACGAAGGAGGAACTGACGTCCGATGCGAACGGCACGGCCCGGGTGCGGGCCTTCGCCGGACGACAACGCCTGAAGGCGGTGCTGCCGGACCGGACGGAGGCGGCGCGGGAGGTCGACTGGAAGATCGGTCTGCCCAACCGCTTCGAGTTGAAGGCCGCCCGGTAGCGGCGATTTGGCTTGGGTTCCACGCCGGCTCCCGCCACAACCCTGCGCCGCCATGTTCTCCGCGCATTCCCGTCCCGTCCGCATCGGCGTTGTCGGCTGCGGCAACGTCCTCACGGCTTACCGGACCCCGCTGGAACAGCTGGCCCGGCAAGGACGGGCGGTGGTCACCCTGGCCTGCGGACGGGACCGGCAACGGGCCGGCGTCGCCGAAGCGCGCCCGGGAGCGCGGGTCGTCACGGCCGCGGCGGAGGTGATCGAGGCACCCGCCGTCGATCTGGTGCTGATCCGGACGTC
>CAZSOV010000469.1:0-4220 GCA_964608505.1 uncultured Verrucomicrobiota bacterium
CGCAGGAACTGGTTCCGGCCCTTTGGAAGGCCATCAGGGATTTTGAACCGGATTACCTGTTTTGCCCCCCCCTTCCGGAGAGCCCGCTGGTCGGCGTGCACGCGGATCATCTGGACGTAGCCGAGGCAGTGCGCTCGGTGGCCTATTTTCTCAATGTGCCGCTGGCCTACGCCCCCGAGTACCCCGGGGAACTGGAGACTGGGGAACCGCGTTTCGTCAAAACGCCCGTGATTCTGAACACCTATGACGGGTACATGGCCGGAGGCCATGGCCACGATCTGGCCGTGGAAGTGGGCGGGGTGGTGGACCGGGTCGCCGAACTGGCCTGGTGTCACGCCTCCCAATTGCAGGAATGGCTGCCCTGGGTGGACCGTCATAACTTGGCTCGGCCAAAGGACTTGGACACATGGCGGCGGCAGTACAGGGAGATATTGGAGCGAAGGCGCCGGGCCATGGGAGTGGCGGAGACGGGAAGCTACGAGTTTTTCAACGTGACAGCCTGGGGGGTCGTGCCGCGGTTGGAGCAGCTGCGGGAGGATTTTCCCGGGATTTCCCCGGGGGCCTCGCGTCTGGATCGGCTGGAATCGCGATTGGCGGCCTGGCAGCGCGCCGCCGGAGAGTAGCCCGGCGAGAATGGGCTTCTCCTTTGGAGGCGGCTCTTCCAAGTTCGGGGGGATTCATGGATTCAAAGAAATTGGCGGTCCGCTGCCGGAACCTCGCGGATGACAAGAAGGCCGAGAACGTGGTCATTCTGGACCTGAGAAAGTTGCCTGGGGTGGTGGATTACATGGTGATCTGCACCGGGACGAGCGATCCGCACCTCAGGGCCATCGAGGAGTGGGTGTCGCGGCGGCTGAAAGAAGAGGATGGGTTGCAGCCGCGTGCGATCGATGGAACCCGGAATAGTGGCTGGATCGTTCTGGATTACGTGGACGTACTGGTGCACGTCATGAAGGGCGAGGCTCGGGAGCGTTACGATCTGGAGGGCTTGTGGAACGATGCCCCGCGGGTGCGCAAGACCAGCGCGCGGAAGACGGCAGCGAAGAAGCCCAAGGTGGCCGCCGGGGCGGAGCCGGGGAAGCCGGGCGCCGTGGATTAGGATCGGTACGGAGGATTGGGGCTACCGGGTTTCGGTGTAGCTGACCCGCTCGTATTTATCCCGCGCGAGCTCCTGTGCGGAGGCGAGGACTTCGGAGGAAAGGGTTCCTGGGACGACGGCGCAAAAGAATTCCGGTGGTGCGGACTCCCCCATCGCGCCTATCCACTGGGAGCGGTGGTCTTGGACCGGGGGGGGAGGCTGAACGGAGCCTTGGATGAGGAGTCCACGGCGATTTCGCCTCTGTGCGGCGCCGGCGATCTTCCGGCCCTGCCAGAGCAAGTCGAATTTTTCGTGGCCGACGAAGCAAAGTCCTGGCCGTTCCTTCCGGCAGCATGGGGCGAGTTCGGTAGCGAGACCCAGCCGAGCGAAGGCGCGGGACACCCACTCATGGATGCGTCTGTAGCTGTCGGAGGCGGAGAGTTCATACCACGGTGCGCCGGGAGGAACGGCCAGGCTGTAGGTCCAGTCCCGGTCGTGGGGAACCAAACCGCCTCCGGTGCAGCGACGCACGAGGGGTCGTAACGATGTTTGGGCGGCGATCGCAGCGTGGTTTTGGGAATAGCCGAACGAGGCGGCTGGCTCCGTCCAGGAATAGAACCGCAGGAGGGCCGCGTTCGAGGTGGCGGCATTCTGGAGGAGTGCCTCGTCCAAAGCCATGTTCCAAGCGGCGGAGCCGGGGCCGGAGTCCAACACGTGGAGGTGGGGTGGGTGCGTCATGGTTCCCGAGGGGAGGTTGGGCAGAGGTCGCGCAATTCGCAGCCGGCACAGTCGGGTCGGCGCGCGGAACACCGCCTGCGGCCATGCCAGATGAGCCAGTGGGACAGGAGGGTCCATCGTGACGAGGGTAGCAGTCGCTGCAGGTCGGTTTCGATCTTCTCCGGGGAGGAGGCGGATGAGAGGTGGAGACGCTTGGAAAGGCGGGCGACATGGGTGTCGACGACGATTCCAGCGTTGATGGAGAAGGCGGTGCCAAGGACGACGTTGGCCGTTTTGCGCCCGACGCCGTCCAGCGCCACGAGTTCCTCCAGGGAGCGGGGAACCTCCCCATGGTGGCGCTCCAGCAAGCGACGGCAGGCCGACTGGATGTTTTTGGCCTTGTTGCGGAAGAGGCCGATGCTGCGGATGTCGTTCTCGAGCTCGGCGAGAGGCGCCTCCGCATAGTCGGCGGCGGAACGGTACTTCGCAAACAGGCCGGACGTCACGAGGTTGACCTGACGGTCGGAGCATTGGGCCGAGAGGATCGTGGCGACGAGCAGTTCGAGCGGGGTGGCGTGGTTCAACTCGCAGTGCGCCTGGGGATAGGTTTCCGCCAGGGTCTCGCAGATGCGGTGGACGCGCTGGCGGAGGGAGGCGGCTGTTTCGCGGGGCATGGTGGACCGGGAAAAGGCGGTGATGCGGCTACCCGCGCGATGGATTCCGATCCGGGCACCACCGGGTGGTAGGGGTCAGGGATGGCACGAACCCGCGTCCGTCGGCGTCGCCCGGGAGCGCGGGGTTGGAAGGTACCATGCTCCTTCAGCTCCGCTGCCGGCGGCTGCCCGGAGGGGGGCAGGCCTTAGAGGTCGTGGTCGTGGAATTCGGATCGGGCGGTCCACGCCGGGAGGGCGGTTCCGACTTCCGGATATTCGAAGACGCGGCCCTCGAAATTGCGGATCACCACGCGATCGTGGTTGTGGCTGAGCACGTACTCGGGGTTGACGGGAACCTTGCCCCCACCGCCGGGGGCATCGATGACGAACTGCGGCACGGCATAGCCGGTGGTATGCCCGCGGAGCGCCTGCATGATCTCCAATCCGCGGCGGACGCTCGTGCGAAGGTGCGCCGAGCCGGAAATGAGGTCGCACTGGTAGATGTAGTAGGGCCGTACCCGGCACATCAGGAGCTTCTGGACATGGGCCTTCATGACCTCGGCGTCGTCGTTGACGTGGCGGAGGAGCACGGATTGGTTGCCGAGAGGAATTCCGGCGTCCGCCAACCGTCCCAGGGAGTCGCGTACCTCGGAGGTGAGCTCGCGGGGGTGATTCGAGTGGATGCTGATGAACAAGGGATGGAACTGACGCAGCATCGCGCAGAGTTCCGGGGTGATCCGCTGGGGCAGGAACACCGGGATCCGTGTGCCGATACGAAGGAACTCGACATGAGGGATCGCCCGGAGCCGGCTGAGCAGGTACTCGAGCTTCTCGTCGGAGAACAGCAGGGGATCACCTCCGCTCAGGAGTACATCGCGGATTTGCGGATGGCGGGCGATGTACTCGAGTTGACGGTCGAAATCCGGATGGAAGTCGTACCCCGTGGCGTTGCTGACCAGACGGGAGCGGGTGCAATAGCGGCAATAGGAGGCGCACCGATCGGTGACCAGGAACAGGACGCGGTCAGGGTAACGGTGGACCAGCCCGGGGACCGGCGAATGGGAATCCTCCCCGCAGGGGTCCGCCATTTCCCACGGGGCGCGCTCGGTTTCCTCCAGGCGCGGAATCACCTGTCGGCGGATGGGGCAATCCGGGTCGGACGGATCGATCAGGTTGAAGAAGAACGGCGTGATCGCCATCGCCAGTTTGGAGCGTCCGAGAATGGCTCCCGCGCGCTCGGACGCGGTCAGGCCGGGAAGGCGCTGCTCCAATTGCTCGACGGTGGTGATGCGGTTCTTGAGCTGCCAACGCCAGTCCTGCCAGTCGGAATCGGGGACCTCAGCCCAAGTGCCTTTTCCGGACGGTCGGAAGGTCTTGAGGTCGGTCGCACTAGGGTTTCCGGGGGCCGCGAAGGAGACCTGGGCGGCATCCGGCGAACGGTCGCGAAACATTGCGGGCGGACTATTCGTGCGGGTTGGGGGGGTGTCAAGGGACCGGGGCAATCGCCGGGGCGCCTGGAGCGCGGCAAGGAAATGGCCCCGCGGTACGGGGGCGGCGAGATCCGACGGCGAAATCCGATTTGGCGCGGGGCTGCTGGCGGGATAGTCTGGCTGGACGCATGAATCTCGAGACGCTTTGCCTTCACGGAGGCACGCAACCGGATCCTACGACCCTGTCGCGCGCCGTGCCGATCTACCGAACCTCCTCCTTCGTCTTCCGGAACACGGAGCATGCGGCGAATTTGTTCGCCCTGAAGGAACTGGGGAACATCT
>CAZSOV010000470.1:0-4199 GCA_964608505.1 uncultured Verrucomicrobiota bacterium
AACAGCTGTCCGCTTTCGATTGGAATGGGTGTCCGACTTCGTTGGAATGCGCATCGTGGCGGTCGTGGCGGCGTTGCGTGCGAACCAGCGTGGGCGGACCGCGAAGGGAGCGGTCACGCCACGGCGCGACGAACGCCACGAAAGACGCGGAGGAAAGACGCGGACGGACTGACGGTGCCGACTCCGGAGGGGACCTCGTCGGGTACGAGGTGCGGGTGCGCGAAGTGCTGGGTCGTAGCCGCCGACATAAGGAGGCGGAGCGTGTGGGGTGAACGAAAAGGATCCGCCTCGTCACCTCGGCGGGTACGAGGCGCGGGTGCGCGAAGTGCTGGGTCGTAGCCGTCGACGTAAGGAGGCGGAGCGTGTGGGGTGAACGAAAAGGGTCCGCCTCGTCACCTGGTCGGGTACGCGGCGCGGGTTCGGTGGGGGTGGGGAGGGGGAGGGGGGCCACGTGGGAGTTGCGAGCGTCCGGGGGGTGCGCAACTCGGGGAGGTGTGGCAGAATCGCCCGTGCCCATGGTTCGACAAGGGAGGTGGTTGGCGCCCGGCGTGGTCCGGTGCGTGGCGTGGCTGTTCCTGGCGGCGGCCCTGACGGCCGGCGGCGCGGGGCGGCCCACGGTGTTCGTGCCGGTGCCGGGGTCCTCGGGGGAGGGGACGTCGGGTCCCGTGGAATGGGCGGTGGCGGGGGAGGCACTGGTGCGGTTCCGGCCCGAGGCGGCGCGGCGTCGGGCGGCGGTGGAAGGGGAGTTCGCAGGGCGGTTGCGGTGGTTGTCGAGGCGTTCGCGCCTTGCCTTGGCGGGAGCGGGCGGGGGGCCGGCGTCGGCGCTGGACTCAATGGCGGTGGTGCGGTTGCCGGCGGGGACGGATTTGGCGCGCGGGCTGGCGGAGTTGGGACGGCGGGCGGACGTGTGGTACGCGGAGCCGAACGTGCGGTTGCAGGTGACGGTGCCGGGCGGCACGGGCGCGGGGCGGGTGGCGGGAGCGGAGCCGGGCGGGGCGGGTGGCGGGACGGAGGGGGAGCCGGTGCCGAACGATTTCGGGTTCGGCCGGCAGTGGGGGCTGGAGAACACGGGTCAGACGGGGGGAAGTCCGGGGGCGGACATCGGGGCGCGGCGGGCGTGGCAGGTGACGACGGGATCGACGAACGTGGTGGTGGCGATCGTGGATACGGGGGTGGATTTCTTTCATCCGGACCTGGAGGCGAACATGTGGGTGAACCCGCGGGAGATCGCGGGCAACGGGGTGGACGACGACGGGAACGGGTACGTGGACGACGTGCACGGGTACGATTGGGTGACGGACGATTCGGATCCGATGGACGACAACCTGCACGGGACGCACGTGGCGGGGATTCTGGGGGCGCGGGGGAACGACGAGACGGGGGTGGTGGGGGTGGCGTGGCAGGTGCGGTTGATGGCGTTGAAGGCGTTCGACGAGACGGGGGCGGGTTCGCTGGACGACACGCTGGTGGCCGTGGATTACGCGCGGCGGGCGGGGGCGCGGATCATCAACGCGAGCTGGGGCACGACGACGCGGAGTCGGGCGCTGGACGAGGTTTCGGCGGAGGCGGTGGAGGCGGGGGTGGTGTTCGTGGGCGCGGCGGGGAACAACGGGACGGACATCCGGTTCTTTCCGGCGGCGGTGCCGCAGGTGATCGCGGTGTCGGCGACCGACGCGAGGGATGGTTCGCCGACGTTCGCGAACTACGGGTCGTTCGTGGATCTGGTGGCGCCGGGGGACGGGATCTATTCGACGGCGCCGAACGCGAACTGGACGCTGCTGAACGGGACCTCGATGGCGGCGCCGCACGTGAGCGGGTTGGTGGCGTTGCAGCTGGCGTTGCGTCCGACGTTCACCCCGGCCGAGATCCGGGCGATCCTGCTGAGCACGGCGGACGAGCTGACGTCGGACCGGTTCACGGGTGCGGGCCGGATCAACGCGGCACGGGCGCTGGCGGTGACGGAGCCGCTGCCGACGGGACGGCTCGAGGCGCCGACGACGTGGTCGGGGCGGGTCGAGGTGCGGGGCGAGGCGGGGGGCAACCGGTTTGCCGGGTACCGGCTGGAATTGGGGGCGGGCGAACGTCCGAAGGCGTGGGAGTTGCTGGCGGGAGGCGGCGAGGCGGTGTCGGGTCCAGGGCCGGGCGGGGCGCGGTTGGTGGAACTGGATTCGGCGCGGTTCGACGACGGGGAGTACGTGCTGCGGTTGGTGGTGACGAACGCGCTGGGGCAGGCGGCGGTGGAACGACTGCCGCTGGCGATCCGGAACGTGCGGTTGCAGTCGCCGCTCAACAACGACGTGATCCGGGGCGGGGAACGGATCGAGGTGCGCGGGACGGTGTTCGGGGAGGGGCGGACGTTCGAATTGCAGTGGGGCCTGGGGCACGCGCCGCGGGAATGGAGCACGTCGGGGGTCGAACTGGAGGGGGGCGGGGCGCGTCCGGTGGTGGACGGTCGTCTGGCGACGTGGGACGGGGCGGCGGCGCCGGCGGGGGCGTTCGTGACGCTGCGATTGGTGGCGCGGGCGGGGGAGCGGGTGGTGGGCGAGGCCTGGGCGCGGATGGTTCATCTCGAGCCGCGGATGCGCGAGGGTTGGCCGCGGCGGTTTCCGTTCACGGACGAGTTTCCCGTGGCGAACTGGCGCGAGTTCACCCTGGCGGATCTGGACGGGGACGGCGCGGAGGAGGTGGTGCTGGTGGATCACGGGGAGCCGGGCGGACGGGTGCCGCGGTTGCTGGCGCTGAACGGGAAGGGGGAGACCGTGTGGAGCCGGGACCTGGAGGCGGGCGCCCCGGAGTACGACGCGCCGGTGGCGGGCGACATCGACGGGGACGGGAAGGCGGAGGTGTTCGTGGACACGGGGGCGGGCGGGCGGATTGCGGCGTTCGATTTCCGGGGGGAACCGTTGCCGGGCGCGTGGCCGGCGGCGCCGGGAGGTAGTCATTTCGCCAAGATCCTGGCGGACGTCGACGCGGACGGGCGGCTCGAACTGGTGGCGTTGTCGCATCCGCCGTCGGATCTCGTGGGAGGGCGGCAGCGGGAATTGACGGTGCTCGACGGGGAGGGGCGGACGCGGGCGCATTGGACGTTTGCGGGGTGCGATTCCGCGACGAACCTGCTGGAGCAGATGCCGGCGGTGATCCAGTTGGATGAGGATGACGCGCTGGAGATCGTGGCGGTGGACGGCTGCCTGGGTGTGAGCGCATTCGATCTCGCGGAGAGCAAGGGTCCGGTCTGGACGGCGATGACGGAGGCGAACCTGCGGGCGTCGCCGGTGGTGGCGGATCTGGACGGGGACGGCGCGGAGGAGGTGATCATCGGGGGGGTGCCGCGCGAGCCGGGGTTGCCGGGCGGATTGCACGTGATCGGGCGGGACGGACGACCGCGGGCGGGCTGGCCGGTGCTGGTGCAGGAGTCGCTGCCGACCTCGGCGGCGATCGGGGATCTGGATGGGGACGGTCGCTTCGAGATCGTGGTGGCGGGCTGGGAATCGGACACGATCCACGCGGTGCAGGCGGATGGGTTCGAGCTGTCCGGCTGGCCCACGATGGCCCAGTCGCAGTCCCTGCCGAAGTCGGTCCCACTGCTTGCGGACGTCGATGGCGACGGGGCCCTCGAGGTCGTGATGGCGTGTCCGGGGAACTGGCTCGTCGTCGTGCTGGCGGGGCAGACGGTCCGCGCGGGGGGCGTGCGGGCGTGGCGGGCCAACGGTTCGCCGCTGGATTTTCATCCGGGCCAGGACGCCGAGGGGCTCGCGATGGAGTCGTCGACGGGCGGATCGTGGGTCCGGTTTCCGCCGCTGGCGCTCGGTGACGTGGACGGGAACGGGCGGTTGGACGTGGTGGCGGCGACGGTGCAGGACCGGCTGTATTCCACCACGCCGCCGGTGTCGGGAACGAAGCTGCGGTCGACGTTGTACGCGTGGGAACTGCCGGCCTCGGCGGAGGGCGTGACGGCATTCTCGAAGTATCAGGGCGGAGCCGGGAGACCGGGCCGGATTGCGCGGCCCACGCCCGAGAACCAGCCGCCGCGCCTGCTCACGCTGCCCCGGCAGACCGTCGCGCCCGGGGGCACGTTCCGGGTGTTGCCGCTGAATCTTTACGTGCAGGACCCGGACCATCGCGGGGATCATCAGGATCGCCCGGGGTCGTCACCGGCCCGCGGTCCCGGTTCGCCTCCGGCACGCACACGGTCACGCTCT
>CAZSOV010000471.1:0-4198 GCA_964608505.1 uncultured Verrucomicrobiota bacterium
CGACCTTCGCGCATCTGGACGCCACCATCGTGCTCGAACGTTCCATCGCCGAGCTCGGCATCTATCCCGCCGTCGATCCCCTGTCCTCGACCAGCCGCGCCCTCGCGCCGGAAATCGTCGGCAAGGAACACTACGAGGTCGCCCGGGGCGTCCAGCGCGTGCTCCAGCGCTACAAGGATCTGCAGGACATCATCGCGATTCTCGGCATGGACGAGCTTTCGCCCGACGACAAGCTCACCGTCTTCCGCGCCCGCAAGATCCAGCGCTTCCTCAGCCAGCCCTTCTCGGTGGCCGAAGTGTTCACCGGACGGCCCGGCAAGCAGGTTCCCGTCGCCGACACCGTGCGCGGCTTCAAGGAAATCCTCGAGGGCAAGCACGACGACGTTCCGGAGGCCAACTTCTACATGAAGGGCGGCATCGCGGAGATCAAGGAAGCCTGAGGCGTCCCCTCGGCCCCTACCCCACCGCGGACCGATCCATTCCCGTTCCCGTTCCCCCGCCATGGCTGCCACGCTCAAACTCGAGATCGTCACTCCGGAGGCCAAGATCTACTCCGAGGACGTCGACATGGTGACCCTCCCCGGCGTCGAGGGCGAGATGGGCATCTACCCGATGCACGTCCCGCTCCTGACCCAGGTCGCCGCCGGCGAGGTCGTGGCCCTCAAGGCGGGTCGGGACCATCATCTCGCCATCGGCGAAGGCTTCGTCCAGGTCACCGGCGACCGCGTCGCCATCATGACCGACATGGCCATCAAGGCCGAGGACATCGACGAGACCAAGGCCGAGGAAGCCCGCAAACGCGCCGAAGCCCGCCTCCAGGAGAAGCTCTCCGAGGAGGAAATGGCGTCCGTCAACGCCGCCCTCGTCAATTCCCTCGCCCAGCTTAAGGTCAAACGCCGCGGTCGCGGCGCCTGAGCCGCCTCCTGGCGCGGCGCGGCGCCTGCTCGGGCGCACGGACGGCGTGCACTCCACTGTGCGGATGCGGGTGCGGGTGCGGCGTCCGTCTTTGGCTCCGTCCGCGAGGCTCGGCTCAGTCCGCCAGCTCAAAGAGGACGTTCTCGCATCCGCCGCGGGCAATCCGTTCCGCCGCGGGCGGAATCCGGAATCCGCTGGACCGCAGGAGACCGACGAGTTCCTCGGGGCTGGACTTTGCCGCGCGCAGCCACGGTTCGTCGATCTCGCACAGAATCCGCCGGATGACGCCCTTGCGCATTGAATCCACGCCGCCCGAAAGCGCCTTGGTCTCATACCCTTCCACGTCGATCTTCAGCAGGTCGACCGGATACGGCGCATCGCCGGCCCTCGCCGCGGTCCCGCGCCAACCGTGCGGTGGGGCTGGCGGCGTCCGAGTCGCCGGCTTCACCGAACGCGTCCGCTCCCTTCCGCCACCGACCCACGCCAACCCGCGACAAATCTCCTGCTCCGTCATTCCGTGCCCGGGACGCGCACCACGCGGTAGAACCTGCAACCCGCGTCCCTCGGTACCTTGAATGGACCTGCGCCTGCCTGCACGGGGTTCGACAGGGGGACCCAATGGATCAGGTCCGAGGACGCCTCGACCGAGTAACGCCCGCCGCCGGCCCCTCGCACGGCAAGCCAGAGGTCGTCGGGCGTAAGGCCGACGATGGACAGGGCAAGCGGTTCGCCCTGGGCAACCGGACCACCCGCAAGGCGCCGTCCGTCCTTGGACTCCCTCGCGGTCCGCATGGCGTCCGAGGCAACGGTTTCGTCGAACGTTCCCGCGGCGGTCACCCCCGCCAACCGCGTGACTTCCGCCGAACTCAGCGCCCGGTCGTACACCCGCAGGTCATCCAGGCGTCCCTTGAACGTCTCCGACGCCGGATCGTCCCCCACCGTCTCCGCGACGAAGGGTACTCCGCCCGTTGCCGTCCCGGACGCCACTCCGTCCAGGTAGTACGCGATCTGACCCGCGTCGCACACCACGGCCACATGCTGCCATCGTCCCACCGTCAGCGCCCCCTGGCTCGCCGCGCTCGACGGATAGAACCGCACCTGCCGGCTCGTGCCCAGATACCACAATCCCTTCTGGTTCCCCTCCGCCAGCAGCGTCCCGTAGCTGTCCGAGCCCGCCTCGGGATTTACCCACACCGCCACGCTGTAGCTGCTCTTCAACGGCAATCCCGCGAAGTTCAGCCGTCCGTTCACCCCGTCGAACGCCAACGCTCCCGTCCCCACCCGCCCCGCGCTCCACGCGCTTCCTCCGCCCAGCGTTGCCGACCGTCCCCAACCCGAGGCGTCGGAGGCCGTCGTCCCCGTGCCCTCTTCCAGCGGCCAGTACCCCACCAATCCCTCCGGCACCGGTCCCGCCAGCGCCTTCACCGCCCTCGCGCTCAGCGCGTAGTTGTACACCCGCACCTCGTCCAGCGCCCCCTTGTAGCTTTCCGACGCCGGGTTGTCCCCCAGCGTGTCCGCCAGGAAGCCCCCCGCCCCGCTCGCCGTGCCATCCGCCGCTCCGTCCAGGTAGTACGTCACCTGGCCGGCCTCGCACACCACCGCCACGTGATGCCAGCGCCCCTCCGTGATCGCCGTCTGGCTGCCCCCGCTGGCCGGGAACATCCGCAGCTTCCGCGTCCCGCCCTGATACCACAGGCCCTTTTGACCGGCTTGCGCGAACAACGTCCCGTACGCGTCCGAACTCGCCACCGGATGCATCCACAGCGCCACCGTGTACGTATCCGTCAGTGCTAACGGCGCGAAACTCATCCGCCCCGTCGTGCCGTCGAAGTGCACCGCCCCGGTCCCCACCTGGCCCGTCGTCCAGGTGCCGCCCCCGCTCAGCGTGCCGGACCGTCCCCCGCCCGAAACGTCCCGAACCGTGTTTCCCGCCCCCTCCTCCATCGGCCAGTGCGCGACCAATCCCGGTGCCGGAGGATCGTCGTCAACCATCGTCACCGTCGCCGCCGACGGACTGCCGACCGTGTAGCCCGTCCCGCCGGCCAGCGTCACCACCACGGTCTCCGCCCCCTCCACCTGCCCGTCGTCGATCACGCTCAACGTCTTGTTCGTGCTCGTCGCTCCCGCCTGGAACGTCACGCTGCTCCCCAACGACGCGTAGTCGCTCCCCCCCGTCGCCGTGCCGCCCACCGTAAAGTTCACCGTCAACGGCCCGCTGGTGGCACCCGTCCGTCCGAACGTGATCGTGCCGGGATTCGATGGTTCGCCCGCCGCTGCGTCGGTGGCCACCACGCTGACGGTGGAATCGTCGTCGATAATCGTCACCGTCGCCGCCGACGGGCCACCCATCGTATAGCCCGTTCCAATGGCCAGCGTCACCACCACCGTCTCTGCCGCCTCCACCAGATTGTCGTCGATCACGCTCAACATTTTGTTCGTGCTCGTCGCTCCGGCCAGGAAGGACACGCTGCTCCCCAACGACGCGTAGTCGCTTCCGCCCGTCGCTGTGCCGCCCACCGTGAAGTTCACCGTCAACGGACCCGTCGTCGACCCCGTCCGCGTGAACGTGAACGTCCCCGGATTGGACGGTTCGCCCGCCGCCGCGTCGCTCGCCGCCACGCTGACCGTGGCATCGTTGTCGGCGATCGTCACCGTCGCCACCGCCGGGCTGCCCAACCCGTAGCCCGTCCCGGCGGCCACCGTGACCACCACCGTCTCCGCGGCCTCCACCAGGTTGTCGTCGATCACGCTCAACGTCTTGTTCGTGCTCGAGGCACCGGCCAGGAACGTCACGCTGCTTCCCAGCGTCGCGTAGTCGCTGCCGCTCGTCGCCGTGCCCCCAACCGTGAAGTTCACCGTCAACGGCCCCGTCGTGGCACCGGTCCGCGTGAACGTGAACGTCCCCGGATTCGACGGCTCGCCCGCCGCCGCGTCGCTCGCCGCCACCGCCACCGTGACCGGCTCCGGCTCGCCCGCCAAACGCGTCACTTCCGCCGGGCTCAATACCCGGTCATACACCCGCAGGTCATCCAGCCGTCCCTTGAACGTCTCCGACGCCGAATCATCCCCCACCGTGTCCGCCACGAACGGAACCCCGCCCGTCGCCGTCCCGGACGCCACTCCGTCCAGGTAGTACGCGATCTGGCCCGCCTGGCACACCACGGCCACGTGCTGCCATCGTCCCACCGTCAGCGTCCCCTGGCTCCCCGCGCTCGACGGGTAGAAGCGCACCTGCCGGCTCGTGCCCAGATACCACAATCCCTTCTGGTTCCCCTCCGCCAGC
>CAZSOV010000472.1:0-4164 GCA_964608505.1 uncultured Verrucomicrobiota bacterium
CGCGATCCGCCTTTACCAGGACGACAACAACGAGCGCCCCCCGCTCTTCCTTGTCTACCCGGGACGCAACAGCGGGTATTCGGGCACCCTCGCCAGCAATTACCTCGAAGGCCCCAAGTACCTCGGCACCACCAACGCCCTCATCTGCGCCTCCGACCGCACCCGCGGACGGATCCCCATCGACCTCGGCTGGGAATACTTCGGTGCGGTCGGCGACTTCACCACCAGCTACGCGTATCACCTGGGGCCCTGGCAGCAGGTCGATCCCACCGGCAAAAAATGGCTCGAGGATCAACTCGCCCGCTGGGGCCCGCGATTCATCGTCGCCGCCTGCCCCTGGCATCGCCACCTGTTCAGCGGCTGGATGGGCAAGGCCCCCACCATGACCCGCAAAACCACCATCCGCGACCTCGCCCTCCGCCACGACGGCGCCGTCGATTCCTTCTTCTGGCCCGCCAACAACTGGGAGGAGGAACCCTACACCCGGCTCCGCCCTCCCTGATCCCCTGGGCCCCGCGCTCGAGCGGAACCACGGTGGTCAGCGCATCTTCGTCCGCGAACGCCGGCCCGGCGCCGGCTCGACGGACGGAGCGGGTGCCGATGGCGGGAGAACGGATCGTCGCCTTGTCCGTGGACGCTCTTCCCGCTTTCGCGGTCGGCGTGGGGTGTTCATCGGAGTTCGCGCCGCACCCAGGTACAGATTTGTATAAATGCAATGTTGTACTTATGCGCGCCTGTTGAAGACGAGGGTGGACGCGCGAGCCTCCCCATTCTCCGGGGCTCCATGTCGGATTCCAGCCAAGTAGACCGTGCTACGCGGGCAGGGTGGTTGACACAATCCGGCGCGGGACTGTGTTCTTGGGGCCGGCGACCGCCTGGTCGCCGGTTTCCCCTCTGGTTTCGCTCCTTCGCCTCGTTCAATCGCCCCGCGACCCGGCCCGCCGTCGCGCGGACGCCATGGCGGGGAGCCGGGCGCAGGCCCGAATCGACTGTGTCCATCGTCCTGGCTACGCCGCGCGGGGGAACAGGGCAACGGTTGCGGCATTGACAGGGGCCGGTATCCCCTGCGACAATATCCTGACTAAGTTTACTGATTTAGTCATGAATGCAACGTCTGTCCCGGCGCCCAAGGTCACGCACAACGAGGTGATCAAGGCCGCCATCCCGACCCTGGCCGGGACCCTGGCCGCCACCCTGGCCGATGCCTCCACGGATCGGTTCAACGAGGACGACCAGCAGTTCATGAAGTTCCACGGGCTGTACCAGCAGGACGACCGTGACCTGCGCAAGACCGGGAAGAAGTTCATGCTGATGGTCCGGGGCCGGATTCCCGGGGGCGTCATGACGGCGGCGCAATGGCGCGTCTTCGACGATCTGGCGACGCGGTACGGGAACGACACGCTGCGGATCACGACGCGGCAGAGCATCCAGTTCCACGGAATCCTGAAGTCGAACCTCGCGCGGGTGATGCGGGGCATCAACGACTCGCTATTGTCGACGCTGGCGGCGTGCGGCGACGTGAACCGCAACGTGCTCGCCCCGCCCACCCCGGCGTACACCCGGGCGCGCGAGGAGGTCTTCGCGGATTGCGTGCGGGTGGCCGACGAATTGCGTCCCCGGACACGGGCCTACCACGCGATCTGGCTGGACGGCGTGCAGCTGGATCTCGACGCGCCGGAGAACAAGGAGTTCGTGGATCCGTTGTACGGGAGAACGTACCTGCCGCGGAAATTCAAGACGGCCTTCGTCATTCCGCCGTTGAACGATCTGGACGTTCTGACGAACGACCTCGGACTCATTGCCATCGTCGAGAACGACCGGCTGGTCGGGTACAACGTGGCGGTGGGCGGCGGGATGGGCCGCAGCCACGGCAACGAGGCGACGTATCCGCGGATGGCGGACGTGCTGGGCTTCATCACGCCGGATCAGTTGATCGCCGTCTCCCGGGCGGTGCTCACGGTGCATCGGGATTTCGGGGATCGGACGGATCGCCGGCACGCGCGGTTGAAGTACGTGGTGGAGGAGCGCGGGGTGGAGTGGACGCGGAACGAGGTGGAGTCGAGGGCGGGGTTCCGGTTCCAGCCCGCGCGGGAGTACCATTTCACGAAGCAGGGGGATCTGTATGGCTGGCATCGGCAGGTGGACGGGCGTTGGTTTTTGGGTCTGTGGGTGGCCAGCGGACGGATCCAGAACGCGGGCACGGTCCGTTTGAAGGCCGCGTTGCGCGAGGTCGCGGGGAAGTTCGCGGTCGAGTTCCGGCTGACGGCCAACCAGAACGTCATCGTGGCGAACGTGGCGGAGGCGGATCGGGCGGCATTGGACGCGGTGCTGGCGGCGCACGGGGTGCGGACGTCGAACCAGGCGACGCCGTTGCAGGGCGCGGCGCTGGCGTGTCCGGCGTTGCCGACGTGCGGGCTGGCGCTCGCGGAGTCGGAGCGTTACCTGCCGGACCTGTTGAACCGGCTGGAGACGGCGCTGACGGAATCCGGGCTGGGCGGCGAGGAGATCACGATCCGGATGACGGGTTGCCCCAACGGTTGCGCGCGTCCGTACGCGGCCGAGATCGGGTTCGTGGGCAAGGCACCGGGGCGGTACCAGATCTGGCTGGGCGGCAATGCGGGAAGCACGCGGTTGAACCGGCTTTGGAAGGACAACGTGAAGGACCCGGAGATCGTGCCGGAGTTGAAGCCGCTCTTCGTGCGGTTCGCGGCGGAGCGCGGGGCAGGGGAAGGCTTCGGCGATTGGGCCGCGCGCACGGTCTGGAACGAGACCGCGGCACCGGCACCGGCGGCGGCACCGGCGGCGGAGGGTCGGGGTTGAACCACGACGGTGACGGCGGGGATCCCGGCGCGGTCCCGGGGAAGGCGGCTTTCGGAACCAACATTATGGCGAATTCAATCGACGTGGCGGCGGCGAACGCGGCCTTGGCGGGCAAGTCCGCCGAGGAAATCGTGCGCTGGGCCATGGGCCTGGCGAACGGGCGGGCGGTGGTCTCGACCAATTTCCGGCCCTACGAGGCGGTGGTCCTGCATCTGTGCACGCAGGTGCAGTCGGACATGCCCGTCCTGTGGGTGGACCACGGATACAACCGGGTGGCGACGTACCGGCACGCGGAATCGTTGCGCGGGCGCCTGCGCCTGAACCTGAAGCCCTACCTGCCGAAGATGACGGCGGCTCACTGGGGGGCGATCCATGGTCCGGTCCCGGACCCGGGCGACGAGGAGGGGCTGAAGCGGTTCAGCGCGGTGATGAAGCTCGAGCCGTTCCAGCGCGGGATGCGCGAACTCGCGCCGGTCGTGTGGTTCACCGCCCTGCGAAAGGTCCAGAACCCCAACCGGGCCGGCCTGGACGTCGTGAGCGAGGACACCAACTTCAACACGATCAAGGTGAGCCCGGTCTTTCACTGGTCGGACTCCCAGCTGGAGGAGTATCTCAACCGCCACGCGCTGCCGAACGAGTGGGACTACTTCGATCCCGCCAAGGCCGACGAGAAGCGGGAGTGCGGTCTGCACGCGGCCTGGGGCGGCAAGGCGGTGGCTGCCGGCAAGCCATGAAGCGGCGCACCGGCGAAGGATTTCACTCCCCCGCGTGGCCGCGGCCCGACGTGCGACGTCGGACGCCCGTCCCCGCCCGCGGGCGGTCCACGAACTAGGAACCCGGCTTTCGTCATGTCGACGTATCATCTGGATCACCTGCAGTATCTCGAGACCGAGTCCATCCACGTCATGCGCGAGGTGGCAGCGGAGTTCGAGCGACCCGCGCTGCTCTTCTCGGGCGGCAAGGATTCCATCTGCCTGCTGCGCTTGGCCGAGAAGGCGTTCCGGCCCGCGGACCTGCCGATGCCGTTCCTGAACATCGAGACCGGGCACGAGTTCCCGGAGTTGCTCGAGTTCCGGGACCGGCGCGCCGCCGAGTTGGGCGCGCGGCTGTTCGTGCGGACCGTGGACGACGTGTTGTCCCGCGGGTTGGCGGTGCTGCCGAAGGGCGACATCAGCCGGAACCGGTTGCAGATCCCCGCGTTGCTGGCGGCCATCGAGGAGTTTCGCTTCGACTGCTGCATCGGCGGGGCGCGGCGCGACGAGGAGAAGGCCCGGGCCAAGGAACGTTTCTTCAGTTTCCGTGACGCGTTCGGTCAGTGGGACCCGAAGAACCAGCGCCCGGAAA
>CAZSOV010000473.1:0-4061 GCA_964608505.1 uncultured Verrucomicrobiota bacterium
GAGGAGGACGTGGCCCGGCACGCGCGCCGCATCATCCGCATCCGGGACGGGCGGATCGCCGCGGACGAGGTCAACCAGGCGCCCCGCCTTCCCGAGTGGCCTCCCGAACCCGCGACCGCCGCCGCGCCGTGAAGCTGCACGACGAATTCCGCGAGGCGCTCTGGATCGCGGTGGCCGCCCTGCGCGCGAACAAGATGCGCGCCGGCCTGACGACCCTCGGCATCGTCATCGGCATCGTCACCGTGACCCTCATGGCGACGGCCATCGACGGACTCAACCGCGCCTTCAGGAAGAGCATCGCGGTCATCGGCGCCGACGTCCTGTTCATCCAGCGGTTCTCCTGGTTCATGGACGAACAGACCTGGCGGGCCGTGCGCAATCGGCGCGAGTTGACCCTCGCCAACGCCCGCGAGGTCGCGCGCCTGTCCACCCTGGCCCAGGCCGTCTCGGTCGAGTCCAGCGGCTCCGCCGACGTGAAGTACGAGAACCGCAGCGCGAGCGGCGTGTGGGTGGTGGGGAACACCGAGGACAGCGCGCTGGTCCGGGGGCTGTCCCTGACCGAGGGCCGCTGGTTCACCGCCGGGGAGGTCCACAGCGGACGCGGCATCTGCATCGTCGGCCACGACATCGCGGCCCGGTTCTTTCCGTACGAATCGCCCGTCGGGAAGCGACTCCGGGTGGGTTCGACGGCCTACGAGGTCGTGGGGGTGCTGGACAAGATGGGGCAGTTCTTCACCGGATTTAACTTCGACAACCAGATCGTGATTCCCCTGACCCGGTTCACCACCGAGTTCAACCGCTGGCCCGACCTCTCGATCATGGTGAAGGTGCGGGACGTGAAGCTCATGGAGGATGCCCGCGAGGAACTGCGGGGCATCCTGCGCCAGTTGCGCCGCGTGCCGCCCGGCGACCTGGATGATTTCGCGATCAACCAGCAGGACGCCCTCGTGAAGAACTTCAACCAGATCGGCGGCACCCTCGCCCTGGTCGGCCTCTTCATCACCGGCCTGTCGTTGTTCGTCGGCGGCATCGGCGTCATGAACATCATGTTCGTCTCCGTCGCCGAGCGGACCCGCGAGATCGGCGTGCGCAAGGCCATCGGCGCCAAGCGCCGGAACATCCTCACCCAGTTCCTCACCGAGGCCACCCTCATCTCCCTCGGGGCCGGGTTCGTCGGACTGCTCGTCGCCTGGCCGCTGACCCTGGTGATCAACCGCTTCCTCGCCGCCACGATGTCCATCCCCACCGCCGTCGCCGCCCTCGTCGTGGCCGCCGTCACCGGCATCGTCTCCGGCTTCCTCCCGGCCTGGCGCGCCGCCCGGATGAACCCCGTCGACGCCCTCCGCAGCGAATAGCGCATGAAAACGCCCGCCGCCGCCCGCACGACCTTCTGGTGGGCTGAGATCCGCGAGAGCTTCGCCATGGCCCTCGCCTCCATCGGCGCCCACAAGCTCCGCTCCAGCCTGACCCTGCTCGGCGTGCTCGTCGGCGTGTTCTCCATCGTCCTCGTCATGACCGCCCTGCGCGTCCTGCAGAGCAATATCGAGTCGAAATTGAACGTCCTCGGCGCCAACAGCTTCTCCGTCCAGCGCTTTCCCGCGGTGCCCGTCGACGACAGCCCCGGCGCCCGGGAACGCTACTTCCGCCGCAAACAGTTCCGGTACTGGATGGCCCGGACCCTCGGCGAACGCGCCACCCTCGCCAAAAGTGTCGGGGTCAGCTGCCACGGATGGTCGGGGGAGGTGTCCTCCAAGTGGGACAAGACCAATCCCGGCGTGCCCCTCGTCGGGATCAGCGCCGGCACGTTCGAGACCCGGAACTGGATCGTCGAGTTCGGACGCCCCCTCAACGAAACCGACATCGCCGGCGCCCGCGCCGTCTGCGTCCTCGGCTCCAGCGTCGCCCGGAAACTCTTTCCCTACGGCGAACCCGTCGGCGACCGCGTCAAGATGGACGGGGTCGGCTACCAGGTGGTCGGCGTCACCGAGGAGAAGGGGCGGATGTTCGGTCAGGATCAGGATTCCTTCGTCCTCGTGCCCGTGACCTCCGTGCTCAACCGCTACGGCCGGGAACGGTCCATCAGCATCCAGGTCCAGGCCTGGTCGCAGGCGACCTACGACGACACCCTCGAACAGGTCCGGGGCATCCTGCGCACCCTCCGCAAGGTCGATCCCGCCGAACCCGACGACTTCGAGATCGCCTCGAACGACTCGATCATCCGGCAGTTCCGGGCGCTGACCCTGGCCGTCCGGGCCGGGGCCGGGGTCATCAGTTCCATCGCGCTGGTCGCCGCGGGGATCGGCATCATGAACATCATGCTCGTCAGCGTCACCGAGCGGACGCGGGAGATCGGCATCCGCCGCGCCATCGGCGCCAAGAAACGCCACATCATGTCCCAGTTCATCCTGGAGGCCGTGGCCCTGTGCCAGATCGGCGGACTCGGCGGCGTCATCCTCGGCGTCGTGGCCGGCAACGTCGCCGGCACCCTCCTCGGCTTTGCCGCCGTCATCCCATGGGATTGGGTCGCCATCGGCATGCTCGTCTGCTCCCTCGTCGGCCTGATCTTCGGCACCTATCCCGCCTGGAAGGCCGCCAACCTCGATCCCATCGACTCCCTCCGCTACGAGTGAGGGAGGCTGCGAGCGGGTCGGCAAACGAGCCGTGCAGGGTCAGGCGCGTCCCCGTCGAAACGAACGCGCCGCGAGCAGCAACCCGACGAACGTCAGCACCGCGCTGAAATAGAACGCCGCGCCGGGCAGATGCCACGCCGCGTCCGGCCGGATGAAATAACCGAAGAGCGACGTCGCCACCGGCGGGCCCACGATGCCCGCCACGCTCACCAGGCTGCCGAGCGATCCCTGGACCGCGCCCTGCTCGTTGGCGCCCACGCTGCGCGAGATGAGGCCCTGGACGGCGGGGCCCGTGATGCCGCCGAGCGAGCCGAGGACGATGATCGCGTACATCATCCAGCCCTGTGGCGCGAGGCCGTACGCCACCATCGCCAGCGTGCCAATGCACAGCCCGCCCAGCGCCGATTTCTCCTCCCCGAACGCCGGGATCAGACGCCGGCTCAACCCGGCCTGCACCACCGCCGCCATCAACCCGACCAGGCCCAGCGACAATCCCGTCTCGCGCACGCTCCATCCATACCGGTGCGTCGTGTACAGCACCCAGGTGCTCGGGAACACCTGATGCGCCAGGTTCAGGAGAAAAAACGTCCCCGTCAGACCGAACACCACCGGATACCGGCGCAACGCCAGCAGCGACGTCACCGGGTTTACCCGGCTCCATTCGAACGCGCGCCGGTTTTCCGGACGCAACGATTCCGGCAGGACGAACACGCCGTACAACCAGTTCACCAACGTCAACCCCGCCGCCGCCAGGAACGGCACCCGCAATCCGTACGCGCCCAACGCCCCGCCGACCATGGGCCCGACGATGAATCCCAGGCCGAACGCCGCCCCGATCAGGCCGAAGCTCTGCGCCCGCTTCTCCGGCGGCGTCACGTCCGCGATATAGGCCGTGGCCGCGCTGTAGCTGGCGCCCGTGATTCCCGCCAGGATCCGGCCCAGATAGAACCAGGGCAGGGTGGGTGCCCAGGCCAGCAGCAGCAGGTCCAGCCCCGAGCCCAGCAGCGAACTCAGGATCACCGGACGTCTCCCGAACCGATCCGACAGATTGCCCAACAGCGGCGCGAACAGGAACTGCATCAGCGAATACAGCGCCGCCAGAAAGCCGTAGGTGTGCGACGCCGAGGTCACGTTCCCACCCGACAACTCCTCGATGAGCTTGGGCAGGATCGGCACGATCAATCCGATGCCCAGCACATCCAGGACGAGCGTGATGAAGATGAACCCGAGCGCGGGTTTGCGGGACGACATGACCGCGCCCATCTCGCGTCTCCCCGCCCCCCGAAGCAATCCGGAAAACCGCCGGGACCGCGGGCGATGGGACGAATCCGCCAGGGCTCTCCTGGAACCGCCCTCTGACACAGCGCCCCTCCGGACGCCCGGGGGTGCCGTGATGTTGGGGCGGTCGTGGCCCGGCAGGCCCGCCAGGGT
>CAZSOV010000474.1:0-4058 GCA_964608505.1 uncultured Verrucomicrobiota bacterium
ACGCTATGGCGGGGAGCCGGTCGCGGGCCCCAATCGACTTTGTCAATCGCCCTGCGCCCACGGGTCCAGGAATTCGGCGATGCGCCCGCGGATACGCCGATTTCCGCGCCACCCCGCCATCGGCCGTGGGGCATCACGCCGCCGGCTTCGGCGCCGGCGCCGGGGTGCGCGTCGGCGATGGCGATGGCGATGGCGATGGGGTTGACCCTTACCCTTACCGTCGCACGAGCACCATGCTGTGGTTCTCGCCGGCTGCGATGTCGATGACCTTCGAGAGACCCGCGGGAACGTCGCACTGACGCTGGGTGTTTTTGCCCCAGGCGACCACCGTGCCGTCGGAACGCAGCGCCAGGTTGTGATGGAAGCGCGTGACGACCTTCACGACGTTGCGAAGTCCGGCCGGCACGTTGCATTGCCCGTCGGTGTTCTTGCCCCAGGCCCTGACCGTCCCGTCCCGAAGGACCGCCAGGCTGTGGAAGTAGCCACCGGCCAGTTGGACCACGTTGTTTTGCAGCCCCGTCGGAATCGTGGCCTGTCCGAAGGCCGCGTCGCCCCCCGCGCCCCAGCCGACCACGGCACCATCCGAGCGCAGGGCGAGCCCATGGAAGTTGCCGCTGGCCAGCTGAACCACGTGATCCAGCCCGAACGGGATGTGCAACTGCCCCCAGGCCGCATTGCCCCATCCGTACACCGTGCCGTCGGTCAGCAGAACGAGGCTGTGATACTCCCCGGGCACGACGTGCCGGACCGGAGGAAGCCCGTAGGGGATGGTGATCTGTCCCAGCGAACTCGCTCCCCAGCCGCGGACCTTTCCACCCGGCAACAGCACGAGGCTGTGACTGTAGCCGGTGGCCAGTTCCAGCACCCCGGAGAGTCCCGCCGGCACGTTCGTCTCGCCGCTCTCGTTGAAGCCCCAGGCGGCCACCCGACCATCGGCCCGCAACGCCACGCCGTACCGGTACCCGGCACCGATGCTCACCACGTCGTCCAAGCCTGCGGGAGGATGGAGTTGCCCCGCCTCGTTGCCGCCCCAGGCCAGGATCGGGGTCTTCGCGCTCTCCATGACCAGGCGATAGAAGCGTCCGGGTCGGAGGCCCACGTCCGCCGGATCGTGGACGGTCACCCGCGCCCCGGTGCCGGCGATGTTCGTCCGCAGCGGAAGCCACGATCCCAGCCGCTCCCCGTACTCCAGCCGATAGGACCGGTCGGCGTCCGTGTTGAACGTCACCCGGCAACCCTCCGACGTCTCCACGTCCGTGAGGCGGTGCGCCGAGAGGCGGTTCGTGGGATCGGTCCCGGTGACATACTCCTGCCACGTGGGGATGCCATCCCCGTCCGGGTCGGCGTCCTCCGCCAGCAACAGTCCGGTCGTGATCCCGTAGCGACCCAGCCAGGAAATGGGCGTCCCCCGCGGCAGCGCGCTCAACGGACTCAGCACCTCCCCCAGGTTCTCGATCTTCAGCGACTGCCCCGTCGCCTGGTAGGCCGTGTTGTCCACCGCGAACTCGTAGAAGCAACTCGCCACGTCCGTGACCGATTGCAGCCGGAAGCGCAACAACTTGCCCAGCGTCGCGAACGGGAGCGCCGTGAAGGGATTCGCCGGGGTCGGACTGGAGAACTCGGCGACGCCCACGCCGTTCGTGTGCCGGATCGTCGCCGTCCAGTTCGTCGGCGCCACGCCACCCTCGTCGAAGGGCACCACCTGCGCCGTGAACGGCTTGGCCGTGGCGAAATTCACCCGGATCCGGGTGATGCCCCGGGGGATGTACTGGGCGTTCAGCGACAGGAGGCAGGAGCTGTCGGCGTTGGTCGACACTCCGAAGAACAACCGCCCCTCCAGCACGTCCCCCTCATAAGACGCGGAACGATACCCGCCGCCTGTCGCCGAAGCGGTCCGCCCGGCCAGCTTGACGTCGAAGGACGGCACGAAGGCGGTCGCGCCCCGCTTGAGGGTGGCCCAGCGCAGCACGTACTGGCCGCCCAGGTCCCGGACGATCTGGGCGAACTGATCGCTCATCTGAGCGGGGCTGGTCGCCGGGTAATACCGCCCCCCGGTCTGTCTTGCGATGACGTCCAGATTCTGCGGGCTCAGCTCCCTCCCGTACCCCACGCAGTGAATCCTCACGCCCTTCGACACGGCCCGTGAAACGATCTGCGCGGGGGTCGTGGTGCTGGATTCGTCCCGTCCGTCCGAGAGGAACACCACGAAACGCTGGTCATCCCGCGGGTTCGCGTCGGGAAACTCCCCCAGCGCGTCGTACACCGCATCCCAACACCGCGTGGAGGCCGGAAACCCGAGCACGACGTCCGGCCAGATGCGGTCGATCCGGTTCGTCAGGTCGGCCTTGTCCGAGGTCAGGGGAGACACGCGCTGGGGCGGGTGGGCCGGATCCTCCCGGTGAAACTCGTAGATGCCGACCTGCGCGTCGGCGTGCAGGGTGCCGACCAGGGCCTTCGCGCTCGCCTCCATCGTCTCCAGGGCATCGGAGTACCCATCCCCGTCGACATCCCCGTTCGCGAAGGGATCCGCCATGCTGTAGGTGTAATCCAGCACCAGGAAACACTGCAGCTGCTTGTTGTCCCCCGTGACCAGCCGGTACCCTGTCTCCGAACCGATGGCGGTGCCGTCCTCGCGACAGACGACCTGCAATCCGCTCGGCGGAAGAATGATCGCGTGGTTGTTCTGGTCCCGCAGCGAGAAGGTGAAATCGAGCAGGTACGGAGCCGAGTAGACCGGCTTCAGACCCGCGATCTGGAGCTGCGTCACCTGCCCCGACGCCGTCCTCGCCGCGCCGATCATGAACAGTCCCGCGAGCAGGCTCCCGACCCACCCCATCCTTCGCCTCCTCCATCCACCCCGCCTCCGCGCGGCCGCCAGCCCCTTGTCCGTGGATTCCCGTCCAGTGGCACAAGCGAACCATCCCATGGCAATCTCACCCTCTCATCGCCCAGGGAAAAACCGGCAAGCCTTCTGCCGCCAGCGCGGATGTTTGCAGCCCATCTGATGGTTCCCAGCAATCTGGGACCGGACCACCCCTCGTTGCGTTCGTTGCGGCGTTGCGTGCAAACGGCCATGGCGGACCGGGGCGCGGCGGTCCGCCAACGAGGGCGTGACAGCCGGCCGTGGAATCGGGAGAACTGCCGCAAGGCCACCCCATGAAAATCGCCCTCCTCGGCATTTCCGCCCTCAAACTCGGCCAGCACAACCTCAAGGATCCCCGACTCGACCAGGCCGACAAGCTGGTCGAAGCCCAGAAAAAGGCCTACGCCCACGTCGAACTGGTTCCGGAAGCCGACCAGGTCACCGCCGACGCCATCCTGGTCTCCCAGGCCGGACTCGGGGATCTGCTCATGAAGGATCTCGACTTCATCGAAACCCGCCTGGGTCGCGGCCCGGACGAGGCCGAGAAGCAGGTCCTCCAGAAGCTGGCGGAGTCGCTCATGAACGAGATCCCCGTCTGCCGCGCCGGGCTCTCGTCCGACGAACTCCAGGCCGTGGCCGCCCATGGCTTCGCGACAAACAAGCCGGTCATCGCGGCGTCCGAGGCCGAGCTGGCGGCGCCCGAGGAACTGCTGCTCCGGGCCTTCGCCGAGGCCGGCTGGATCAGTTTCCTCACCGTCGGCGGCAAGGAGAACCGCGCCTGGGCGATCCGCGCGGGCGCCACCGCCTGGCAGGCCGCCGGTTCCATTCACACGGACATCCAGAAGGGGTTCATCCGCGCCGAGGTCATCGCCTTCGCGGACTTCATCGCGGCCGGAGGCGAGACCGAGGCCAAGCGGGCCGGCAAGCAGCGCCTGGAGCTCAAGGACTATGTCGTGCACGACTACGACCTCGTGAATTTCCGGCACAACAAGTGAGCGCGGACGCCGGGTCGGGGTCGGTCCCGGAATCTAGGAATCCAGCGATGCGTTCCAAATGCGTGGCAGTCGATCAAAGTCAGGAAAACCGGTGGATTCCTACTTTCCGGGACTGACCCCGGGGACCCCGGAACGAGCGCGGACCGGCCTCGGTGATGAGCGCTGGATCGATTGGGTCCCGGAGGGACATCGGAAGGTAG
>CAZSOV010000475.1:0-4057 GCA_964608505.1 uncultured Verrucomicrobiota bacterium
CTGGATCGAGGTCCTGGGCGCGTCCGAAAACAACCTCCGCGACGTCGACGCCCGCATTCCGCTCGGCACCTTCACCTGCGTCACCGGCGTCTCCGGCTCGGGCAAGAGCACGCTCGTCGACGACATCCTCCGGCGCGCCCTCTTCCGGCAGTGGTATCATTCCAAGGAACGCCCCGGCGCCCATCGCGAGATCCGCGGAATCGAGCAACTCGACAAGATCGTCGTCATCGACCAGTCCCCCATCGGCCGCACCCCGCGCTCGAATCCGGCCACCTTCACCGGTCTCTTCAACGAAATCCGGGATCTCTTCTCCCAACTCCCCGCCGCCCGGGTCCGTGGCTACGGTCCCGGACGGTTCTCGTTCAACGTCAAGGGCGGTCGCTGCGAGGCCTGCGAGGGAGACGGGGTGCTCAAGATCGAAATGCACTTCCTCCCCCCGGTCTACGTCACCTGCGAGAAATGCGCGGGCCGCCGCTACAACCGGGAAACCCTCGAAATCACCTACAAGGGTCTCAACATCGCCGACGTGCTCCGTCTCACCGTCGACGAGGCCCTCGCCTTCTTCCGCGCCGTCCCCGGCCTCCACGACGTCTGTTCCACCCTCGCGGAGGTCGGGCTCGGCTATCTGCGCCTCGGCCAGTCCGGCACCACCCTCTCCGGCGGCGAAGCCCAACGCCTCAAGCTCGCCGCCGAACTCTCCCGCAAATACACCGGTCGCACCCTCTACCTGCTCGACGAACCGACCACCGGCCTCCACTTCCACGACGTCGCCAAACTGCTCGAGGTGCTCTTCCGCCTCCGCGACGCCGGCAATACCCTCGTCGTCATCGAACACAACCTCGACGTCATCAAAACCGCCGACTGGGTCATCGACCTCGGCCCCGAAGGCGGCGTCGGCGGCGGACGCATCGTCTGCGAGGGCACTCCCGAGCAGGTCGCCGCCTGCCCCGCCAGCCACACCGGCACCTACCTGCGCAAGCACCTCCCGCATGCGAGCTGAACCTCCTCACCACCACCCCCCGCGCCGCCCCTCCCGGCACCCGTGGATCCTGGCCATCCTCGGCCTCTGGCTCGCCGCCTGCCCCGCCGCCCGTCCCCAGGCCCCGGTGCCCGAGGATCGCATCCCGTTCGAGGCCGCCCTCCGCAGCCTCCAGGCCGGGTTCCGGGCCCCCGCCGCCGAGGCCTTCGCCGCCTTCGTCAAGGCCCGTCCCGATTCCCCGCTCGTGCCCGAAGCCACGCTGTGGGAGGCCCGTGCCCGCGCCGAACTCGGCCAGCACGAGGCGGCCATCGCGGTGCTCCAATCCCGCCTCGAACGCCTCGCCACCCTCCGCGACCAGGGCCTGATCCTCCTCGGCGACCTTCATCTCGCCCGGTCCGAATATCCGTCCGCCGCCGCCGCCTATCGCCGTCTGACCGTCGAACTTCCCGCCTCCTCCCGGCTCCTCCAGGCGGCCTTCGGCGAGGCCCTCGCCCAGTTCCGGGCCGGCCACCTCGCCGCGACCCGTGCCCTCCTCGCCGGAACCACCAACGCCTTCGCCCGTGCGTCCGCAGCCCTTCCCAACGACGAAACGACCGTCCGCGGACGGCTGCTCCTGGCGGAAACCGAACTCCGATCCGGGTCCGCCGCCGCCGCGGCCGCGAATCTGGACCAACTCACCAACCGCCCCCTCGCCCCCCGCCTCGCCTGGGAACGCCAACTCCTCGTCGCCTCGCTCCTCCGCACCAACCGCCAACCCGAAGCCGCCCTCCACGCCGCCTCGAACCTCGTCCACCTCGCCGCCGCCACGGGTTCCCGCGACGTCGTCTCTCGCAGTCACGCCCTCCTCGGCGAATACCTCGCCGCCGCGGGGCGCGTCCCCGCCGCCTTCGCCGCCTTCACCAATAACCTCGCCGATGCCACGCCCTCCCCCTGGCGCCGCGACGCCCTGCTCGCCCTGTCGTCCCTCCCGCTCGACGCCTCCCTCCTCGAACCGGCCCTGGCCCTGCTTTCCCCGCTCGCCGCCTCCCTCACCAACGATCCCGCCTTCGACGCCGCCCGTCTCGCCGTCGCCGAATTGCGCCTTCAACACCACTTCGCCGCCCCCCCGCCCCCCCCTTCCGCCGGACGACTCCTCGAAATCCGTCCCCTGCTCGCCGGCATTCTCACCAATCAACCCGCCCCGATCCTCGCCGGACGCGCCTGGTACGGACTCGGCTGGATCGACCTCGCGTCCGGTCTCGTGCCCGCTGCCGCCGACGCCTTCGCCCGGGCCGCCACCAACCTGCCCTCCTCGGCCCTCCGGGCCTTCGCGCTGTTCAAGCTCGCCGACTGCCAGGCCGCCGTCACGAATCACGGTGCCGCCCTGACCAATTATCTCCGCGTCATCCGCGAGTTCGCCGACACTCCCGGCGTCCGCGGCGGCGTCCTCGAACGTGCCCTCTACCAGGGCGCCCTCTCCGCCCTCGAAGTCCGCAAGGACGCCCTCGCCAACGAGCTCGCGGAGCGCGCCGTCGTCGAGTTTCCCGCCGGCGAACTGCGCGACGACACCCGCGTCCTCTATGGCCAGACCCTCGCCCGGCTCGATTCCCCCGGGCGCGCCCGCGACGTCATCCAGCAACTCGCCCGCCGGCTCGTGGGCTCGCCCGCGCTGCCCGTCATCCAGCTCACCCTGGCACGTTCCTACATGGCCGACGCCAGCTGGACCAACGCGCTGCAGCTCCTCGACGATTGGACGCGGGTCAACACCAACCATCCCTCCCTCGCGCGGGCTGAATTCGAACGCGCCTGGGCCGCGTTCAAAGGCGGCAACGACCCCCATGCGTTCGGCGTCTTCACGAACTTCCTCGTCCGCTTTCCCGGCGACCCCGCCGCGCCCCAGGCCCAGTCCTGGGTCGCCGACCACCTCTTCCGGACCGGACAATTCGCCGCCGCGGAGGCCGCGTACCAACTCATCTATCAGCGCACCAACTGGCCCATCACCCGCCTCACCCACGAGGCACGGCTCATGGCCGGCAAGGCCGCCTTCGCCCGCCAGGGCTATCGCGACGCCAAACCCTACTTCCGTTGGCTCATCGAAAACGGCCCCCCCGCCGTCTCCAACTCCACCGTCCCACCCGAATTCGTCGCCCGGGCCTACTTCGCCTTTGGCGATTGCCTCCTCCAGGAACCCGAGAGCGACGACAAGGAACGCGACGCCATCACCGCCTTCGCCACCGTCATCGACAAGTTCCCCGACACCCGCGAAGCCCTCCTCGCCCGCGGCAAGCTCGCCAATTGCTATCTCGCCCGCGCCGAGCTCGACCCGGCCCAGGCCGCCTCCGCCTACACCAACGCGGCCGCGATCTTTCTCGCCTTCGCCAACAACAAATCCATCGAAGTCAACCTCCGCAGCCAGGCCGAGGTCGGCCTGGCCCTCGTCCGGGAGAAGCAGGCACTGCGCGTCGCCGGAGAGGAACGCGACTCCCTCCTCCAGCAGGCGCTCGGTCATCACCTCAACGTCTTCCATGGCGGGAACCTTGCGCCCGGTGAGTCCCCCTCCCCCTTCTGGTTCAACCGTTCCGGCTCCGAAGCCGCGCGCCTGGCCGAATTCATGGGCCTCCCGGGACAGGCCGCGAACCTCTACGACACCCTCGCCCGCGCATTCCCCTCCTCCGCCGTCCTCTTCCAGCAGCGCGCCGCCCAGCTCCGCACCCCGGCCCCGTAGCCTGTAGCCCGTAGCCCGTAGCGACCGCTCGCCCCCGCCCCCCCATTGCACTCCCCTACCTACCTCTACGCCACGTAGCTTCTACGTGACTTGCCGGGTTAATTAAGTGGCACTACGCCACCTATCCCGCGGGGGCTGCAATTCATCGCCGGCCTATCAATTTCGCATTTTGTTTTTTCCGGGATATTTAGAGAAGATTGTTCTTAAACCGCTTTCGCTTGCCACATTCTAGAGTTTTAAATTCCCGGATATTTAAATTGCAGACAGTGCGGGCTCTTGGCAGGGTCCGGGCATGCCGACCGGTCGATTGCTCGCGCCGCCCGATCATCCCGCCGCCGTCTATCACTGCGTCTCCCGCGTCGTCGATCGGCGCT
>CAZSOV010000476.1:0-4017 GCA_964608505.1 uncultured Verrucomicrobiota bacterium
GCGGGTGGGGACCGCCGGCGTGCCGAGGCGGTCTCCCGAGGCTTCGAAGGGCGAACGGGTCTCGAACGGGATGGTGTTCTTGTTGACCGTGATGCCGGCCTCGTCGAGGGCCAGCTGGCAGTCCTTGCCCGTGAGACCCTTGGCGCCGACGTCGACGAGCATGAGGTGGTTCTCGGTGCCGCCGGAGACGAGGCGGTAGCCGTTCCGCTGCATGCCCTGGGCGAGGGCGACGGCGTTCCGAAGGATCTGCTGCTGGTAGGTCTTGAAGCTGGGCTGGAGGGCTTCGCGAAGGCAGACGGCCTTGGCGGCGATGACGTGCATGAGGGGGCCGCCCTGGATGCCGGGGAAAACGCAGGAATCGATTTCCTTGGCGTACTTCGCCTTGCAGAGGACCAAGCCGCCCCGCGGGCCGCGGAGGGTCTTGTGGGTCGTGGTGGTGACGAAATCCGCGTGGGGCACGGGGCTGGGATGGAGGCCGGCGGCGACGAGGCCCGCGATGTGGGCGATGTCGGCGAGCAGCAGGGCTCCGACCTCGCGGGCGATCTGGCCGAGGCGGTCGAAATCGATGATCCGTGGGTAGGCGCTGGCCCCGACGGTGATCATGCGGGGGCGATGCTCGCGGGCCATCCGGGCGAGCTGATCGTAATCGATGCGCTCGTCCTCCTGGCGCACGCCGTAGTGGACGATTTCGAAGAACTTGCCGGAGAAGTTGGCCTTGTTGCCGTGGGTGAGATGCCCGCCATGGGAAAGGTCCATGGTCAGCATCTTGTCGCCCGGCTTCAGGAAGGCGAAATAGACGGCCATGTTGGCGCCGGAGCCCGAATGGGGCTGGACGTTGGCGTGTTCGGCGCCGAAGAGCAGCTTCGCGCGGTCGATGGCGAGTTGCTCGGCCTCGTCGACGTGCTCGCACCCGCCGTACCAGCGTTTGCCGGGGTAACCCTCGGCATACTTGTTGGTGAGGACGGAGCCCTGCGCCTCCATGACGGCATGACTGGTGAAGTTCTCGCTGGCGATGAGCTCGATGTTCTCCATCTGCCGCCGACGCTCGTGGGCGACGACCTCGGCGATGTCGGGGTCCACGGAGGCCAGGCCGGTGCGGGACTGCTCGAGCTTCTCGACGCGGCGCTCGTGGCGTCCGCCGGCCTCAAAGGTGGACTCGAGGAAGGCCTGGACGATGGCACGGGCCAGTTCGACGCCGATGACGCGACCGCCCAGACACAGGACGTTGGCGTCGTTGTGGGTGCGGGCCAGGCGGGCCATTTCCTCCGTGGTGCACAGGGCGGCGCGGACGCCCGGGACCTTGTTGGCGGCGATGCTGACGCCGATGCCGGTGCCGCAGACGAGGATGCCGAGGTCCGCCTGGCCGTTGGCCACGGCGTGGGCCACCGGTTGGGCGTAGTCGGGGTAGTCCGTGGACGACGTCGAGTGCGTGCCGCAGTCCTCGACGACGATCTTCTCGGACGGGAGGTTCTGTTTGATGGCTTCCTTGAGGTCGAAGCCGGCGTGATCCGCGCCGAGGGCGATGGTGATGACCGAGGGGGCCGTTTGTCGGGCGGAGCCTTCCTGCTGTTCGAGGTGTTTCAACATGCTGAAAATACCCTGTTCAATCTCGTCCCGGCATTGGAGGTAGACCTGGTACGAGCCGCCGATGGGATCGGCGATGTCCTTGTCGTAGTCGTCGAGGGTGTCGTCGAACTCCCGGAGGACGAACGTCCGCTCCGCGGCCGACGGGTACATGAGAGTGACCGCGGCCGCGTGGCCGTGGGTCATGCCGAAGATGAGGTCGGCATCGCGGACCAGATCGGCGGTCAGCGCCCGGCTGCGCTGCCGGGTGATGTCGATCCCCAGTTCCTTCAGGGCCTGGACGGCGTGGGGACTGGGGGCCATGCCGTCGACGGCGCCGACCCCGGCGGAGGCGACGCGGTAGCGCCCGCCCATCCTGGCGGTGAGATGGCGGAACAGCCCCTCGGCCATGGGGCTGCGGCAGATATTGCCCGTGCAGACGAACAGAATGGTTTTCATGCCAGCGACGGCGGGCGGCAAGTTGTTGGTGGCATTCCCCAGCGTCAACGCGAATCACCGGACGCCGCGTTCGTGGACGCCGCGGAGGTCTGGTCGGCGAGGCCGCTCAGCAGGTCCAGCGCCCGTCCCAGCACCGGGTCCTGGACCGCCACGCCGCCGGTCGACCCGGCAGCGTCCGTGGGTGGCGTGGTCGAGGCCGGGTCGGTCGTGTCCGGATGTCCGGGAACCGGGCGAGCCGGGTTCCAAGGGTCGGCACCCCGCCGTCCGGACCGGCGGCGACGGACCAGTTCCGCCTCGTTCAGACGGACGGAAAAGTCCCGACCGACCGTCCGTCCGCCAACCAACCGCCGAAACTCGTTGGTGATGTACATCTCCTCGTCCGCCTCCGGCACGACGACGGCGAGGTCGGGTGCCAGACCGTCGCGGGGCGCCTCCCCGCGGGGGCCGAAGAAGGCTGGGTCGGTTTCGACGAATACCCGGCGGCCACCGCCAAGGTCCACCTCCCGATACGTGCGGGAATGGCCTGCCGAAGGGGAGCCGAGAAGGAGCCCGGTCGGGGCGGCCGCACGGACGGCGGCCGCGAGGAACTCGGCGGCGCCGCGGGTCCGGCGATTCGCGAGGACCATCACCGGGAGGGCTTTGAGTCCAGCCCTGGGTTCGATGGCCAGTTCGTTGGTTCCAAGGCGGAACCCCTCCAGTTTTCGGGCCGCGAAGGCACCGGCGGCCGCGGCGGCGGCCTGGAAATCGCGTCCGGACGCGAAGCGCAGATCGAGCACGAGCCCGGCGAGTTCGTTGGAACGGTGCAGCGCCTCGACGGCCTCCGGAAGGGCGGCGGCCAGGTCCCGTTCCACGGCGCCGACCCGCACGTATCCAATGTTGCCGGCGTAGAGGGCGCGGCGGACGACGGGCGGGGTGTCGGCCGCGGCGGCGGGTTCCTGCAGCAGGACCCGCGGCGCCAGCGAGGCGAGGTAGACCTCGACGTTGGTGACCCCGCTCGGAACCTCGGGCAGGCCGGGCAGAGCGCCGCGCAGGATCCGGGCGGTTTCCTCGAGGGTTGGTCCGGCGTTGGTCGCGAGCGTCGGCGGGGGGGCGGCGGCAACCGGCGCGACGACGACAGGCGCGGGGTCGTCCGCGCGGACGAACGCGGAGGCCGCGAGACCGGCGAGGGCGAGAAACCCGGCGAACCGCGCGCGCAAGCGGTTCATTCGAGGGGTCCTCCCTGGCCGAGGGCCTTGGCGCCGATGTCGCGGCGGTAGTGGGCCCCTTCGAACTGGATGAGGTCAACCGCGGCGTAGGCGGCGGCCTGGGCCTCGGCGAGGGTGGGGGCCCAGGCGGTCACGCCGAGCACGCGTCCGCCGTGGGTGACAACCTGGCCGTCCCGGATCGCGGTGCCGGCGTGGAACACCTTCACGTTTTCGAGAGTGGCGACGTTTTCGAGGCCCGAGATGGGAAAACCCTTGGTGTACGGGCCGGGGTAACCCCGCGAGGCCATGACCACGCAGACGGAGGCGTACGAGGACCAGCGGAGCGTCACGTCCCGGAGGTTGCCGGCGACGCTCGCCTCGAGAAGATCCACAAGGTCGTTCTCCAGGCGGGTCAGGTAGACTTGGGTTTCCGGATCGCCAAACCGGGCGTTGAACTCCAGAACCCGGGGGCCGTCCGCGGTGAGCATGACCCCGGGGTACAGGATGCCGCGAAAATCGATGCCTTCCGCGACGCACCCGCGTTGCCAGGGTTCGAGAATGCTCCGGGCCGCTTCCAGCAACTCCGCGTCATCCAGGAACGGCACCGGAGAATAGGTCCCCATGCCGCCCGTGTTCGGCCCCTGGTCGCCGTCGAAGGCGCGCTTGTGATCCTGGGCGGTGGGAAACAGGCGGGCGACGTGGCCGTCGCAGAGGGCGTGCAGGGAAATCTCCATGCCCTCGAGGAGTTCCTGAATGACCACCTGCTCGCCGGCGGCAGGGAAGACCTGCTACGCAGGGGCGCTCCACGTCC
>CAZSOV010000477.1:0-4014 GCA_964608505.1 uncultured Verrucomicrobiota bacterium
CTAGAATGGTCCCGTGGCTTCCAACCTCGACCTGACGTGCCTGTGCCTTCCGCGCTGGTTTGGCATGGCCGGTGCCATCCTCCTGGCCCTTGCCGCGGTTACCGATTCCCGGGCCGAAAGGGCCGGTCCTTCCAGCCGCCGCACCCACTGGGTCCTTTCGGAGATCATGTACCAGCCCGCCCCGCGCACGGACGGGCGCAACCTCGAGTTCGTGGAGATTCACAACTCCGGGCTGATCCCCGAGGACCTCGGCGGCCATCAACTGGTCGGCCAGATCGACTTCACGTTTCCGCGCGGCACCGTCGTGCCCGCCGGGGGCTTCCTCGTCGTCGCCGCCGTCCCCCGCGACATCGAGGCCGTCTACGCCATCACGGGCGTCCTGGGCGGGTTCAACGACCGGTTGTCGAACGACGGCGGACGGTTGCGCCTGTTCAATCCCGCGGGCGCGGTGCTGCTGGACGTCGAGTACCGACCCACGGCCCCGTGGCCCTCGGGCGCCGCGGGGCAGGGTCCGTCCCTGGCGCTCGTCCGGCCATCCTACGGCGAAGGGGATCCCCGGGCCTGGTCGGCCAGCGCCGCCCCGGGCGGTTCGCCGGGCGCCTGGGAACCGGACACCCCGCCCTTTCCCGCCCCCACGGCGCTCGCCACAGTCGAACCCGGCGAGGTGATCCTCAGCGAGATCCTGTTCCATCCCCTCTCCGAGGATTCCGACGATGAATTCGTGGAACTCCTCAATCGCGGCACCCTGCCCGTCGATCTGTCCGGCTGGCGCTTCACGCAGGGCATCAGCTACGAGTTCCCGTCCGGCTCCACCCTCGCGCCGGGGCAATATCTGGTCGTCGCCCGCAACGTGGTTCGGCTCCGTTCCCGCTACGGCCACCTGAGCACCGCCAACAGCTTGGGCAATTTCTCCGGCAACCTCTCCAACGCCGGCGAACGCCTCGCCCTCGCCCGCCCCGAAACGGTCGTGTCCACCAACGGCGCCCAACTCCAGACCAACCGGGTCCTCCGGGTCGTGGCCGAACTGGACTTCGCCGAGGCCTCGCCCTGGAGCCGGTGGGCCGATGGCGGCGGCAGCAGCCTCGAACTCGTCGATCCTCGCGCCGATCCCCGCTTCGCCGCCAACTGGACCGACAGCGACGAAACCGCGAAATCCGCCTGGACCACGATCCAGGCCACCGGGGTTCTCGACCACGGAACCGGTGGCATCGACCAACTCCAGGTCCTGGCCCAGGGCGCCGGGGCCTTCCTCGTCGACGACGTCGAGGTCCGCGGCTCCACCGGCGCGAATCGAATCGCCAACGGCGCGTTCGGCTCGGGCATCAGCGGTTGGTCGCGCAACGGCACGCTCGACCTCTCCCGCTGGCAATCCGACCTGGGCGCCACCGCACCCGGCTGTCTGCGCGTCGAAGCTGTGGCCCGCGGTGACACGGGCGCCAACCGCATCGCGACCGCCGTCACCTCCGGCCTTTCGCCGGGCAACACCGTCACCCTGCGCGCCCGGGCCCGCTGGCTGTATGGCCACCCCGAAGCCCTCCTGCGCCTGCGCGGCAACTGGTTCGAAGCCTGGGGAGCCCTCCCCTTCCCCGCCAACCCCGGCACCCCGGGTGCCCCCAATAGTCGGGCCCTGCCCAACGCGGGCCCCGCCCTCGCCGACCTCCGCCAGCTTCCCATCCTTCCGGCGGCCAATCAGCCGGTCACCGTATCGATCCGCATCGCCGACCCTGATGGCGTCGCCTCCGCGGTCCTTCGTTATCGCGTGGACCCCGAGACCGCCACCACGGACGTGCCAATGCGCGACGACGGCACGGGGGACGACGAACAGGCGGGCGACGGACGATTCACGGCGCAACTGCCCGGCCAAGCCTCCGGGCGGCTCGTGGCGTTCCAAATCGTGGCAAACGACGGCGCCGCCGCGCCCGTCCCTTCCGTGTACCCGCCGACGTACGAGGCTCTCGCGCGATTTGGCGAAGCCCGTCCCGCCGGGCGCCTCGGGACTTATCGACTCTGGATGACCCAGGCCACGTTCAACCGGTGGACCAGCCGCCCCAAACTCGACAACAAGCCGCTCCCCATCACGTTCGTCTGCGACGACGCGCGCATCGTCCACGGCGTCGGCGCCCTCTATGCCGGCAGTCCGCACATCTCGCCCGGGTACAGCACTCCCTCCGGCGGGCTCTGCGGCTACTCGCTGATCTTTCCCAAGGACGAACCTTTCCTCGGCGCGACCGACGTCGTCCTCGACTGGCCGGGACGCGACACCACCGCGCAACAGGAGCCCGTCGCGTACTGGATCGCGCGCGAACTCGGCATCCCGTTCAACCACCGGCGCTACGTCCGGCTCCACGTGAATGGTGTCACCGAGACCTCCCGCGGCAGCATTTACGAGGACTCCCAGCAGGTGAACTCGGACCTGATCGAGAGCTGGAGCCCGGAGTCCCCGGGCGGCGACCTGTACAAGATCGAGCAGTGGTTCGAGTTCAACGATGCCTTTGGCACGACCCAAGTCGGCCCGCCCCGCCTCGAACCCTACCTCACCACCGGCGGCGTCCCGAAGCTCGCGCGCTACCGCTGGAACTGGCTCCAACGGGCCGTCGACGACTCCGCCAACGACTATTCCTCCCTGTTCGAACTGCTCGACGTCACCCGGATTTCCGACCCCGACCGTTACGTCGAACAACTCGAGTCGCTCGTGGATCTCGACGAATGGATGCGGGTCTTCGCGACGGAGAACATCGTCGTGAACCTCGACGCCTGGGGTTACGACATCGGCAAGAACATGTACGCATGGAAACCCCGCGATGACCGCTGGCAACTCCACATGTGGGACATCGACTGGGTGATGCTCGCCAGTGCCCAGCACGGGTATAACCCGCGCTCGCCCCTCATGTACGACGGGCCCGCGGTCTTCGGGGACGGGCATCGCGATCCCGCCGTCGCCCGCATGTACCGCACCCCCGCGATCCGCCGCGCGTACTGGCGCGCCATCCACGACGCCGTCCATGGCCCCCTCCGTTCCGAAATCGTCGGCCCCCGCCTCGACGCCATCCACGCCGCGCTCGTCGCGCAGGGCGTGACCCGGAGCTCCGGCGGCGCGCTCGCCGGACCTGCCGCCGTCAAGACGTGGCTCCAGCAACGCCGTGGGTTTCTGCTCGAACAACTGGCCACGGTGGCCGCGCCGCTCGCCTTCGATGCCTCCACCCCCGGGATCACCACGAACCATCTCGTCACCCTCACCGGCACGGCGCCGGTCCAACTCCGTTACCTCCGCGTCGGCGGGGTCCTCCAGGTACCCACCTGGACCGAGGTCCACCGGTGGTCCCTGACGCTGCCGCTGAGCCCCGGCACGAACGTGCTGACGCTCGACGGTCTCGATTTCCGCGGCCAACCAGTCGCCGGCCTCGCCGCCACCGCCGTCATCGTGCGCGACCCCGAAACCGCCCCCACCCCGCCGCGCCTCCTCGCCTTACACCGTCCTTCGGCCGGCGTCCTGCGTCTCGAGTGGTCCACGCCGCCCGGCGCCGTGTACCAGGTTCAAGCCGCTCCGAACCTGCCGGCGGCCCAATGGTTCGCCGTGGGTTCGGAACTCGCCGCCAACACCGGCACCCTGACCTTCGACCTTCCGCTGGATCCCGCCGATCCCCGTCGATTTTTCCGCCTGCTCCGAGTCCGGTGAGAGTCACCGGGAGCTCACCGCCGGCGCCCGCAACGCGTCCGCCCGAACCGCTCCCGGCAGGACACGATCAGCCCCCATGTCACCCCGATGCGTCCTTGATCTCCCCGCCCCTCTTCCCTCATTCACGGCGGTCGCCCCGACATTCCGGAATCCGCCCCTCCCACCAGCCACCAGCCCCCCATGCCGTCCCTGCTCCGCCCTGAAGCCCGCCGGACCCTCGCCCTCGTCGCGGTCCTGACCGGCGCTGCATTGACCCCGCGCACGGCCCCCGCCCAATCCCCGGCCTTCGCCCGCGACATCCTCCCGCTGCTCTCCGACCACTGCTTCGCCTGCCACGG
>CAZSOV010000478.1:0-3912 GCA_964608505.1 uncultured Verrucomicrobiota bacterium
CCCCGCACCACCGACTCGACACCCTCGGTGGCTACCTTCGCCGCCCCGTGCGCCTTCCCCCTCTCCCCAGTCCCGACCCCATCCCGTGCGCCGGGACAAGGCACCGATGCCCAGACAGAATCATGTCGGGACACAATCGTGTCCCCCGCCCCTTCATGATTCTGTCCTCCCATGAACCCGCCCTCCGCGACCGCGCCGCCCGGTGGGGGCACCGGGCCGACAAGCCCCCCCACGCCGCCCCCGCAAGCTACGCGCCCCGGCGAGATGCCTCGAGGTTCTCGGTGCGACGCGCACGTCCGGTTCCCGCCGCGAAGTCGCGAAGCGACGACCGAGGGTTGCCGGGGCCTTCAGGCCCCGGTTGCTCCCCTCGTTCTGCACCGCGTCGGAGCGACGTTCGACCGGTGACGCGCAGGTGGGACTTGGAGGACGGGGCTTGGGACGTCGCTCCGCGACGAGAATCGCTTCGTGACGGACCCTTTCCTTCCTCGCTGGTCCAGCAGGTCTGCTACCCCCTTGCCGCAGCCCCAAACCCAAGCCCGACCCATGCCCCCTCCCGGGGCGAGTATCGGGTCGGCGTGGGGCTCAGGGCCAAGGAGACCTGGTGGTCAGCGCCTGCCGGAGGAACTCCCGGGCCGGCCCAGGCCTCCACCGTGCGGACGGTCTCCCGCATGCGGGCAAACCACCAGCGGGCCACCGCGGTGCGCCGGGGCCTCCGCACCGGCCCCGGCAGGGCCGGCCTCGGTCGGATCTCGGGTGCCAGCACCAGCTCCAATTGTCCCGTCCGCGACGTGTGGATGGGATCGGTTTCCGTCGCCAGGATCGCAGCTTCGTTCTTCACGCGATGATCCTGCCCTGCCCCCCGGGACATCCGTGGTCCCACCCCGTCATTTCGCCAATTTTTGTTTGCCCGTCACTCCGGGCGGATCGACCGTCGCATGGAAGCTTCAGTCCAACCCCCAACCGGAGGTCTCGCCATGAAAGTCAAACCGACCCGATCCGGAAACGTGCTGATGGAATTGGAGAGGAGCGACGGACCGGTCCTCGAACGGGCCGTCCTAAACCCCGAGCTTGGACGCATCCACCGGATCCTCGTGCCCGTCGATTTTTCGGCCAACTCCCGCAAGGCCGTCACGTACGCCACCGCCTTCGCCAAACAATTTGGAGCCACGTTGACCTTCCTGCATGTCGTGCAGGTCAACTATGCCTATGGAGAATTCGGCGCCATCGACTTCACCGCGTTGGAGCGCGAGATGAGGGTCGGAGCCGAGAAGGAAATCGCCGCCCTGCTCGCCTCCGCCGCCGAAGCCGGGATCAAGTCGGAGGCCTTGATTCGGGAAGGAAGCCCTCCCCGCATGATTGCCGAGGTGGCCCGCGAAGTGGCCACCGACCTGCTCATCATCTCGACCCACGGCTACACGGGTCTGAAGCATGTCCTCATGGGCAGCATCGCCGAACATGTCGTACGCTACGCGCCGTGCCCGGTCCTGGTCGTCCGCCAGCAGGAACAGGACTTCGTGGCCGCGCCCGCCACGACGACGGCGTAGGAGGGTCCAGGTTACGCCTGCAGGACGGCACGGAGGAAGGGCCGGTAGAGGTGCGGCTCCAGCAGGAACGAATCGTGCCCCTTGTCGCTGTGCACCGTGATGCGGGTCGCATCGACGCCAGCCCGCTTCAGCACCTCCATCAACTCGGCCTGCTCGGACGGATAGAAGCAGGCGTCCGAATCAATCGTGAACACCAGGTAGTTCTGGCGCCGGCACCGCTGGAACAGGGCCACCGGGTCCGCGGCGATGGCCTCCCGCACCAAATCGAATCGGTTCCAGGCATCCAGGATCCGCAGGTAGGTGTTCGCGTCGAAGCGGGTCACGAACTTCTGGCCCTGGTGCAGCATGTAGCTCTCCAAAGGACTCCGGAGCTGATACCAGGCCAGGGTGTCGTTCCTCCGCACCACCTCGGCCCTGGCGCGCTCCTCCATCGCTCCCAACGAGACGAAGGTCTTGTGACCGATCATCCGCGCCAAGGCCAGCCCCCGGATCGGCGGACGCCCATCGTAGTACTCGCCCCCCCGAAAATCCGGGTCCGATTCAATCGCGCAGATCTGCTCCAGATTATGCAGGCGCTGCAAGGCCGTCGTTCGCAAACCCGTCGCGAACGGGATCACCGTCCTTACCCGCTCCGGGTACCGGGTCGCGAGGCTCAGCGCCAACAATCCCCCGAGCGAAGCTCCCAGCGCGGCGTGAATAACCTCGATCCCCAGGTGGTTCAGGAGCTCCACCTGCGCGTCGACGATGTCCGAGATGGTCAACTGGGGAAACCGGGGCCCGTAGGGCTTCCCGGTGCGCGGATCCATCGAACTTGGCCCCGTCGACCCATAACAACCCCCCAGGTAGTTCACGCAGATCACGAAGAACTTCCCCGTGTCCAATCCCCGTCCCGGGCCGATAAAGTCGTCCCACCAACCGGTTTGGACCTCCTCCGTCCAGCGGGCCTCGGTCCCGGGAACCTGGGCGCAAAAGCCGGCCGCATGCTGCGACCCGCTCAGGGCGTGGAAAACCAGGATGGCATTGTCCCGCGCCGCGTTCAACGCGCCGTAGGTCTCGTAGGCGAGCACGGCGGGCGACACCGCCTCGCCGCTCTGGAGAAAGAACGGCTTCGCTTCCGTTGCCAGCTGGAAAAACTGGGTCTCGATCGGGTTCATCCGCGGTGCGCAGTCCCCTGCCCTGGTCATGCCGACCTCGCCAGTGCCTGATCGATATCCGCCAGGATGTCGTCCGGATGCTCGATGCCGACGCTCAGTCGGATCAGGTCCGGGGTGATGCCTCCCGCGGCCTGTTGCTCCGGCGAGAGCTGGGAGTGCGTGGTCGAGGCGGGATGAATGGCCAGCGATTTGGCATCCCCCACGTTGGCCAGGTGCGACAATAGCTTCAAATGGTCGATGAATCGCCGCCCCGCCTCCAGCCCGCCTTGGATCCCGAAGACGACCATCGAACCGCCCTTGCCCCGGAGGTACCTCTGGTTCCTCGCGAATTCAGGACTCTCGGCGAGCCCGGGGTAGCGCACCCAACGGACTCGGGCCTGCTTTTGCAGGTGGCGCGCCACCGCCAGCGCGTTGGAACAATGGCGCTCCATCCTCAGCGGCAGCGTTTCGATGCCCTGCAGAAACATCCAAGAATTGTCGGGAGCGATGCAGGCCCCCAGATTGCGCAACGGCACCGTGCGCATCCGCAGGATAAAGGCCAGCGGACGCAGCACGTCGGGCAAATCCACGCCCCACCGCAGGCCGTGATAGCTGTTGTCGGGCGTCGTGAAGAGCGGGTGCCTGCCCGCCGCCCAGTTGAACCGCCCCGAATCCACCACGATGCCTCCGATCCCCGTGCCGTGGCCTCCGAACCACTTGGTCAACGAGTGCACCACGATGTCCGCTCCGTGATCCAAGGGCCTCGTCAGGTAGGGAGTGGAAAACGTGGAGTCGACGATCAGTGGAAGGCCGCTCCCCCTGGCAATGGCCCCCACCTCCGCCAGGTCCGTTACCTCGAGGGCGGGATTCGACACCGTCTCGCAAAACAACGCCCGCGTTTTGGAATCGATGGCGCTCGCGAAATTCCGGGGGTCGTTTGAGTCGACGAATCGAACCTGAATCCCGAGCGCCGGGAGGATGTCGTTGAACTGGGTGTAGGTTCCCCCGTACAGGTTTCGCGCCGACACGATATTGTCTCCCGCCTGTGCGAGGTTGATCACGGAATAAAACACCGCGCTCGTTCCCGAAGCCACCGCCAACCCCCCCAACTCGGGGGCCCCCTCCAACAAGGCCACCCGCTTCTCGAGTACGTCCGTGGTGGGGTTCATCAGGCGCGTGTAGATGTTCCCCAGTTCCTTCAGGGCGAACAAATTCGCCGCATGCTCCGTGTTCCG
>CAZSOV010000479.1:0-3884 GCA_964608505.1 uncultured Verrucomicrobiota bacterium
CTTGAACAGGCTTTGGTAGTCCGGATGCCGCGCCAGGCGCCGGTATTCTTCCTCGAAGATGAGGGCGTAGTCGCCTTTGACCGGATTGCCATCGGCGTCGTACTTCCGGTAGCGCTCCACGGAATCGATGAAGAAGAGGCTCAGGACCTTGATCCCTTGGGGCGCAAGGCGACGTTCCTTGTCCAAGTGCTCCTTGATGGTGCGCTGGATCATCTGGCGCTGGGTGGCCAGGGGTTCCACGTCACCGAAGGCTTCACCCGGGCGCAGGAATTGCGGCTCCAGCCCAGGAGTCCGCAGTTCCATGAACTCCCCCCCCTTGGCGACCCGGATCTCACCGACCCGACAGTCGTGATACACCGCTCGCTTCGTCGTCATCTCCAAGAGGTCGCCGTCTTGAACGCTTACCTCCTGCCGTTGCACCCGGCCACCGACCTCCACATCCAGTTCGACCTTGGCGGAAACGACACCGCGCTTGGAGCTGACCGACAGGAGCCGCACAAAGGCCTTGTTGTGGCCACCTTCCACGGCTGCTGCGGCCACCTCGATCTGCTTCACCAGCTTGCGCTCGTAGGCGTCGACCGCATCGAGCCGGAAAACCATGTGGTGCTTGTCCGCGTGGGTCGCCGAATAGCGAAGCGTGCATAGGGGGTTCATGGCACTCAACGCCTCCTTGCCACGCCCTTCAAGACCACCGTCAACGCTCTGAGGCTCGTCGACGATCAGGATGGGCCGCGTCGCCTTGATCAAATCGATGGGCTTTTCCCCGCCGGTCTTCTCGCTGTCCTTGTAGAGGTTGTTGACGTCCTTCTTGTTGATCGCACCGACCGTCACGACCATCACCTGAATGTTCGGGCTGGTGGCAAAGTTGCGGACCTGGCCGAGCTTGGTGGAGTCGTACAGGAAGAACTCGAAGGGGACGTTCGCGTAAAGCGCCCGGAAATGTTCCTCCATGATCTGGAGAGACTTGTAAACGCCCTCCTTGATCGCCAAGGACGGCACCACCACGACGAATTTGGTAAAGCCGAAGCGCCGGTTCAGCTCGAAGACGGTCCGCAGGTAAACGTAGGTCTTGCCAGTGCCCGTCTCCATTTCGACGGTGAAGTCGCCTGACGCCAAGGACGCCGTTGGTGGCAGACCATTCCGAAGCTGGACGGCGTTCAGGTTGCTGATCAATTCGTCGTCCAGCAGCGTCAGGCGATTGCCGATGCCGAGGTCGTTCTCGGCGAAACCCAGGCGCGTTTGCTTATCAGCGGCGTCCAAGGTGACCGTGAACTCGGTGCGGCAGGTTTCCTGTCCACGGAAGAGGTCGCACACGGCCTCGATGGCTTGGAGCTGGTAATCGAGGTTGGGCTCGAAGTGCAGTTTCATGACGCTTCCCCACCTTTCAGATACTTGAGCAGGGCCTCGTCAAAGTCGGAGACGTACTGCTGGTCCTGTTTGACCCGAAACTTTTCGTATTCCGCGTGGGCCTTTGCGACGGCCATTTCATGGGAAATCTTCCCTGCGTTCGTCAGCACCTGCTGTTCATTGAAGTCGAGAAACCGCTTTACCTGCACCACCCAGTCCTTCATGGCCATGACCTGGCGGTTGAGGGCTCGCAGCTCGGCAAAATCGATGAACATGCCCACCAGTCGGTTGAGCTTCGAGACCTCGGCTTCGTTTAGGTAGTTCTTCGCCACCGTCACGTCGCTTTTGAGCACCTTCCCCTTGGGTGCGTTCTTCCAGGTCGTCAGGCCCATGAAGGGGCGCTCGCTATCGGCCCGGTCGTGGACGATCTCGGCTGCCGTCTGGCCGGTAGTCGCAAAGTGCAGTTGGTTTTGGACGATCTGGTAGAACAGTTGGGTTTCCTCGCTCTGGCTCCGGTAATCGCTGCTGCACTGCTCGAACACGTCCGCAATTTTCTGGTAGGCGCGCCGCTCGCTGGCCCGGATCTCTCTGATCCTCTCCAGCAGTTCGTCGAAGTAGTCGCGTCCAAACACCCGCCCTCGCTTGAGCAGGTCGTCGTTGACCACGAAGCCCTTGATGATGAACTCGCGCAGGGTGTTCGTTGCCCAGATACGGAAGTGGGTGGCCTTGAGGGAATTGACCCGGTACCCGACCGCGATGACTGCATCGAGGTTGTAAAACTCGATCTCCCGGACCACCTCGCGCTCGCCCTCGGGTCGAACCATTTCCATTTTGGAAACAGTTGCCTCTCGTGCCAGTTCTCCCGTTGCGAAGATGTTCTTCAGGTGCTTGTTGACGCCAGGCACCTTCACTCCGAACAGCTCCGCCATCGCCTTCTGGTTCAGCCAGAACGTTTCCCGTTCAAACACGACATCCACGGTGACCCGGCCGTCCTCCGTGGTGTAGAGGACGATCCGGTTCGGTTGCTGGGGGGCAAGTCCTTCAGGCATGTCGCTCACAGGCTGCGGATGTTCTGGAGGCCGTGCTGTTGCAGGATGGCGGCCAGGTTGGTCTTGGCCACGTCGTCGGCGAAGGCGCTGTCACGGAAGACCAGGGTGCTTTCGCCAGCCGGTGCCTGGGCCTTGTGCCAATCGACGATTCCCAACGCCAACGGTTCGACCTCCTCGGCGGTGATCGCTGGCGCAAGGCACACGATTAGAGTACCAACGCCGATGCTTTGAACCGTCTTGCCCGCGATGGTCTTCTGCTCGATGGGAACGGTCAGGTCCAACCCCAGCTTGAGCAGCAGTTCAAACAGGATGTCCTGCTCGGTCCGGTCGGTCTTGAGGTGTTCAATCGAGGCTTCCAGGGTTTCCGCTAGCTTGTCCCGGTTGGGTTCCCACGCGCGGATGTTGCTGCTGGCGAGCTTGAAGACTCGGAAGCCGACGTCCGGGCAAGCTGCTGGTTTAACCCGTACACCGGAAGTGGGCAGGTCGGGCTGGACTTGCGCAGCAGACTGCGCGGCCTCCCAATCCGACCGGACCTTCATTCCTGATCGACGCAGGCGCTCTTTTGTCAGTTCGGTGATAAGCCTTGGCCTGGAAAGCCTATCGCAAAACTTTGAGGCGTCAGATTGTTCTCTGGCATCCTCATTGAGGGGTTCGGGAAGCTGGACTAAAATGTAGCGTCTCGCTCGCCGATCCTCGACGTTTTGCTCTATCACAGCTTGACCAGCAGTCCCAGATCCAGAAAAGAAATCCAAGACGATCTCCTCCTGATTCTTCTGGTCATTGATTGTGAGCGATAGCAGACGTCTGATCAGTGCCACTGGCTTTGGGAACGAGAAAACGCCATCGCCAAGCAACTCCTCCGTCTCCTTTGAGCCTTCTTGATTGAATGGACCCACCATGATGGAGAGCGGCTTCATTTCCCGCATCTCACCGTTATCATCCTTGAGGTATTGCTTGACCCTGACGCTGACTTTTCCGCTGCCTTCATTGACCACTACCTCATCATTGGCGATTGCCGCCTCTACCCGTTCTTTGGACCAAATCCATTGTTTCTCTGGCCAAATCTCTCGACCATTGATGGTAATGGGGTAGCGCAAATTCGGACGCGAGTCTTTGCTGCTAGTCGCAAGAGGCTGAGTTACAAACCCTCCTCTGGAGGCAAACTTCGTATCGCGCCCCTTGTACTGAGCGATCTCTTCCTCTCCTAAAGGCGCGGTGATGTTCAGTATCTCACCCTTTGCATACACCAAAACGTACTCGTGAATGCTTGAGAAGCCTTTCGTAAGGGCTCCCGCATTGTACTTGTTTTTCCAAACCAGTTGCGCAATGCAACGTTCTTCCCCGTAGAGTTCGTCCATGAGGCGTTTCAAATTGCACACCTCAGCGTCATCGATACTAACAAAGATGATGCCATCATCCCTCAACAGATTCCTCGCCAGCTTAAGGCGTGGATACATCATGTTGAGCCAATCCGTGTGAAAGCGGCCT
>CAZSOV010000480.1:0-3805 GCA_964608505.1 uncultured Verrucomicrobiota bacterium
ACGCTATGGCGGGGAGCCGGTCGCGGGCCCCAATCGACTTTGTCCATCGCCCTGCGGCAGCCCGCCGGATGCCCGTCTTTCCTGTGGCCTCGGCCCCGGGCAAAAGGCAAATTGCCGGCGATGAAACCCGCCCTTCTCCTGCTCGCCTCCCTGCTGGCCACGACCAGCCTTCGCGCCGATCCCTGGGTCGTCTATACCCCGCCCGAGGGCCAGGCGAACGGCAAACACGTCGTCCTGCTGAGCGGCGACGAGGAATACCGGTCCGAGGAATCCATGCCGATGCTCGGGAAGCTCCTGTCCCAGCGGCACGGGTTCAAGTGCACCGTGCTGTTCTCCCAGGATCCCGACGGCACGATCAATCCCAACAACTCGTCCCACATCCCCGGCATGCAACTGCTCGCCGGAGCCGATCTCGTCATCAACGCCTTCCGTTTCCGCGAACTGCCCGACGCGGACATGAAGCACTTCGTCGATTACCTCGATTCCGGTCGCCCGATGATCGTCGTCCGCACCGCCACCCACGCCTTCAATTACGCCAAGAACAAGACCAGCCCATACGCCCACTACAGCTGGACCGCCAAGGGAGGCGGCTTCGGCGGCATGACCATCGGCGAGACCTGGACCTTTCATCACGGCAACCATGGCAAGGAAGCCACCCGCGGCCTCGTCGACGGCCAAAACCAGAAACATCCCATCGTTCAGGGCGTCCGGGATGTCTTCGGCCCGACCGACGTCTACGGCGTCAATCCGGACTTCCCCCGGGACGTCACCGTCCTCCTCTGGGGCCTGACCCTCGTGGGCATGCAGCCCAACGATCCCCCCCAGCTGTCCAAGTCCATCATGCCCATCGTCTGGTTGCGCGAATACCAGGGACCCTCCGGACGGAAAGCCCGCTTCCTGTGCTCCACCATCGGCGCCGCCACCGACCTCGTCTCCGCCGACCTCCGCCGCCTCTTCGTCAACGCCGCCTACGACCTCACCGGCCTCGCCGTGCCGAAGCAGGTCAACGTCGATTTCGTCGGGGAATTCAAACCCACGTCCTTCGGTTTCAATGGCTATGTCAAGGGCGTGAAGGTCGCCGATCACAACCTCAAATAACCCCGGTCCGCAGCCTGCCTCCGGTCACGACACGGCGCCCTCCCCGGGCGCCGCCGTCGTTTTTGGCCCCGGCACAGCATATCCCGCGGTTTCCATCACCGGATCAACTTCATCCCGCACACGTTAACCAAATACCGCGGTTTTTATTAAACTCGGCACATTCTAAATCCCGCGGTATTCATTGCGGGCGGACGGCGGAGATGTGGCCAGGTTCCCGGGTCCCTCCCGGAGGTCCGTGGGATCGTCCGCCCCGGGAACGGAAACGACGTCGCGATCCGCGTCGGGCCGGGGCGCGGACCGGGCGTGGCACCCCCCGGAAAATCCCGCCAGCTCCCACTTGACCTCCGCCGGCTCTTTTCATACTCCAATGCGCCCATGAGTCAGAAACAGCACCATTCCTTTCAGGCCGAAATCCAGCGGGTCCTCGATATCGTCATCCACTCGCTCTACACCGACCGCGAGATCTTCCTCCGGGAACTCATCTCGAACGCGGCGGATGCCCTGGAGAAGGTCCGGTTCCTGCAAACCTCCGGCCAGGCCGTCCACCAGCCCGAACTCGCGCTCGAGATCAACCTGACCGCCGACAACCAGGCCAAAACCCTGACTATCAGCGACGCGGGCATCGGCATGACGCGCGACGAACTGGTCGAGAACCTCGGCACCATCGCGCACTCCGGCTCGAAGGCGTTCCTCCAGAAACTGGCCGAAGCCAAGGACAAGCCCGCCGTCAATCTCATCGGTCAGTTCGGGGTGGGCTTCTATTCGGCGTTCATGGTCGCCACGAAGGTCGAGGTCTTCACCCGTTCCCATTTGGCCGACGAACCGGGCTGGCTCTGGACCTCCGACGGCGCGGGCGGCTACGACATCGAGGCGTCCGCCGACCTGCCCCGCGGCACCCGGATCGTCCTGCACCTCAAGGAGGAGGCGAAGGAGTTCTCCGAGAACTTCCAGGTCGAGCGCGTCGTGAAGCGCTACTCCAACTTCGTCGCCTTCCCCATCAAACTCAACGGCGCCGCCCTCAACACGGTCCAGGCCCTCTGGGCCCGTCCGAAGTCCGAGATCAAGGAAGAGGAGTACAAGGAGTTCTACGAGTTCCTCGGCCACGACCCGGACGCCCCGCTCGCCCGGCTGCACTTCACCACCGACGCGCCCCTCGCCATCCAGGCCCTGCTCTTCGTCCCCTCGCGCAACATGGAGACCCTGGGCCTCGGCAAGTCCGAGTCCGAGGTCAACCTCCACTGCCGCAAGGTCCTCATCCAGGCCAAGGCCAAGGAGCTCTTCCCCGACTGGCTCCGGTTTCTCAAGGGCGTCGTCGATTCCGAGGATCTGCCCCTCAACATCTCCCGCGAGTCGATGCAGGACAGCGCCCTGCTCAAGAAGCTCAATCGAGCCCTCACCGGGCGCTTCCTGAAGTTCCTGGCCGAGCTCGGCGAGAAGGAACCCGACACCTTTACCAAGGTCTACCAGGCCCACCATCGCTTCCTGAAGGAAGGCGCCATCACCGACTTCGACCACCGCGAAGCCCTCTCCAAGCTCCTGCGCTTTGAGTCTTCCGCCGTGCCCAAGGGCCAGACGACCTCCCTGGGCGACTACGTCAAACGCATGAAGGAGGGCCAGACCGAGATCTACCACCTCACCGCCCCCACCCGCGAGGCGGCCGAGGCCAGTCCCTACTTCGAAGCCTTCCGCGAACTCGGTTTTGAGGTCCTCTTCAGCTACGAGTCCGTCGACGAATTCGTCTTCGATCACCTCCATCAGTTCGACGGCAAACCCCTCAAACCCGCCGAGAAGGCCGATCTCAAGGTCGATGCCCCCACCTCCGGGCTCTCCGAAGACGACGCCCGGCTGGTGTCGAACTTCGTCAAGGAAACCCTCGGCGACCGCGTCGAGGAGGTCCGCGCCTCCAAACGCCTCGTCGGCAGCCCCGCCATCGTCCTCGACGCCGACGAATTCACCACCGCTTCCATGCGCCGCCTGATGCGCGCGATGAAGCAGGATTCCGAGGCCCAACCCGCCAAGCTCCACCTCGAGCTCAATCCCCATCACCCCGTCGTGGTCGGCCTCGCCACCCTCCGCTCTTCCGACCCCGCCCTCGCCGGCAAGGTCGCCGAGCAACTCTTCGATAGCGCCCGCCTCGGCGCGGGGCTCCTCGACGATCCGCAGACCCTGCTGCGGCGCATGAACGAACTCCTCGAACGCGTCGTCGCCCCCAAGTGATCCGACCCACGGGGCAGCCCGTCGTCCCCCATGCGCTGCCCCTGTATACCGCACCGTCCGGTGAAGGCACCGGACCTGCCGCCTGGACGCCGCGTGCCCCCACGCGGCGTCCTTTCGTTCGCGATCCCGCACCCAAGTCGCGGAGCGACGTCCGCTCCGGCGCGGACCGCTTCCGGTGGTTCACCCTCCCGGGACCCGGCGTCGACGTCGAACCCGCGCCGGGTCGGGGGACCCGGCCTACAACACCCCATGGCCCCGCCCACATTCCCGGGAACCCTGGTCACCACGCCCGAGAAACCCGCTTCCCATGCCAATCGATAGATCCATCGCCGGTCCCCGCCCCATGTCCCCTCCCCAGCCCTCCACCACCCCACCCCAACCCTCCGAACGCCTTCTCGAACTCTTCCGCCGCAGCCTGGCCGACGATTCGTTCGTGCGCCTGGTCCTCTCCTCCCCCACCCCGGTCACGGTGCCGGTCGAGCGCGTCCTC
>CAZSOV010000481.1:0-3796 GCA_964608505.1 uncultured Verrucomicrobiota bacterium
CTTGCCTTTGTCTGCCTCATGCTGGCCCAGCTTAAAGGTACATGACAGGCTCTAGTTGTGAGATGACAAACGTGCTTTCAGCCATTACCGACGCCCTCCGGGGCACCGAACCCGAAACCCAACCCTCGATCCCCGACCGTGTTCGGTCGCTGCTTGGAAGACCTCCAATCCCGCCGCTGACGGCCCAGGCCATTGCCAGGGTTGTTGAGCACGCCGGTGGGCCACCGAAGGAACTGTTGAAGCGGCTCCGGGAGTTGGACGGCCGTTGCGCTAAGATCGAGGCGGAGCTTGATGCCATCGCCCGCGTGAGTCCCGGCACTATGCGCCAGCAGCACCTCGACACGCTGACGGCGAGATTGCTGGGTGGGCGGAGCCTCGCGGAGGTTGACGCCTGGGGAGAGTCTGAGCTTCTTGCCGAGCAACAGTCGCGGATTGAAGCGTGCAAACTCACCCTGCGCTCGCTTGCCGGCGAGGCTGCCGAGGCCGCGGAGGAGTTCCTGTCGAAAGCCGCGGAGGCTGGCGTGGAGCTGCTGGAGAAGGAGCTGGGAGCCGGTCGGGATCGTGCGGCCCGGTACGGTCTGCCCAGTGGCGCTGATCCGGTGTGCGATGTCGTGGCATCCGCCGTCGTCTTCCTCGACCAGCAATCGCGCAACCGTTCGGGAGCATCCCGACCGCGGGATGTGCTGGCGATGGTGGAGGCCAAGGCATGACCACGCCGTTCCAGCGCGAATCGGCAGCCGCCGCCCTCGTGGGCTGGCACGCCTACCACGGGAGATGGGCCAGGGCGAAACACTGGCACGAGGTGCAGCGTCGGCAGCGGATCTTCGATTCGTCCGACTTCCAGTCCCTGCAACCGGACGCCGGCGCGCATGCGGTGGAGGAGGCGGTCTGTGGATTGCTGGCGAAGATCAGCATGGGCGGCGAACTGCTGGCAGCACCGGCGATCCCCGACGGCGCGGTGGCGGTCGAGGTTATCGTCCGCGATGGTCTGGGCGGGAACATCGATGCCGCCCTGGTGCTTCTCGACGGAGTGAAACAACGGTTCCATCCGTCGCTGGCGACAATCGAAGCGCGAGGTCAATGCGCGTCCGCACACGCCTTGGTGGTTGTCTGTTGGTCTGGGCGTCGCAGGATGCACGCCGAGGGCTCCCTGCTGCTTCACGCGCCCACGCTGCCTGTCGTTGGAGATCGTGCCCGTCCAATGCGTGAGGCGGAGCGGTTGGCGACGACGGAGCGGGAGATGGTGCGCGGTGTCGCCGCGCGTTCAGGGCGTCCGGTGGGGGAGGTAGCGCGCCTCTTTCGATCCGGGACGGACACCGTGGTCCCGGCACCGAGGGCGCTGGAGCTGCACCTCGTGGACGAAGTGATTTCGGCGAAGTCGCCGAGCTGAGGAAACGCGCGGTCGCGTGGTCGCCGGCGGTTCTGGGTGAAAGCCTGGGACCGCCGGCTTCGCTTTGGGAGCCTCGGGAACGCCCGCCGCCGCCATCAACTTTGATGACGATTGCCATGCGTCCCACGGCGTCCTGGGGCGCCTATTTCTGCAAGGACCGACGCCTCCGCACCGCCCAACCCGCAGCCAGCCCCACGGGAACGAAAGCCAGCCAAGTGCTCGCCTCCGGAATCTCGCCACCGGGCGGTTGATCCACCGGGTAGGGGGTCCCAAAAACGAACCGCGCACCATAGACATCTAGATTGGGATAAGTCTGGGTGAACTGGGGGGGATTGGACCGCATGCCGGGAAAATCGCCATCCAGATGGAAAACACCAGGCAAGCTGGCATAGATTCCAGGACCAGACCACCACCCATCACGCCAAGCGCCAGAACCTTCGACCCCCCAATCCCTCCCGGGTAAAAGCAAAAATGTAGGGGAAATCGAAACGTCAGGATCTCCCCCATCCTCCACGAGAACGAGCCTGAAGGACCCCCCCCCCTCCCAATCATCCACACGTACCCACGCGGTTCCCGAATAATCAAATTCATAAGACGAAACCCCAAATTCAGGAGACCAGGCGACATCGACCGTCAATCGGACGCCAGGGGTGGCTTCCACGATCTCAACATCAATAAACCCCTGGGCACCGGCCACATAAGAATAAAAGAGCAATGATTCAGCTAACGAGGCGATGAAGGCAAGGCGTTTCATTCAGGCATATGGTACGAGGATCCAACGGCATCACGCTAGGCAAAAACGTGATCCACGCCCGCGACCTCGCCGTAGATCCCCGCTTCCATCCTCCAATCCCCGCCTCGTCTGCCAACCACCGCTCACCCACGCCAGCCAGCGTCGCACGGTGTCCCCGATGCGCCTTTCGGACGCACCTTGCTCGTAAAGCCGGGTCACGCGCTCCGCCATCACATTCTATCGCCGGTGATCCGGACGCGCCAGCGGTCAACGGTGGAGGCGGGGAAGGGGGCCTTTGGGCAAATACCCCAGGAGGGCCTAAGGATTTGCCAGGATTTGCCTAGGTGGTGTCCATTCGCGGGCAAACGGGAAACAAGCCGTCCAATGGGACCGGCTTTGTTGGACATCGACTTCGCCCTTTATTTACGGGCTTTTCCTGAGGCTTTGAGGTGGCGCGCCCGGCGTGACCCGAACACGCGACCCGCTGCTTAGAAGGCAGCTGCTCTAGCCAGCTGAGCTACGGGCGCACCTAAAACGATACCAACGAGTTATGGCTTTGATTTTGGTTCGGGAATTGACGATCTGATACTGCTTTTGGATACTGGTTGCATGAAGGCGACGCCGAAACCCCGGTCGCCCAAGGCGACAACAGGTCCCTGGCTACCCACCCAATACGCCAATCTCGTTCGCTACGAACCATCCGGCTTCTACTTCGCCAGAGTTCGGGTGGCAGGCAAGCTGATTCGCCGGAGCCTCAGGACCGACGTCATTACCACCGCCAAACTGCGCCTCCAGGACCTGGAAAAGCAGGAGCGGACCAAGGCAGAGCAGGGGCGCGCCGCCATCAAGGGGCGCATGACCGTGGGGGATGCACTGGAGGCTTATCGTCGAAACGGATTCCGACCGGTCAAGCCCCGCAATCGCAAGGATGCCACACCACTGAAACCCTCCGCGATTCGGTACTACGAACAACGCGTGGCGGCTCTCGTGAAATCGTGGCATGGCCTCGAAACGCTCGAAATCCGACGCGTGACCGAAACCTCCTGCCGGGAATGGGCGGCTCGAACCCGGTCAACCATGAGCGCCTCGGCTTTCAATCACACCCTCGGGTTGCTCCGGCAGGTTTTGGAGTTCGGGATCGCCGCCGGAACGCTCTACAGCAACCCCGCCAAGAACTTGATGCGGGAGCACGAGGCCCCCAAGCGGCTCCAGTTGCCCTCCCCGGCGCAGTTCCATGCGATGATCACCCAGATCGAGCACGGAGGGAGCGGCTTTTCCCGGCCAGCCGCGGATCTGGCTCGTTTCCTGGCCTACACCGGGCTCCGCATCGGGGAGGCTGCTCACGTCACCTGGGCGGACGTGGATATCCCCGCCGGTCGATTGGTCGTCCGTGGGCATCCCGAGACCGGACTGAAAAACCGTCGGCCCGGGGAGTTTCGCACCGTCGATCTTATACCCGAGGCCATCGCCCTCCTGGAACGACTTCGATCAAGGCGTCCGGACGAACCGCCTGAATCCAAGGTCATGGAGGTGCGTGAATGCCAGAAGTCCATCGACACCGCCTGCAAGCGGCTGGGAATTCCGAGGATTACGCATCACGACCTTCGCCACTTGTTCGCCACGATCTCCATCGAGGCCGGCATCGATATTCCGACCGTCAGCCGCTGGCTCGG
>CAZSOV010000482.1:0-3754 GCA_964608505.1 uncultured Verrucomicrobiota bacterium
GGGCGAAGTCGAGGTTGGCGACGGCCTGGCCATTGAGTTGGTAGGTGCCGGAGGTGGGCGTGTCGAGGAGTCCGAGGATGGAGAGGAGGGTGGACTTTCCACAGCCGGACGGGCCGGCGATGGAGACGTATTCGCCCTTGGCGATGGAGAGGTGGATGCCGGAGAGGGCGTGGGTTTCGACCTCGTCGGTGTTGAAGACCTTGGTGATGGCGTCGAGTTGGAGGAGGGAGGGCATGGGAGGAGCGGAAGGCTGGGAGGAATGGGAGAGGAATGGGAGGAAAGGGGTCAGCGGAGGCGGACACGGGCATGGGAGTCCCATTGGGACATGTCAGAGAGGATGATCTGGTCCCCGGGTTGGAGGCCCTCGCGGATTTCGATGTGACTCACGGAGCTGCGCCCGAGCCGGACGGTGACCCGCGTGGCGTCGCGTCCGTCGGGTCCGACCTTGAAGAGGCCGACGAGGCCGTCCTCCTGGCCCTGGACGGGCTTGCCGACGTAGAGGACTTCGGAGAGGCGTTCGAGTTCGATGGTGCCTTCGACGGAGAGATCGGGGCGGGCCCCTTTGGGCAGGGGACCTTCGAGATGGACTTCGACGAGCACGTTGCCGTTCTGGACCGCGGGGTCCACGCGTTGGACGCGTCCGGCGACGATGCCGTTGCGGGTGTCGATGTGGGCGGGTTGGCCGCGGACGACATCGCGCGCCTGGGTTTCGGGGATGCGGATGTCGGCGCGGAGTTTGCTGGGAAGGACGACTTTGGCGAGGGTGGCGGCGGGCGTGATGCGCTGGCCGACCTGGAGGGGTTGCTGGTCGCCGGTTTGCTGGAGGACGCCGGAGATGCCGGCCTTGACCTGGAGGTCGGCGACCTGGCGGCGTTTGAGTTCGAGGAGGGCTCCGAGTTTCTCGACTTCGGCCTGCTGGACCGCGAGTTGGGCGCTGGCGGAGTTGCCGGAGAAATCGACGCGGCGGGATTCGATTTCGACGCGGGCGAGGAGGTCGTCGGCGCGGGAACGGGATTTGCGGCGGAGCAGTTCGGGGACGAGACCGTCGCGGGCAAGGGTGTCGTCGGCTTCGGCTTCAAGGCGGGCCTGGGCGAAATCGGCCTTGAGGGAGAGGAGTTGGGCTTGTTGGGCGAGGCGGTCGCTCTCGAGGGTGGCGCGGAGGCGTTCGAGTTGGGCTTGGGCGGCCTTGACGGCCCATTCGGCGTCAAAGGCGGCCTGCTTGAGTTCCGGGTTGGAGAGCTCCATCAGGATGGTGTCGGGGTGCACCTCGGAGCCGGGTTGGACGAGGAGACGTTCGACGCGACCATCCGTTTCGGCTTGGACGTACTGGATTTGTTCGGGGACGAGGATGCCGGGGCCGCGGACCTGGCGGAGCATTTCCCCGCGTTTGACGGTGTCGCGGAGGACGGTGGAGGCATCGATGCCGGGCGCGGCGGGTTCGAGACGGGCGACGAGGTAGGAGAGGACGGAGAAGAGGGCGAGGGCGAGCACGGAGAATCCGATCCGACGACGGCGCCGGGCGCGGGCGCGCTCGGGCCGGGGTTTGTCCTGGGTGGGCCCCGGGGGCCGGGACGGGTATGGTTGGGGGATCTGGGTGGGCTTGGGGGGCACTGGCGGGGAAGAGGCACGGGACGTGCCAGGGGAGGCGCAGGGCGGGAGCGGGGTGGCGAGTGCCACGAGCGGAACCGGGGGTTCCGGAAATGGGACGATTTCGTCCCGGTGTCGACGGGAGTCGCCGGTCAGGGGGATGTCGGGCGAGGGAGGCGGAGGCGGGCGAGGCAACCGGGACCGAGGGGATGGTTTTCGAGGGTAAGCTGGCCATCGTGGGCTTCGGCGATCTGGCGGCAGAGGGAAAGGCCGATGCCGGAACCCCTGGGTTTGGTGGTGAAGAACGGGACGAAGAGATTGGCGGGGTTGGCGATGCCGGGGCCGCGGTCCTCGATGCGGACCTCGATTTCTCCGGGCAGGCTGGACCACGAGATGGCGATGGGGGCCCGGGCGGAGGCGGAGGACGGGGCGGGGTCGGGGGATTCGAGCACGGCGTCGGCGGCGTTGCGGACGAGGTTGATGAGGAGTTGGTCGAGTTGATCGGGGTCGGCGTGCAGGGTGAGGTCGGGACCGGGGGCGACGTGGACGGGCACGCGGGTTTCGAGTTGGGCGGCGCGGCGGAGCCAATCGGCGACGGACATGGGGACGCGGGTGGGAGGGGGGAGGCGGGCGAGTTGGGAGTAGGCCTGCATGAAGCGGTTGAGGGCTTCGGCGCGGGAGGAGATGAGGGCGAGACCGTCGCGGAGGTCGGCGTCCCAATCCGGCGGACGGGGGTCGCGGCGACAGAGCAATTCGAGGCTGGTGGCGACGGACTTGATGGGGGCGAGGGAGTTGTTGAGCTCGTGTCCAAGGACGCGCACGAGTCGTTGCCAGGCCTGGCGTTCCTCTTCTCGGAGGGTGCTGCTGAGGTCGGTGACGACGAGCAATTGATGGGGGCGTCCATCTTGGCGGAAGCCGGAGCGACGGATGCCAAAGCGCCCGGCGCCGCCGGGGAAGGTCAGGGAGACGACCCGCGCGGGTTGTCCCTCGAGGCAGGGGCCGAGGTGCAGCTGGGAGGCGGTGCGTCCGAGGAGTTGTTCGACGGGCCGGGCGAGCAGGCGTTCGGCGGCGCGATTGGCGAGGCGCAGGCCCTGTCGGTCGTCGAAGGTGAAGATCGCGGCGTCCATCGCATCGAGGGCGGTGCGGAGGAGGTTGGAAGCTTCCAAGGCCCCAAGACGCTGGTCGCGGAGCGTGTCGCCGAGGGTGTTGATCTCGGCAGCGAGCGCGTCGAGGGGGTCGTTTGAGCGGGAGGAGTGTGTGCGGATGGAGAAATCGCCGTCGCGCATGGCGGCGATGACATTGGCCAGGGTGCGCAGGGAATAGGCGAAGCGGGCGCGGAGGAGGAATGCGATGACCGCGGTGACGAGCAGGAGGAGCGCGGAACCGAGGTAGCGGACGGGATCCGGGGAAGGCCCCGTCCAGAGCAGGGCGAGGGCCACGAGGAGGCCGGGCAGGGGGAGGAGCCAGGTGAAGCGGATGATCTGGCGGTGCAATCCGACCCGGGCTTGTTTGGGAAAGGGGGAGGGGCTGGCCATGATCGGGCGGCGGGCGGGGTCAGAGCTCGTGTTTTTCGAGGCGGCGATAGAAGGCGCTGCGACTGAGCCCGAGGGCCTCGGCCGCCTTGATGGCGCTGCCATCGAAGCGGGCGAGGGCCTTGCGGATCATGAGCCGCTCGACGTCCTCGAGACTGAGCTCCTCGAGCCGTGGTTCGAGTTCGCGTCCGCCGGTGCGGAGGCCCAGATCGGCGGCCTGGATGAGGGGACCCGAGGCCAGGAGGACGCCGCGTTCGACGGCGTGCTCGAGTTCGCGCACGTTGCCGGGCCAGGGATGGCGGCGGAGGGCGGCGAGGGCGGCGTCGTCGAAGCCCCGGAGTTCCTTGCGATAGCGCCGGGACTGTTCCCGGAGGCAATGCTGGGCGAGGAGGGGGATGTCTTCGGGGCGGTCACGCAGGGCCGGCAGGTGGATTTCGATGGTGTTGAGGCGGAAGAGGAGGTCCTGGCGGAAGCGTCCGGCGGCCACCTCCTGGTGAAGGTCGGCGTTGGTCGCGGAGATGAGGCGGACGTCGACCTTCTGGGTGCGGGAGGAGCCGACGCGCTCGAATTCGCCGGTCTCCAGGACCCGGAGGAGTTTGGCCTGCTGGCCGAGGGGGAGATTGGCGAGTTCGTCG
>CAZSOV010000483.1:0-3713 GCA_964608505.1 uncultured Verrucomicrobiota bacterium
GGCGAATGGCGAAGGTCCAACGGTTGGAGGCCAATTGGATCCAAGCGTCTTCCTGACTGTGCTTGGGCGACTGGAGGCGCAACCGCCAGCCGCCGTCGCCCCTGAATCCGTTCCAGTCCAAGAACCGGTGGCTGGGGATCAGGACGGATTCATTCAGGCCGAGGCGAAACGAGTTGGCGCTGAACAGATGCCTCCCATCGGTGCCCATGACGTAGTGTGCCTTTGGATCGCTGACGTCAATCCAGGCACCTTCCAGCGCTCCTCGGCCCTCGTCTGCTGAACAACATTCAAGGGCCATGGCTACGGCTTGGTTGAAGTCCTCGGGCAGGGAATCAGTGTCGCCTTGGAACTGTGGAATATCAGGCCATGCCTGAGGGTCGAGGCTTGGCACTGAACGCGCGATACGTCGTCCACCGAGGGGGTGGATGATCTTGATGCCGTCAGGGGTGCTGCTGATCTCGATGGTATCCCCTGCTGACAGGCTTTGACCGTGCGCTGGATCGAATCGAAGGGGACCAGGATGTTGCAGGGATCTGCGGGTACCGCTTCTGCGACCCGGTACGAGGCGAACAAGTTCTGGTCGGTGACGGTGAGGCAAACGTGGGCGCCGGCACCACGGATGATCCGTACACCCTGCAATGCAGGCTTGGTTGAGGCTTTCTGGATGACCCGAGACAACCCGGGCAGGATTGATTTGAGTTCGGCTACAGGGAGGGTCATGAGCATGGGTTTGATGGTGGGTTGAGGGTGGAAACGAAAGAGCCAGCCCATGCCGAAGCAGGAGCTGGCTCGAAGGAAAATGGACTTCGCTACGGCTACTTGGCCTTGTGCGAATGGATGAGCACGTGGTTGGGGCTGCGGAACGTGGAAATGGCCATCAGCAGATAGGCTCTCACGGCGCCCGCGCTTCAGAGGGCCGGCGCCAGCCAAGTCGAGGCCACAAATCCGGCCAAGACATCGTCCTCGCCAACGAACTCGGGTCGGCGCTGGTGGAGATGGGGCGGATTAAGAGGATCCTCAACGGAGCGAGCCTCGAAGGGGCCTATGGCTTCGAGCGTTTGCGGGCCATATCGCTTCTTGACCCCATTGGCCACCTTCTGGTTCTACGCCTATCCGGAAGTGAATAGCCCGAGAAGGAAGAGATCCTACGAGATGAATCCAAATCCTGTCATGGATAGACGCCACCAATTGCGCAATCGCGGAGATCGCAGCACCTTTGCGTGAAGGAACGCGCCTACAAACAACCCGAAAACAAGCGAAAACGTGACGACCATTTCCGTAGTCGCCGCGATTTCCCACTTCTTCAGAAACCATGGCAAAGCAAGGTAGACCAAGGTCCCGGACGTCGCGGCCCCCGTAAGAGTTCTTGCAACGTGTCGAAGCGACTTGAACCAAACCCGCTTACTCAGGCGCTCCTCAAGGCTAAAGCCAAAATATGCACCCCACACCAACACCACGCCGCCAATCAATATCGGCAGCAAAATCGTGAGCAAGAGCGGGGAGAGGGCCTTAACCCAGTTGGAATCGCTGATGTGCAACATCGCTGCATTCCCGAGGCTGCCCAGGGAAGCGGTTGCAAAATAGGCCACGGTAGCCACGGTAGCTGTCAGTGCTGAGGCCAGCGGGTAGAGCCAAACCCAAAATACCACGTAAGCGGCGAACTTCGTAATGGTTATCAGTCCGTGCGCAAACGCGACTCCATCGCCAGCGCCTGCCTGAGAACTGCTGTTTCGCTCTCGCCTAAGCTGCCCAGCCACCGTTGGATGATATTGGTGAGGAGGGAGACCTGAGGTCACACGGCCTCTTCCATCCGTGAGCACGGACTGCATCCCAGGCTTGCCGTCAGGCCCTGTTCCAGGCACCAGTATGTGAGCCATGGCCACAATCCTACGAGTGGCTCGACGGGAAGGCAATTCAATCAGCACTGTCCCAAAGCGATGGAAGTCCTAGCATTGGACGTTGGACCTAGATCTGGAGGCGAGCGAACTTTGGTGAGGGTGGGCGGCCGGCATCGAGGGGCAGCTTTCCGGTATCGAGGGGAAATGTATTGGGCCGGAAATCAGAAATTGCTCCAGAGAATGAAATAGGCTGCCGAATGTCGCACGTTTAAGTCGTTGTTAACCAACGAAAAGCGCTGGGCGAGCTTGGCTTCGACAGAGGCCCTCAGGTTTCGAGGCTGAAGGCCCCTGGGTTGAGTTTCGCGGAGTGGGTGCCGCACCGTGTGAGGGATTCGATGCCCAGTTCAATAGAAGTGCCCCAAGGCCTTCATGGATGTGGAACCGTTTTCCCCCACCACCACATGATCCAAGACCTCGATCTTGAGCAGTTGGCCGGCTCGGACGAGGTCCCGGGTCACACGGATGTCGGCTTCGGAGGGGGTGGGGTCCCCCGAAGGGTGGTTGTGCATCAGGATGATGGCCGCACCGGCGGCCACGATTGCAGGTCTGAAGAGTTCCCTAGGAGCTACGTGCACGGAATCCAGACCGCCCAAGGCGACCAGATTGTGCCCGATGATCCGCCGTCGGGTGTTGAGGATCAGGATTACGAACGCCTCCTTGGCCGGGTCGAACCATGGGGCGGTCAAGATGTTCGCCTTCCAGTAGTGGTACGCACGTTCTGGCGTATCCACGAGATCTGCGGGTGCGAGGCATTCCCGCACCCGCATGACCTTGAACTCGGCAGGGGGCTTCATGAACTACCTCCGAGGTAAACGACCTGATGGTGTTTCTCTGCGCCCCCTCGCAACCACACCAGCGCCTTCGTCCGCCCCGTGTCGTAATCGACCAGGAACGTCAGAAGCGGCCAGCGGGCGGCGAGGAGGCGCAGGAAGGTAAGCGGTGGGTTTGGCGTGGTGAACTGCCAGGACGCCCGAGTGGGCGACAATTCCAACGGTTCGACTTCCGTGAACGCCGACGACCATTCCTCCCGATCACAGAACGCCTTCAGGTCCCTGGCTTTGCCGACGACGAGCAGACGGCACTGGCAAGGGTTCATGGCGGTGGGAGTTCACGACCAGCTGCGGCACTGGTTGAAGAACTCGCAGCACGCGCACGCCATTTGGCTGGGTGACGGTACCCAATCGCGGCGACGAACTCCCTCCAGGTACGATTCCAACACCTTGTAGAGGCGGGATTCCTGGCCGGAGTTCATCGGTGGCAGGGCGGTCACCACGAGTTTGGGCGTTTTCAGCTTCACCAGGTGGTGCAGCTCGATCCCGGTTTCGACCTTCGCCGTGGCTTCCCGGTACAGGACCGCATAGCAGGAGCATTGAAGCTCGTGCAGATGCTCAGCCCGTTCAGAGTTCGGGGTTTGGCCGGTGGTCTTGAACTCGACGATCTTCCCGCCAGCACGAACGAGATCGATGATGCCAATGAGCCGGGTGATGCCGAGGTCTGCGTCAACGGACACCTCGACGCCCTCGGCGGCTTCGTTGGGCGGAATCGGGGCCTGGGTGAAGTAGGTGTCGAGGAGCCGCCATGCGGTGGTCTTCGACTCGGCTTCCTCACCCTCGTCCCACCGAATCTCGCCTTCCTGTTCATCAGACCAGTACAGATCGAACTGCTGCCTGAGCCAGCCATCCGGAATCGTCTGACGCCGCCAGCGGGCCAAGTTCCACAGCTTCAGGATGTAGTGGACTGCGGAGCCTACGTGCTGCGCGCCCGATTTCCGCTTCGGGAGCTTGGCGACGTACCGGAAGTAGAACTGAAGCCTGC
>CAZSOV010000484.1:0-3644 GCA_964608505.1 uncultured Verrucomicrobiota bacterium
GTGTATCGGGAGTGGGTGTTCCGGGAGGGGAACGAGGAACGGGAGGCGACGGGGCCGGATGGGCGGTCAGTGCGGGGTGCGCTGAAGCGGGAGGAGGTGTTGAAGGTGTTGGAGGCGAAGGGGCAACTGCCGGTGACGGAGTACGTGCGGTGTCGGGTGCGGTATTTCTGCGACGGGGCGGTGTTCGGGGGAAAGGAGTTTGTGGAGGGGATATTTGAGAGGCACCGGGAACGGTTCGGCAGGAGGCGCAGGAGCGGGGCCCGTCCGCTGAAAGGCCTGGAGGGCGCGGGGCTTTGCACGGTTCGCGATCTCCAGGTCCGGGTGTTCGGCTAGGTGGTTGGGGTAGGCCCTGGCGGCGCCGCACCGTGGTTCGCGACCGACAGGATCGCCACCTGGGCGTTGCCAGAGTTCCGTCCCGGGCGCGTACTGGGGGGCGAACAAACCTCCGCGCATGAAACGTCGATCCTTCCTCCGCGTCGTGGGTGCCACGGCCGGCGCAACCACCCTGGGTCTCGAAAAGCTGCTCGCCGACTTCAGGGCCGTCGATGACATCACCCAACGCGTCGCCGGCCTGCCCCGACGCGTCCTCGGACGGACCAAGCAAGAGGTCTCGATCATCGGCTTCCCGGGCCTGGCACTGATGCGGACGGATCAAGAATCCGCCAACGCGGCGGTCAAGGCCGCGTACGAGAGCGGCGTGAATTACTTCGACAACGCGCCGGCCTACGGGAAGGACGGCGAATGCGAGATCAAGATGGGGCCAGCGCTCGCCCGGCTCGAGCGCTCGAAGCTGTTTCTGTCGTGCAAGACCAAGGCCCGCGACGCGGAGGGTGCGCGGCAGGAACTCGAGCGTTCGCTGCAGCGTCACCGCACGGAGTATTTCGACCTCTACCAGATGCATCACCTGGTGACCGTGGACGAGGTCCGGCGCGCGTTTGGCAAAGGCGGCGCGGTGGAGACTTTCCGCAAGGCGAGGGAGGAGGGGAAGATCCGGGCCATTGGATTCTCCGCGCACAGCACCAAGGCCGCGCTCGCGGCGTTGAAGTCGTTCGACTTCGACACCGCGATGTTCCCGATCAGCTTTGCCGAGTATTACCTCCGGGACTTCGGAAAAGCGGTGCTCGACGCCGCGAACGAACGCGGCACGGCGGTCATCGCCATCAAGCCACTGAGCATGGGGGCGTGGCCCGCGGGGGTGCCGAAGACCCGGGACTGGTGGTATCGCACGACGGAGACCCCGGAGGAGATCGGCATGGCGCTCCGCTTCTCGCTTTCCCTAAAGGGCGTGGTCGCCGGCATCCCGCCGTCGTACGTCGACCTTCTTCAGAAGTCGGTCGCGGCGGCGCGGGATTTCAAGCCCGCGACGGTGGCCGACCGGGAGCAACTCGCGGAATTCGCCAGGAAATGCGAATCGCTGTTCCTGCGGGAGGACAACAAGCCGGAGCCCCCCGACACAGCGTCGCACGTCTTCCCGTATCCGGATCACGTTCATGAATGCATGGGTTGAGTCGGGCTGAAACCTCGTATCGACAACGGGCGGGGATGGCGCAGGCTCCGGGGACCCCAACGCATGGCCCCGGAACCTTCCTCGCGCGCCGCCGCCGCGTCCCCCCGACGGCAGGCCTTCACGCTGATCGAACTGCTGGTGGTGATCGCGATCATCGCGATTTTGGCCAGCATGCTCCTGCCCGCTCTGGCCAAGGCCAAAACCAAGGCCCATGGGGTGCTGTGTCTCTCGAATCAGAAGCAGTTGCTGCTCGGGTGGATCATGTATGCCGACGATCATGGGGACCATCTGGTCTGGAATGATCTGACCCCCGACGGTTCGGGATGGGTTCGGGGGATCCTGGACTACAACGGTGCCAATCCCCACAACACCAACGTTCAAGGCCTCGCCAATCCGAACTACGCCAAGCTCGCGCCCTACACGCAATCCCCCGGGATCTACAAGTGCCCCGCCGACCGCAGCTACGTCACCATTCGCGGCCAGCGCCATGCCCGGGTCCGCAGCCTGTCCATGTCCCAGGCGATGAACTCGCGCAACGATTGGTTGAGCTACCTGACGCAGAAGCCCTACCGCGTCTTCCGGAAGACCGCCGATCTGGGTCCGATGGGACCGTCCCGCGCCTGGGTCTTCATCGACGAACACCCCGACGGCATCAATTTCGGCGACGTCGCGGTGGCGATGAACGACGGCATCGCTCCGGCGCGAATCCACATCATCGACTACCCGGCCAGCACGCACAACGGCGCCGGGGGCCTCGGCTTTGCCGACGGCCATGCGGAGATTCACAAATGGTTGGATCCCCGGACGCGCCCTCCCTGGCAGAACAAGAGCCTCTCCCTGGTCGTGGCCTCGCCCAACAATCGCGACATGGTCTACCTTTCCGAGCACACCTCGATTCCCGAATAACCGGTCCTGTCGCAAACGTTCTTTCCTTGCCGACCGCGCCCCGGGCATGCTCCGCGTCCATTTCGCATGAAGCGGACGCACCATTGCAACGAGCTCCGGCCCTCCCACGCCGGCCAATCCGTCACCCTGGAAGGCTGGGTCCATTCCCGCCGCGACCTCGGCGGGGTCATCTTCATTGATGTCCGCGACCGCGAGGGCCGCACCCAGACGGTCTTCGATCCTTCCGACCTGCCCAAGGACCTCTTCGACCAGGCCGCTGGATTACGCAGCGAGAGCGTCATCCGCGTCCACGGTCGCGTGCGGGCCCGTCCGGCGGGGACAACGAACGCGAAGATTCCGACAGGCGAGGTCGAAGTGCAGGCGCACGGGCTGGAGGTCCTGAACCTCGCCGATCCCCTGCCCTTCCAGATCGACGAACCGGAGGCCGCGGCGAAGGTCAGCGAGGAAGTCCGCCTGCAGTACCGCTATCTGGATCTCCGGCGTCCGGAGATGAGCCGCAATCTCCGGATCCGATCCAAGGTCGCGATTGCCACCCGCCAGTACATGGACGAGCAGGGGTTCCTGGAGGTCGAAACGCCGACGCTTTTCAAATCCACGCCCGAGGGCGCCCGCGAATTCCTCGTCCCGAACCGCCGCGAGGCCGGGACGTTCTACGCGCTGCCGCAGTCGCCGCAGCAGTTCAAGCAGATCCTCATGGTCGCCGGGGTGGAACGGTACTTCCAGCTCGCGCGATGCTATCGCGACGAGGATCTGCGGGCGGATCGCCAACCCGAGTTCACCCAGGTCGACATCGAGATGAGCTTCATCGATCGCGAGGACATCTACGCGCTGATCGAAGGGCTGCTCGCCCGGGTCTGGAAGACCGCGCTGGGGGTCGAGATCCCCGTTCCGTTCCGGCGCATCACCTTCGCGGAGGCGCTCAACCGGTGGGGCATCGACAAGCCGGACACGCGTTTCGGCATGGAACTGGCCGATCTGACCGAGGCCTTCCGGGCCAGCAGCTTCAAGGTCTTCAGCGGCGCCGTGGCCAACGGCGGCGTCGTCAAGGCCATCAATGCCAAGGGCCTCGCCTGCGCCACCCAGGGCCAGATCGAGACGATGACCGAGTACGCCAAGAGTTTCGGCGCCAAGGGCCTCGCCTTCATCAAGGTCGAAGGCGGCGAGTGGAAGTCGCCCATCGTGAAGTTCTTCTCGGAAACCGAGAAGCAGGCGCTCCGCGAGACGCTCGCCA
>CAZSOV010000485.1:0-3639 GCA_964608505.1 uncultured Verrucomicrobiota bacterium
TGGCGCACGGTCCCCACATTCTGGTGCCCGGACAGTTGATCCAGCTTGGCACAGACCTGCTCGGCGGAAGGTCGCCGCTCGGGCGGGGGCGGGGCCGGGACTTCCAGGAGGATATGGAAGTGATTGGACATGAGGCAGAAGGTAAGGACGCGCACCTCGCAGAACGCCTCGCATTCGCGGAGCAGCGCGACGAAGTGCTCCCTCTCCGCCGGTTGAAAGATGAAGCGGCGATCCACGACGCGAGAGAGGCAGTGGTACCACCCGACCGGAGCCTCCGGCGGAAACTTCAGACGCGCGTTCATGGACCAACCCTACTCAACCCGATACTTGATAAACAGACTGATTTAAAAATATTCTTGCCCGTGCGGCTCGCCGGCTGCACACGTACGCCGTTGCATTTGATAAAAAGGCCGTCTTGTTTTGGTTCATGGTCTTCCCCGAGTGGGTGAGGGGCAGCGGTAGAGACGGGAAGTAGACGCGCAGGTGGGTATGCTTCTGATAATCAGTCCGTCTCTATGTTAAAGCCATGGTCTCTGATAAAGAGGCTGTCTATATCAAGATAGATGGGCCGTCTTGTGACTTGGGGGCTTCGGTTCTGGACGCGAAAACGGCCCGGCGCTCACGGGGAGCGGCGGGCCGGAAGAGGAGGGAGGATTCGAAGGAAAGGCGGGGTATCAGGCGGCGGCGCGGCGCGAGATGGAGCGCGACCGGAGGGCGCCGGCGAGGAGCAGGGCCGCGAGGGAACCGCCACCCAGAACCGTGGAGGCCTCGGGCACTTCGGCGGACGGATTGGGAACGAAGGCGAGCCCGCCGCCGTTCGCGCGGCCGGTGTTCCCGATCACGGTGGCGGACGCCGTGGTGGGGTCGACCGAGTACAACAGGGAATCCTGATTCCCCTTGGCGTAGAGGAGGTCCCCGATGGGATCGTAGGCCAGACCGATTTGGTCGAAGGAGACGCCGGTCAAGCCGATCAGGCCCCAGGAGTCGGTGCCGATGTTGTAGAAATAGAGCTCGCCGCCTTGGGCCAATCCGAAGACTCCACCGTGACCGTAGGCGAGTCCTTCGACATCGTCGACCGGAGGAGCGAGGGGGGCGATAACGGCTCCGTTGGCGGGATTGTAGGTGGCGAAATCCCCGTTGATCGCGCCGTACAGAATGCCCGAGTTCGGATCGTAGGCGAATCCTTCCACGAGGAGGGCTCCGACCGGACTGGCCCCGCTACCGTCGGTATTGATGTGGGTCAAGTCTATGGGCGTGCTGCCGTAGAGCTGGGTGGGGGAGGGGCCTTCCGTCAGTCCGACATTGCCAGCAATGCTTCCCGTAGTCCCCACGAGGGTGGCGGCGCCGGTGAGCGGATCGAGCGTGTACAGGCCGGTAGCATTCTGGTCTTCCGAGAAGTACAACGTGCCGTTGGACGCCACGGCGGGCAGGGCGAGGGTCAATCCGGCCAGCAGGCCGGACCGGGAGAGTTGACGGGACAGGGAGCGGAGCATGGTGCGGTGGGAGGGAGTGGTTGGTTTCGAGGGTGCCTACAGGAAACGACTCGTTCCGCCACTTGGCATGGACGGCTGGCGTGAGTGGTATCTTGTCTTTCCATGGACAATAGAGGAGGGGCCGGTGCCGGTTCAAGAGTAGGCTTTCCGACTAGGCTTTCCGACTTGCAACGAGCCGACGAGCCGAGCCCCCGGGGCGAGGCGCCGGTTCAGGGACGAGCGGAGGGCGTGGAGGGCGCGGGGGAAGCCGGGGGCGGAACGGGGGCGGGTCGGGAGGCGAGGAGGCGTTCGGCGACCTGATGGCGGGAGGCGACGACGCCGGGGGGAAGCCAGGCGCCCAGGAAGATCAGCAGGGCGATGAGGACGATCCCGGTACGTTCGAGTCGGGTGACGGGCAGGGCGAAGGAGGTGGAGGGACGGCGTCCGGTGAAGAGGGAGAAGTAGGCGCGCAGGAGGGCGACGCCGTTGAGCATGGCGGCGAGGGCGAGGAGGAAGCTGACGTGGAGTCCCTGGTCGGCGCTGCCGCTGAGGAGCAGTTCCAGGGGGATGAACCCGAGGGTGCCGGGGAATCCGACGCAGGCGAGGCCGGTGACGAGGAAGGCGACGGCGAGGCCGGGGACCTGTTCGTAGTGGCCATGGAACCGGGAGAGCAGGAGGCGTCCGAACCGGGCTTCGAGGGTGCGCAGGGTGAAGGCGAGGCAGGCGAGCGAAAGGCTGGTGGAAACCCAGAGGCAGAGCGCGGCGGTGAGGCCGTTGACGGAGAGCAGGCAGACGCCGAAGAGGACCAGGGAGGTCTGGCTCAGGCAAAGGTAGGCGAAGAACCTCGGGATCTCGTCCTGCACGATGGCCATGCCGCCGGCATAGACGGCGGTGACCAGGCAGGCGGCGCCGGCGACGGCGAGCAGGTCCGGGGTGGCGCCGGGCAGGAGCAGGCGGAGGGCGACGGGGATTTCGACGAGGGGCAGGACATAGAGGGCGGCGGTCCCGAACGAGGCGCTCTGGAACAGGCGGGGGATCCAGCCGTGCAACGGGAGGACGCCGGCGCGGAGGAGGAGGGCGCCGAGGATTGCGAGGTGTCCGGCGCGGTTCCAGGGGCCGGACAGGAGGCTCCAGCCCAGGGCCAGCAAACCGACGAACAGCGTCATGTGCAGGAGGAATCCCCGTCCGGCCCGACCCAGCACGCGGAGTTCCCAATAGGGCAGGAGGGTGGAGGCGGCGAGGAGCAGGACGAGCAGGGACGGGCGCTGGCACGCGACGATGGCGATGCCGAGGAAGGCGGAGAGCAGGACGCGCACGCAGAAGCCGGTGGTGACCCGGGATTTGGCCGTGCCCAGCAGGGTGAGGAGGTGGAGCAGGGCCAGGGTCGGGAGCAGAGGCCGGGCGAGGTCGTCGAGGGCCAGGAGGGAAGGGGCGGCGGGAATCCGAGGCGTCGGCACGAACGGAGCGAGAAGGGAAACGAACGCGAGGGCGACGAGGATGGCCAGGGTCAGACGCGCCGCGACCATCGGAAGGCGGGCCCAGGCGACGGCACCGGCGCCGAGGAGGGGTAGCGCGAGGCCGAGCGCCAGGATCAGGGTGGCGGAGGAGATCATGGCGCGGGATGTCGGGGGGCGGTGAGCGGATGATTCACGGCGGGGGGCGGGGCGGGTTCACCGTCCAGCCAGCGGGCCCAGCGGTCCTCGAGTCGGTCCAGGGCACGGAAGGCGGCGAGGAAGGGGCGGGCGACGCCGCGTTCGAGCAGGGAGTCGAGATGGCCGCGTTGGAGGGCAAAGCGGTAGAGCGCGGCACGGACGGGGGCGGGGAGTCGATGTTCCCAGCCGACGCCCTCGTCGCGGGGGCGGGCGCCGATGGCATTTTCGAGTTGGTGATGATCGTGAAGCAGGCTGGGCGCGCGCAGGAACTGGAGCGTGCGGAGGCAGGCATGTCCGAGCAGGTGGAGGAGGGCGAGGTAACGGAAACCGAGTCCGATTTCGGCGATGATGAGGCCGACCTGCGTGAGCGAGGCAAAGGCGAGGGCCGACTTGATATCGGACTGGACGCGTCCGGCGAGGTAGCCGAATGCGGAGGTGGCGAGGCCGAGCAGGACGACGAGGGCGGAGAGCCAGAGCGAGCTGTCGAGGACCGGGCTGATGCGCAGGAGGAGGAA
>CAZSOV010000486.1:0-3603 GCA_964608505.1 uncultured Verrucomicrobiota bacterium
AGCCGGAAGGCGTAATCGATGCGCCCCGCGACCTCCCGCCCCCCCTGCGCCAGCACCCGCTGCGCCAGCGCCCGGGCGGCCTCGACGTAGACCGGGTCGTTCAACAGCGCCAGGGCCTGCAACGGCGTGTTAGTCCGCGGACGCCGGATCACGCAGACCTCCCGGCTCGGTGCGTCGAAGATCGTGAACGAGGCATACGGAATCGACCGCCGCCAGTACGTGTACAACCCGCGCCGGTAGTTCTCCGCCCCCGCGCTCTGCACGTAGTCCCGCGTCCCCTCGAACGACACCTGCCCCCACAACCCGGGCGGCTGGTACGGAAACACGCTGGGGCCGCCGACCACCGGATTCAGCAATCCGCTCGTGCTCATCGCGAGGTCGCGGATGTTCTCCGCGTCCAACCGGAACCGCGGCCCGCGCGACCACAGGCGATTCTCCGGGTCCCGCTCCAGCCGGTCCCGCGTCACCACCGAGTCCTGCCGGTACGTGGCCGAGGTCACCAGCAGCTTCTGCATGGCCTTGATGTCCCAACCGCTCCGGATGAACTCCGTCGCCAGCCAGTCCAGCAGCTCCGGATGGCTCGGCCATTCGCCCTGCGCCCCGAAATCCTCCGCCGATTTCACCAGCCCGATCCCGAACAGCCGCTGCCAGTACTGGTTCATCACCACGCGCGCCGTCAGCGGATGTGCCGGATCCATCAGCCAGCGGGCCAGCCCCATCCGGTTCGCCGGCAGCGCCGGGTTCCACGGGAACAACGCCTCCGCCACCCCCGGCGTCACCTTCTCGCCCTTGTTGAAATACTGACCGCGCACGCGGATCTCCGTCTCCCGCGTGGGACTCGCCGGGCGCATCACCATCGCCGTCGGCCAGCTGCGCCGCGCCTCGTCCCGCTCCTTCCGGCGCGCCGCCAGCAACTCCCGGCTCTGCCCCGCCTCCGGCACGTGCTTCTCCCGGTAATGCCGCCGCAACGCCAGCCGGTCCTCCGCCGTACCGCTCCCCGCCGCGACCCTCGCCAGCGAACGCCGGATGCCCTCCGGCATCTCCAGAAACTCCGTCAGGCTCTCCGACTCCGAGAGCGAAACCCGGAACCGCTGCCACGCGCCCGGCCCGTCGAAATGCAGCCGCACCACGACCTCCGTTCCCCCCGCGAACCCGAACGGTTCCGCGGCCCGCAACCACGCCGTCGCGCCCCCGCTCGCTCCGCCCCCGGCCGCCCACACGGTCTCCGGCTTGTCGTCCAGCAACCCGCGGGCCTCCCCCTTCTCCGCATGCCCGTCGTCCACGGCCGCCACCCAGTCCACCCCCGCCGACGCCGGCGCTTCCGCCGCGAACCGGAACGAGAACCCGTCGTCGCCGTCGCCGTTCACCACCTTCGCCAGCACGCGATTCTCCCCGGGCCGCAGCCAGAACCGCACCGCCCGCGGGACCCCGGGCGTTGCCCCGCCGTCCTGAACGTGCACGGCGCGCCCGTTCACCCACAACCTCAGACCCGACTCCGCCTCCACCCGGGCCTCGACCAGCGTCGCGCGCGGCACCGTGATCGTCCGCGTCGCGTAGGTCACCGCGTTCGAACCGCCCTCCGCCCGGAACCGCTCGCCGTCCTGCCACCCCTCCCGCACCGTCCACCCCAGGCGCCCCTCGTCGAACCGCCCTTTCGGATCCACCCCGCGCTCCGGACCGAACTCCTTCGCGTGCGCCTCGGCCCCCGATTTCGCCGCGAACGGTCCCACCGCGCTCCACGGGCCCAGCGTCGCTCCGTGCAACGGCGATTCCGCCGCCGCCCCCGGGACCCGACGGGCTTCCGTCTCGATCCGGGCCAGCCGGAAGGCCCGCACGCCGCCCGTCGCCCCGGACTCGGGCAGTGCCTCGACCTTCAACCCTCGCGCCATGCCGGCGTCCGACCGCAACACCAGCTCCAGCACGCTCCCGGGCGCGCCGTTCGTCGCGGGCCTCGACCCGATGCTGCCGTCGTCCGCCTGCTGCCACTTCCCGGCGTCGAGGCTCCGGGCCGAGACCAGGCGCGAGGCCGACCAGCCTCCGAGACTCCCGGTGCTATGGCGTTCCGTCCACTCCGCCTCCGCCTTGTCCCACGGTTCCCGGGACGCCTCGAGCACCAGCTTCTCCGTCGTTTCCAGCAGGGCCACGTCCCGGTCCAACTGCTCCGCCCGCTGCCGTTGCTCCGGCGTCTCGAGCGTGATCCGCGGCACCGGATTCAGCTCCTCGGCGTCCAGACCGTTCTCCGGTGTGTCGTAAAAGAACGCGAAGAACCGGTAGTAATCCTTCTGCGTGATCGGATCGTACTTGTGATCGTGACATTCCGCGCAGGCCATCGACGTCCCCAGCCACACCCGCGCCGTCGTGTCCACCCGGCCCACCGCGTACTTCACGATGTACTCCTCCGGCAACGCGCCCCCCTCCGACGTCGTCATCTCGTTCCGGTGGAATCCCGTCGCGATCAGCTGATCCCGCGTCGGATTCTCGCGCAGATCCCCCGCCAGCTGGTCGACCGTGAACTCGTCGAACGGCTGGTTCGCGTTGAACGCCTGGATCACCCAGTCCCGCCAGCGCCAAAGATCGCGGTGCCGGTCATGATGATAACCCTGCGTCTCGCCGTAGCGCGCGAGGTCCAGCCACTGTTGCGCCATCCGCTCCCCGTAGTGCTTCGAACCCAGCAACCGGTCCACCACCTTCTCGTACGCCTTCTCGTCGCGATCCGCCAGGAACGCGTCCAGCTCCTCCACCGTCGGCGGCAGCCCCGTCAGATCCAGGCTCGCCCGGCGCAGCAGCTTCTCCCGGGACGCCTCCGGGGTCGGCGCCAACCCCTCCGCCTCCAGCCGCGCCGCGACGAAGCGATCCACCGGATTGCGCACCCACGCCGTGTTCGTCACCACCGGCGGCTCCGTCCGCGCCGGCTTCACGTAGGCCCAGTGCCCCTCGTACCGCGCCCCCTCCGCCACCCACCGTTCCAGCGTCGCGATCTGCGCCGCCGACAGCGGCTTCTTCGTCTCCGCCGGCGGCATCCGGTCGTCCGCGTCGTTCGTCCGGATCCGCTGCACCAGCGTGCTCTCCGAAAGCGACCCCGGCACGATGGCCCGATGCCCCGACTTCAGCGCCTTCCGCGCCTCCGCCTCAACGTCCAGCCGCAACCCCGCCTTGCGCGTCTTCTCGTCCGGCCCATGGCACGCGAAGCAATGATCCGACAACACCGCCCGCACCTCCCGATTGAACGACACCTCGCCCGCCGCGACCCCCCCGGGCCGCCCCGCTCCGAGGAGCGCCATCGCCAGGCACACCCAGGTCCCCCACGACGTCCGCCGGCGGGACGCCACCTCCGGGATCACGTCGCCGGGAAACCGACCGCTCGCGCTTCGAATCAATCGCATGGGGCTTCGGGGTTGGGTTGGGACAGGGCCCGAGCAGATAGCCCGTTCGCCCGACCGCTGGCAAGGCTCGCGTCCGAATCACCCCGGACATCTTCAAGACAACGGCCAAAATCCAGTACGGAACCGCGTTGTGGGGCCGGCGACTGCCGAGTCGCCGGTTTCCCATCTGGTTTCGCCTGCTTCGATCGCCCCGCGACCCGGCCCGCCGTCGCGCGGACGC
>CAZSOV010000487.1:0-3601 GCA_964608505.1 uncultured Verrucomicrobiota bacterium
CTCCGGTTCGCTGCGCGCGAGCACGGTAGGCGTGGCGATCTTGTATCCGTTCAGATGCAGGATGGGCAGAACCACCCCGTCCGTGACGGGATTGAGAAACTTGTTGGAGTGCCACGACGTGGCGAGAGGTCCGGTTTCGGCTTCGCCGTCCCCCACGACGCACGCGACGATCAGGTCGGGATTGTCGAAAACCGCGCCGAACGAATGGCTTAGCGAGTAGCCCAGTTCGCCACCCTCGTGGATGGATCCGGGACACTCCGGCGACACGTGGCTCGGGATGCCCCCGGGAAAGGAGAATTGAAGGAAGAGCTTCTGCAGACCGGCTTCGTCCCGGGTGATTTCGGGATAGATCTCGGAGTAGGTGCCTTCCAGATAGGTGTTGGCCACGAGGGCCGGTCCCCCATGGCCCGGACCGGACACGTAGATCATGTTCAGGTCGTGGTCCCTGATCACACGATTCAGGTGCACGTAGATGAAGTTCTGTCCCGGAGTGGTGCCCCAGTGGCCGAGCAGCATGTGCTTCACGTCGGTCAGTTCGAGTGGCCGCCGGAGCAGTGGATTGGCGGCCAGATAGATCTGGCCCACCGAGAGGTAGTTCGCGGCACGCCAATAGGCGTCCATTCTTGCCAGGAGGTCGGGCGGGAGCGGGTTCGGTTTCGTATTCATGACTTGCAGGACCGTTTCAGGCCATTTGGGTGATGCTTCTGCGGAAGCGGAACAGCGCGACCAGGAAGAAGGCCGCACCGATGCCCGCGAGGGCGAGGAACTCGGTCCAGACCACCGCGAGGCCCGCGCCGCGAAACAGGATCGCCTGGCCGAGCGAGACGAAATGCGTGGTCGGGGCGAACAACATGAGGTCCTGGATGACTTGCGGCATGCTTTCCCGGGGGGTGGCGTTGCCGGACAACAACTGCAGGGGCAGGAGAATCAGCATGGCCAGCATGCCGAATTGCGGCATGGACCGGGCCAGCGTGGCCATGAAGATGGCCATCGAGTTGGTGGCGAAGAGATGGAAGGCGGCTCCACTCAGGAACAGCATCACCGAGCCCTCGACGGGCACCCCGAGAACTCCCTGGACGACGACCCCGAGCGCGATTCCCGTCGCGCACAACACCACCAAACCCATCGACCCGATCTTGGCCAGCATGATCTCGGCGGCCGTCACGGGCATGACCAGCAGGTGCTCGATGGTGCCGTGTTCCCGCTCCCGGATCAGCGCGGCTCCGGTCAGGATGATGGAAAGCATCGTCACGTTGTTGATGAGTTCCATCAGCGCCCCGAACCAGGATTCCTCGAGGTTGGGATTGAACCGCGAGCGCATGGCCAGTTCCACCGGCAGCACCCGGACGCTCCGGTGGCGGGCAACGAACTCGGCGACCTCCCCCAGCGCGATCTGCTGCACATAACTGCTGCCGCCGAAGGCCTGGCTCATGCGCGTGGCGTCCACGTTGAGCTGCATGGCGGGCGCGTTGCCGGCCAGCACGTCGCGCTGGAAACGAGGCGGGATGTCCAGCACGAACGTGTAGCGGCCGGAGTCCATGCCCGGGTCCATCGAGGACAAGGGGATGATGGCTGGACGCAGGAACCGGGGCGGGCCGAAGGAGGAGGCGATGCGGGTGGAGAGCGGCGAACGGTCCTCGTCCACGATGGCGATGGGAGCCTTGTTCAAGGTCTCCTTCATCGCGGTGGCGGCCACATAGATCGCCACCGAGAACGTGTAGGCGATCAACGCCAACATGATCGGATCACGAACCAGACTCCACAGTTCCTTCACTCCGAGGCGATAGATGTGGGCCGCGCGAGTCGACATCACCGTTCCTGCTTTCTCAACAGGGCCGTGGACAGGCCAAGGATGACGGGGACGGATACCAGCAGGTGCAGGAAGGCCGACTGGAGACCGGAGAGCCCCAGACCCTTGTTGAACACCCCTCGGCTGATGGCCAGGAAATGGGTGGCCGGGTAGATCCGTCCGATCCACGCCCCGAGGCCCTCCAGGGAGGAGACCGGGTTCAGCATTCCCGAGAACTGGATCGCCGGGATCATCGTTCCGATGACCGTCACGAACATGGCGGCGATCTGGCTTCGCGTGAAGGTGGACGCGAGAAGGCCGAACCCCGTGGAGAAGGTCACGAAGACGAGGGCCCCCGCCGCGAGGCTTGGGAAATCCCCCTTCACCGGCACTTGGAAGACCGTGACCGCCAGCAGCACCATGAGGGCGAAGTTGGACATGCCCAGGACGACGTAGGGCAACTGTTTGCCCAGGAGGAACTCGGCCCGCGTGACCGGCGTGACGTACAGATTGATGATGGACCCGAGTTCCTTTTCGCGCACCACCGAGAGGGCGGCCAGCATGGCCGGAATCATCAGCAGGAGCATGGGGATGACGGCCGGCACCATGGCCGGCAGACTTTTCACATCCGGATTGTATCGAAAGCGCGTCTCCACCGTCGCGGCCTCCGCGACGAGGGGGCGCCCCGGGTTGAGGCGGGCCCTGGCCTTCAGCCACCCCTGGTGCATTCCCTGCACGTAGCCGCGCACCGTCTCGGCCCGCCTGGGCATCGCGCCGTCGACCCAGGCCCCGATCTGCGCCGAGCGACCCCGCGCCACGTCCCGCGCGAACCCGGCCGGAATCTCGATCGCCAGCGCGAGATCCCCGGTGCGCATGCGCCGATCCAGGTCGCCGTAGTCCGCGAGCGGTGCCTGTTCGAGAAAGTACCGCGACCCGGAAAGGCTGAGCGCGTAGTTCTGGCTCAGTGTGGTCCGGTCGAGGTCCAGGACGGCGTAGGTCAGGTTCTCCACGTCGAGACTGATCCCGTAGCCGAAGACAAACATGAGAATGGCCGTGCCCAGCAGTGCCATCGTGGCGCGGACGGGATCATGCTTGAGTTCGAGGGCCTCCCGAAGGCTGTAACTCCAGGCACGGACGAGGCTGAAGCGGGACCTCCGTGGAGGCTGCCGGGCTGCCTTTTCCCCGGGCGATGCCGAGCCCGCGTCGATGTCCTTCGCATCCTGGACCCGGGTCTCCCGCAGATAGGCGATGAAGGCCTCCTCCAGCGTCCGGGTGCCGCGCGCCCGCACCAGCGCCGCGGGTGCCTCCGTGACCAGGACCTTTCCGGCGTCCATCAGCGAAACGCGATCACAGCGCGCCGCCTCGTTCATGAAATGCGTCGAGATGAAGACCGTCACCTTGTCGTTGCGCGCGAGGTCGATCATCAGCTGCCAGATCCGGTCGCGGGCGATGGGGTCCACCCCGGAGGTGGGTTCGTCCAGAATCAGAAGTTCGGGCTCGTGGACCATCGCCACCGCAAGCGACAGGCGCTGCCGAATGCCGAGCGGAAGGGTGTCGGGCATGGCGTCGACCACCTCCGACAGGCCGAATCGCTCGATCATCCGGGCGACGCGCGAGGGGATTCCGGCGGCAGGAACGGAGAACAGACGCGCGTGCAGCACCAGGTTCTGGCGCACGGAGAGTTCGGAGTAGAGCGAGAACGCCTGGGACATGTAGCCAACCCGCCGGCGGGTGGCGATGTCTCCCGCATTCACCTCATGCCCCAGCAGGGCCGCCCGGCCTTCATGGTTCCGTTCGCCGAAAGCTTCGTGC
>CAZSOV010000488.1:0-3286 GCA_964608505.1 uncultured Verrucomicrobiota bacterium
ATCGGCCTGCCGCCCACGGCGGAGGACATCGACGACTTCGAACGCGACCCTTCGCCCCACGCCTTCGAGGATCGCGTCGACCGTCTCCTCGCCTCGCCGCACTACGGGGAACGCTGGGGCCGCTGGTGGCTCGACGTCGCCCGCTACGCCGATACCAACGGCCAGGATGAGAACAAGGTCCTGGCCAACGCCTGGCGTTACCGGGACTGGGTCATTGGCGCGTTCAACGCCAACCTCCCGTTCGACCGATTCATCGTCCACCAACTCGCCGGAGACCTCCTCCCGCCCTCGTCCGACGAAGCCGAAACCGTCGCCCGCCTCGTCGCCACCGGTTTCCTCGTCCTCGGACCCAAGATGCTCGCCGAACAGGACAAGCCCAAACTCGTCATGGACATCGTCGACGAGCAGATCGACACCGTCGGCCGTGCCTTCCTCGGTCTCACCCTCGGCTGCGCCCGCTGCCACGATCACAAGTTCGATCCCGTTCCCGCCGCCGACTACTACGCGCTCGCCGGCATCTTCAAGAGCACGCGCACGATGGAGAACCTCGACTTCGTCTCCAAATTCAACGAGCGCCCCGTCGCCACCTCCCGCGAAATCCACGCGCACGAGAACCACCTCCGCGAGGTCGCCGCCTTGACCAACCGCCTCGCGTCCGCCGTTCGTGATGCCAACTCCGCGCTCCTCGCATCCTGGCAACGGGACTTCCCCCTCCACCTGCACGCCGCCCTCGACTCCACCCCCACGCCCACCCCGATCCCGCCCCCATCCCCGCTCCGGTCGAATCTCGTCGCCGCCCTCCGCTCCCTCCTGGCCCTCGACCCGGCCACCAACGCCGCCAGCCGCGACCTGCGCGCCCTGGCGTCCCAACCAGACCGCCTTGCGCGCCTCTTCGCGCCCCCCGCCCCCTCCACCCCCTCGCCCGCCGAACCCGGCCTGCGCCTTGCCCCCGGCCCCCACGGCGCCGCGTTCCGGGCCAGCGGCAACGACTACCTCGAACACCCCCACTCCGACGCCCTCGAACCCGCCCGACTCACCGTCGAAACCTGGGTCCGGGCCGCCGCGTTTCCCCGGGCCAACGGCGAATCCCGCCGCTGGCTGGTCAACAAGAACCCCAACGAGTGGGCCGAGGGCCATTACGCCCTGCTCCTCGACGGGCGCCAGGCCGGTGCCTACCTGAACATCGGCGGCGGGAAGGATCACGTGCACGCCGTCTGGAGCGGATCCGCGCTGCTCCAGTCCAACCGTTGGCATCACCTCGCCTTCACCTACGATGGCGATCAACTCCGCCTCTTCCTCGACGGCCGGGGCGTCGCCACCCAGGCCGTCGGCAAGGCCCGTGTGCCCGGCTCGAGCCCCCTCGCCCTCGCCCGCCGCCAGGACGGCTACATCCACTTCCAGGGCGACCTCGACGAGGCTCGGGTCTACGATCGGGTCCTCGATCCTGACGAGATTCGACGGCACTTCGAGCACCCCGGGGAACCCGTCTCCCCCGGCGCCGTCGCCCGCTGGGAGTTCAACGAACTCGACTCCGAACAGCAGGATCACCTCGCGCTCGTCGGCCTGCGGGAACTCCTCCTGGGCCCGCACGGCCTGCTCGCCCTCCCCGCCGAACCCCGGCCTCTCTACCCGCCGGAAACCCGGGCGGCGCTGGCCGACCTCAAGAACCAACGCGACGCCCTGCTCGCCACAACCCCGCCCCCGCCTCCCGTCGCCCTCGCCGTGGCCGAGGAAAAGCCCGTCCATCTCCCGGTCCACCTGCGCGGCAGTCACCTCAACCCCGGCCCAAATCCGGTGCCCCGCGGCTATCTTCAGGTCGTCGCCCGTGTCCATCCCGGCACCCCGATCCCGCCGGATCGCAGCGGACGGCTCGAACTCGCCCGTTGGATCGCCCACCCCTCCAACCCCCTCACCGCCCGCGTGATCGTCAACCGCATCTGGCAGGCCCACTTCGCCGAAGGCCTCGTCCGAACGCCCGACAACTTCGGGCTCCGCGGCGACCCACCCACCCACCCCGAACTCCTCGACTGGCTCGCCCATCGCTTCACTCAGTCGGGCTGGGATGTCCAGGCCATGCACCGCCTCATCCTCGCCAGCGCCACCTACCAACAGTCCGCCGCGATCCGCCCCGCCCCCGACGACACCCCGGCGTCCGCCCCGGCCCGGATCGATCCCGACAATCGCCTGCTCCACCGATATCCCCGACGGAGACTGGATGCCGAGATGGTCCGCGATGCCCTGCTCGCGGTCTCCGACCGCCTCGACCCCGCCCTCGGCGGCTCGCTGGTCGACTGGAAGAACAACGAATACACCCCCGCCGACGAGGTCTCCCCGAACTCCGTCCGACGCACCGTGTATCTCCCCATCGTCCGCGACCGCACGTACGACGCCCTGCTCCTGTTCGACTTCGCCAACCCCAGCGTCGCCACCGCCAAACGCGTCCCCACCGTCGTCTCCCAACAGGCCCTGTTCTTCCTCAACAGCCCGCTCGTCCGAACCTCCGCCGTCGCCCTGGCCCGCTCGCTCGTCCAACCGCCCCGGACCCGCGCCGGCGCCGGCGGCGGATCGGATCTGCCCGAAGAGGCCATCGACGCCGCTTACCGCCGCATCCTGGGCCGCCCGCCCACGCCGTCCGAGCTCGCGCGCTCCCGACGATTCCTCATCGACTTCCCGAACGACGCCCCGCACGACGAACCGGAGTCGGCGCCACCCATCGCCGCCCTCGCCTCCCTCTGTCAGGCCCTCCTCGCCTCCAACGAATTCGTATACCGCCCGTGAACCCCCGCCCCCGCCCTCTCTCCCGTCGGCAGGCCCTGAGCCGGACCGCCGTCGGTTTCGGCGCCCTGGCCCTCGCCGACCTCCTGGCCCGCGCGCAGTCCCCTGGTCCGTCCACGACCGCTCCGTCGCATCCGCTCGCGCCGCGCCTGCCCTCCTTCACCCCGCGCGCCAAACGGGTCATCTTCCTCTTCATGCACGGCGGGCCGTCCCACGTGGACACCTTCGACTACAAACCCGCCCTCGTCCGCGATTCCGGCAAACCCCTCCCCTTCGACAAGCCCCGCGTCCAGTTCGCCAAGACCGGGAATCTCCGGAAATCCGCCTTCGACTTCCGGCCCTACGGCCAGTGCGGTGCCATGGTCAGCGACCTGTTCCCGCGCGTCGGCGCTTTCGCCGACCGCCTCTGCCTCCTCAAGTCTGTTCACGGGACCAACGAAGCCCACGGCGGCGCCCTGCTCAAACTTCACACCGGGTCCGACACCTTCGTGCGCCCGAGCATGGGCTCGTG
>CAZSOV010000488.1:3296-3579 GCA_964608505.1 uncultured Verrucomicrobiota bacterium
TCTCGGCACCGAGAACCAGAACCTCCCCGGCTTCATCACGCTCAATCCCACGCTCGGCCACGGCGGAGTCGGCAACTGGTCCAGCGCCTTCCTGCCCGCCGTCCATCAGGGCACCCCCATCGGCAGCAGCAAGACCAGGGACGGCCAGCCGCGCATCGCCTACCTCGGCGAGGGCGACGGATTCGAACGCCAGCGCGCCCAACTGGATCTCTTGGCCGACCTCCAGCACGGTCACCTCGCCGAAACCGGGCCCGACCCGGAATTCGAGGCCCGCATCCAGTCC
>CAZSOV010000489.1:0-3572 GCA_964608505.1 uncultured Verrucomicrobiota bacterium
CCCAGCGCGTTGGGGGCTCTGGCCCGCCGTTGCGGGGGGGGATCGAGGGGGGCTAACCCCGGGGGCACCCCGGCGCCCGCGCCCGCCCGGCCCCCCCCCCCCCGGGGGGGGCGACCGTTGGGATCGTTCCGCGACTCGGCCCGTCGTCGCGCGGACTCCAGGGCGGGGAGCTGGTCGAGGGCCCCTCCAGAATGTGACCATGGCCGCACCCGCGGAGTGACTCCGTGACAAATATCGTTTGACTTACTCCGAACTCCGTGAGTAGAACTCGGCCCGGCGGGCACTTCGTCCGCTACAAGGAGGTTAGTCCAACATGAACATGAAGATGCTGCGCCTGGCCGCGCTGATGGCGACGGCTTGGCTCGTGTCCACCCCGCTTTGGGCGGAAGTGGACGAAAAACGCCCGGAAACGGGGATCTCGACACCGGCACCGACGTCGCCGGCCCGGGAGAAAAAACGGGACACGTACCCGTTCAACGGAACCATCGCCCTGGTGGATGTCACTGCGAGAACGGTGACTCTGAAGGGACGGGAGAACAAGCGGGTCATCTCACTCACCGAACAGACCCGGCTCGTGAAACAGGGACAGCCCGCCGCGTTCGAGGACCTGAAGGCGGGCGAGCGCATCGGCGGCACGCTCCGCAAGAATGCCGCGGGACGCGAGGAGGCCCTGCTCGTGAGGATCGGTCCGAAGTCGGACCCCGCGACGGGAGTGGGCGCCGGGACGACGCCGGCAAAGGGCGAGGCCAACGTGGCGGGAGCGCCCTGAGCGAGGGTGGGGGGTGACCTCCGGGGGCGGGGCGCGAGTCCCGTCCCCGGACCACGACCAGGACCAGGACCGGGACCAGGACTGGGACCTACTCCCGGGGGGCGTCCGGCGTCACCACGGGCGGCGGCGGGGGTGGGCCGGGCGTGGCCGGGGTGGCTTGGGCGGGCAGGAGGCCGTAGCGTTGCATGAGTTCGGGACTCATGTGGTACGCGGGCACATTCGTGCCGGGCGCGGTGCCGCGGGACCGTTTGAGGGCTTCCTGCTCCTCGATGGATCGGTGCCACGACGCGATTTCCTCCGTCGTCGCGGCCCGGGGCCAGACGGTGTCCCTGCCTTGCCACCAGGTGCGCGACTGCCGCCCGGGCTGCGGGGCCGCGGCGTCGCCACCGTCGTCGGTGCCGTCTTCCCCGATGCTCCAGAGGCGGAATTGGTTCGTGGACTCCCGGCGGTATCGGAGGGGTTGGCCGTCCATGCCGTCGATGGGAAGGGACGGGAGGAAGGCGGGGACGAGTTCGGCGAGGGCCTCCGGGAGGCGGGCGTGGCGGAGTTGGAAGCGGCGGAGGGCGATGGCCGTGCGGGTGAGCGAGGCCTCGACCTCCACCCGAAACGCCCTGGAGGAGGCCTTGGCCAAGGCCGGGAGGATCATGCGGGGAATGAAGTTGGCGACGCGATCCCCGAGGGATTCCGGCTCCAGGAGGCGCTCCAGATTCGCGTCCTCGACGACCCTCAGGGAATGGACCCGGGCGGCGCGATCCTGGGTTCGAATCCACTCGTCCGAGATGCGGAGGTAACGGGCGATGGACATCCTGCCGAATGCGAAATGCCACAGCGGAAAGAGGATGCGGGTGCGGAATCCCTCGCCGAGGCGGCGGAGAAGTGCCTCGGCCAGGTCCGTGGCGGCCTCCAGACCCTCCGGGAAATCCAGGTGGGGCGCCGGGTTGCCGAACAGACTCGTGGCGGTGCCCCCTGAGTTTTCGAAGAGTTCGGCCAGTTGGCGGGCGGATTTGGTGGTGAGTTCCTGCATTACCCACGCGCGCTCGCCCCGGAGACTTCCGACGAGCCCCTCCACGAGGTTCGTGGCGGTTACGGATTCCTGGAGGGCCCCGAGTTGTTCCTCGGTCCAATCGTGCGCATGGAGCACCGCCCAGGTACGGGAGGTGGTGATCGACGAGATCGCGATGCGCACGAGGTGATCGATGAGGAGCGGGTCCGCTGCGAGGTCCTGCTCGAGAACGCGGGCATCGAGGAGGTCGGCCAGGGCGTTGGTGAAGTCGCCGCGCCGCGCCTGGATGAGGGCGGAGGCACCCAGGGCGACGGTCGCGGACTTCATCGGACCCAGGGCGGGGAAGGTCAGGTTGACGCCCTGGCTCCAGTCCTTGTCCGCGCGGCGAAACGGGAAGGCCAGGGCCTCCTGGAGGTCCTCGAAAGCGGGACCGAGGCGGGAGTGAAGGGTGTACAGGTTCGTCCAGGAGTTGGTGCGCCGGGAGGTTTCGCCCCAGAGATCGATCCGGGTGGGAGGGACGGCGACCCCGGGAGCGACGAACTCGTGCGATCCGGGCAGGGGCGCGTCGGAGAGGGCGGCGAGGCGGCGCTGGCTGGCGAGCAGGAGCGGAAGCCCGTTGCTGGCCGGGGCGACCGGGGGCGGGGCCAGGCGGCGGATGTCGAGGCTCTCGCCGGCCTGGCGAAGACGGGCAAGCTCCGCGCGGAGCTGGCTGCCGCCGCGGAGGTGGCAGGCGAGGAGCGCCCCGGCGAGCAGCAGAACGGGGAGGACGACGATGACCAGGAGGAACCGGCGAAGCATGCGCCAACCCAACGACGCTCGGGGACGGGTGTCAAATCGGCCCGTTTCTGGGCTTGGAACGGTGGATGGGCAGGGCACACTCGGCGGCTCTTTCGGACGCTGAATTTTCCATGAGCGACACGACTGCCGCCAACTCCGGCGAAGCCGCCGCGGCCCGGGATTTCATCCGCGACATCGTCGCGGCGGATCTGGCCGCGGGCCGGCATGGCCGGATCGTCACGCGGTTCCCGCCGGAACCGAATGGTTACCTGCACATCGGGCACGCGAAGAGCATCTGCCTGAATTTCGGGATCGCCCGGGATTTCGGGGGGCAGTGCAACCTGCGCATGGACGATACGAATCCGGCGAAGGAGGACGTGGAGTACGTGGAGTCGATCACGCGCGACGTGCAATGGCTGGTCGCGGGCTGGGCGGAGGCGTGCCTGGGATTGAAGGCCCGGGGACAGGGGCCCCGCTGCCTGGAGGTCGACGGCCGGGCGGACGCGTTTCAGCCGGCGGTGATGCCGGGGTCGGCGGACGCGGCGGTGCCGTGCGAGCCGTTTTTCGCCTCGGACTATTTCGAGCAGCTGTACGGGTTTGCGGAGCGACTGATCGAGAAGGGGCACGCGTACGTGTGCGACCTGACGCCGGCGGACACGGACAAGTACCGGGGGGCGCCGGATCGTCCGGGGACGGAGAGCCCGTGGCGCGACCGGGGGGTGGCGGAGAATCTGGATTTGTTCCGGCGGATGCGGGCGGGGGAGTTCCCGGACGGGGCGCGGACCTTGCGTGCGCGGATCGACATGGCCTCCCCGAACGTGTGGTTGCGGGACCCGGTGCTTTACCGGATCCGGCACACGGACCATCACCAGACGGGGTCGGCGTGGCGGATCTATCCGATGTATGACTTCGCGCATTGCCTGAGCGACTACATCGAGGGGATCACGCATTCGATCTGCACGCTGGAGTTCGAGGTGCACCGGCCGTTGTACGACTGGATTCTGGAGCGGTTGGAGCTGCCGC
>CAZSOV010000490.1:0-3565 GCA_964608505.1 uncultured Verrucomicrobiota bacterium
CGTCATCCTCCCCATCACCGACCCCTACGTCGTCCACCACGGCGCCCTCGGCTCCTTTGCCCAGGTCCATCTCCCCACCGACGCCGGCGCCTCCCTCTCGGTCGCCAACGTCATCACCTGGCTCCTCGGTCTGCCCGGCATCACCGAGGCCCTCGACCGCGCCACCGCCGCCCGCCTCATGGAACTGCCCCCGGACCGCATGGGCGACCTCGTCGTGTGCTCCGGACGCAACGTCGTCCTCGGCCGCACCCCGGCCTACCACGACCTCTCCGTCCTCAAGGAGGGCCTTCGCTCCCACGGCGGGCGCTACGAGGAGATGGTCCCCTTCCTGTTCAGCGAACCGCTGAAGCCCGACTACCTCGCCCGCGCCCTCGGCGATCCCCGCAACTTCGACATCTTCGACTTCACCTGCAACGGCACGGTCGCCTCCGCCTAGTGCCCCCGACCGCCTCCATGACCTTCCATCCCTCGCCGTCCGCCGACCTCGCCGCCCCGGCCCCCGCCGCTTCCTGGCGGGAACGCGCCCTCGCCCGGTTCCCCGCCGGTTCCAACGGGGAATACGGCATCCCGCCCGAACTCGTGCCTGTCCTCGAACGAGGCCTCGGCGCCCGCGTCTGGGACACCTCGGGAGCGGAGTTCCTCGACTTCACCATGGCCTGGGGCTCCGCGCTCGTGGGCCATGCCCATCCCCGGATTCTCGAAGCCGCCACCCGCGCCGCCGCGGACGGTTTCAATTTCGCCGCCGTGTCCCGGCGCTCCGTCGAACTCGGCGAACGCCTCTGCGCCCTCAGCCCGTGCGCCGAACGCATCCGCTTCGTCGCCTCCGGCACCGAGGCCACCCTCCTCTGCCTCCGCGTCGCCCGCACCGCCACCGGTCGTCCAAAGGTCCTCAAGTTCGAAGGCGCCTACCATGGCCAGCATCCCGTCGGCGTCGCCTCCATGATCCAGGGACGCCCCTCCAACCTCCCCCATTCCGACCCGACCGGCACCGGCGCGCCCTGGGTCGAACAGGATGTCCTCGTCGCGCCCTACAACGATCTCGCCGCCACCGAGGCCATCGTCACCCGCCACGCCGCCGACCTCGCCGCCATCATCGTCGAACCGCTCCATCGCTGCCTGACTCCGAAACCCGGATTCCTCCAGGGCCTCCGCCAACTCGCCTCCCGCCTCGGCATCGTCCTGGTCTTCGACGAGGTCGTCACCGGCTTCCGCCTCGCCCTCCAGGGCGCCCAGGGCTACTACGGCGTCCAACCCGATCTCGTGGCCTACGGCAAGGCCCTCGCCGGCGGCTTCCCCCTCGGCGCGTACGCCGGGCGCGCCGACCTCATGGACGTCGTCAACGAACACCACCTCCCCGGACCCCGTTACACCTGGTCCGCCTCCACCACCGGCGGCAATCCCGTCTCCTGCGCCGCCGCCCTCGCCGCCCTCGACCTCTTCTCCCAACCCGGGACCTATCCCCGTCTCCACGCCGCCGGCCAACACCTCCGTCGCCGCCTCGCCGAAGCCCTCGCCGGCACCCAGACCACCGGCCAGGTCCTCGGTGACGGTCCCCTCGCCCAGGTCGCCTTCTCGGCCCAGCCCATCGTCGACCAGCAGTCCTGGCTGGCCTCCGACCGCGCCCGCGGCCGCGCCGTCATGCTCGAACTCCTGCGCCGCCGCGTCTTCCTCAATCCCATGGGCACCAAACTCTACCTCTCCCTCGCCCACACCGACGAGGACATCGACGCCTTCGCCGACCGTTTCGCCCAGGCGCTGGTCGCCACCCGTTAACCCCGCCACCCCCGTTCCTCCCAACCATCACCTTCCTCCCATCCGGCTCACTCCCAACCCGCTCTCCGCCATGCTGCTCCCCTGTCTCGTCGCCGGCCAACCGGTCACCCCCACCCAAACCCTCGCCATCCGCTCGCCCTACGACGGCTCCGTCACCGGCACCGTCGGGCTCGCCGGTCGCGCCGACACCGAGGCCGCCGTGCGCGCCGCCGTCGGGCATCGTTCCACCCTCTCCCGCTTCCAGCGCGCCGAGATTCTCGACAAGACCCGCGCGGCCCTCGAGGCGCGCCGCGAGGAATTCGCCCGGCTCATCACCGGCGAGGCCGGACTCGCCCTGCGCGAGACCCGCTACGAGGTCGGACGCACCCTGGACGTCCTCCGCTTCGCCGCGATCGAGGCGCTGCGGGACGACGGCCAGATCTTCTCGTGCGACGTCTCCGCGCAGGGAAAACCGCGAAAGATCTTCACCACGCGCGAGCCCCTGCGCTGTGCGGTGGCCATCACGCCGTTCAACCATCCGCTCAACCAGATCTCCCACAAGCTCGCCCCCGCCCTCGCCGCCAACACGCCCATCATCCTCAAGCCCTCCGAGAAGACCCCCCTCGTGGCGCTGCGCTTCGCCGAACTGCTCTACGCCGCCGGCCTCCCCGGCCCCATGCTCAGCGTCCTCCTCGGTCCCACCGCCGAGGTCGCCGAACCCCTCGTCCAGCATCCCGACGTCGAACTCGTCGCCTTCACCGGCTCCGTCCCCACCGGCAAACGCATCGCCGCCACCGCCGGCTACAAGAAGCTCGTCCTCGAGCTCGGCGGCAACGACCCCCTCATCGTCCTCGACGACGCCGACCTCGACCTCGCCGTCACCCTCGCCGCCGAAGGTAGCTACCGGAACTCGGGACAACGCTGCACCGCCGTCAAACGCATCCTCGTCCAACAGGCCATCGCCCCCGAATTCACCCGCCGCCTCGTCGAGAAAACCCGCGAATACATCTGCGCCGATCCCCTCGACGAAGCCACCCGCGTCGGCACCGTCATCGACGAACCCGCCGCCCTCCACCTCGAAACCGTCCTCCGCGAGGCCGTCGCCGCCGGCGCCCGCATCCTCTGTGGCGGCCAACGCCGGGGCGCCCTCCTCCAACCCACCGTCATTGCCGAGGTCCCCCGCGACTGCCGCATGGTGGTCTGCGAATCCTTCGGCCCCCTCGCCCCCATCCTCGTCGTCCGCGACCTCGACGACGCCCTACAACTCGCCAACGCCACCGCCTACGGCCTCTCCTCCGGCGTCGTCACCTCCTCCCTTCCGTCCGCCCTGAAGGCCATCCGCGAGCTCCGCTGCGGCACCGTGAACATCAATGACGTCCCCGGTTTCCGCATCGAAAGCTCCCCTTTCGGCGGCATCAAGGATTCCGGTCTTGGCATCAAGGAGGGCGTCATCGAGTCCATCAAGGCCTACAGCTACGTGAAGACCTTCTCGCTGCCCTGGAGCTGACCGGCGCGCCATCGCCCCGCAGCCGCCTGACCGCCCGCACCGCACCGCGGCATGGACGCCGCTTCGAGCCAGACGGCGCGGGCCCGGACGTCCAGGATCCTCTCCTGCCCCGGGCGTCCAGCCCTTCCCGACCCCCGTTCGACGCAGGGCCGTTGACAAAGTCCTGCGTCGAACCGCGATGTGGGGCCGGCGACTGCCGAGTCGCAGGCTTCGCCTCTCGCTTCGCCTGCTTCGATCGCCCCGCGACCCCGCGGTCGCGGGCCCCAATCGACTTTGTCAATCGCCCTGCCGTTCGAGGCGCCCGCT
>CAZSOV010000491.1:0-3508 GCA_964608505.1 uncultured Verrucomicrobiota bacterium
GATTCGCCTGCTTCGATCGCCCCGCGACCCGGCGGTCGCGGGCCCCAATCGACTTCGTCAACCGCCCTGGGGAGCGGGCTTCGGAGGCGACTCTTTCGCTCGGCCGCCGATCTCCGCTACCTTCGCCCGTCCAAATGCCGCGCATGCACGACCTGCCGATGACCGCCCGTCCTCCCCGGACGACCTGGCTCGCCCCCCTTGCCCGAGGCCTCGGCTTCCTGGCGTGTCTCGGGCTGGCGGCGATGCTCGCGACCGCGGCCGAGGTGAATCCATCGTCGGCGCCCGGGCCGCGCGGGTTGCCCGACTACGGAACCTGGCGCGAGGCCTGCCGGCGGCTGCCGACCAATCGCGAACTCGGCGACCGCCTCGCCCCGCGGAACCAGCTTCCGCTGCGCACCTTCTCCGAGTTCGCGGCGGCCCTGGACCCCTTCCTCGAACTGGGGCGCACCGGTGCCCTAGCCCGGGCCGAGGCGTGGCTCGAAGGCCCGCCCGCGCCGGACCCGTTCTTCAACCTCGATGCGGGCTATTTCCTGAATGCCGCGACCCCGTTTCTCCCCTTCGCCGAACGCCACCTGGTGCCCCCCGGGACCCGGGCCTTCTTCCACGGCGATCTCCACGGGGACATCCATTCGCTCCTCGGCTACCTCGACTCGCTGAACCGCGACGGGCACCTCGACGGCTTCCGCGTCGCCAAGCCGGACGTCCGACTGGTGTTCCTCGGGGATTACACGGATCGCGGCAAGCATGGCGTCGAGGTCCTGTACACGCTGATGCGCCTCAAGCTCGCCAGCCCTGCCCAGGTCCTGCTCGTGCGCGGCAACCACGAGGACTTCCGACTGGTCGCCCAATACGGATTCCTGCACGAGGCCACGTCGAAGTACGGACGCGACTTCGACGTGCGGCGCGTGGTGCGCCTGTACGATTTCCTGCCCACCGTCCTGTACTTCGCCAGCGGCACGAACGCCATCCAGTGCAATCACGGCGGCCTCGAGCCCGGCTTCGATCCCAACCGGCTGTTGTCCGCGTCGCCGGGAACCACCTTCCAACTGCTCGGGCGCCTCCAGCAACGCCACCTCCTGACCCAGTCCCCGCCGTGGGTCACCGAGTTGGCGCCCGCGGCCCGCCGGGCCCTGGACGCCAATCTGCAGGACTTCACGCCCACCAGTCCCACGACCCCCACCGTCCTCGGGTTCATGTGGAACGACTTCACCGTGGTTGCCGGCGAACCCCAGTTCGCGGTCGATGCCGGTCGGGCCTTCGTCTACGGCGACCAGGCTGCCCGCCACGCCCTCGCCTCCGCCAGCCGCTCCGGCTACCGCGTGCGCGCCCTGTTCCGCGGCCATCAGCACTCCGGTGTCCTGAATCCCATGATGCGCCGCCTCATCGCCAGCCGCGGGCTGTTCCGACACTGGCAAGGCACCGACCACCTCTCCCGCCTCGAGGCGGCTCCCGATCTGCTCCATGCCACGCTGGACATCGGCGAGGATCGGAAGATCCCCGAAGGCTCGGTCTGGACCTTCAATGTGTCGCCGGATTCCGTGTACGGAGCCGGCTGTGGCTTCGCCTTCGACACCGCCGGCGAGGTGCTGACCGCCGAGCGCTGGGAGGACTGGCGGCTCAAGGTACGCATCACGGGGAAGCAACCCTGAGCCACCGCCCCCCGGACTACAGGGGCGTGGCCGGCGCCGGATCATCCGAATCCCAGCCCTCGAAGCTGTGGTTCGGCCACCAGTCGGTCTCGCGCGGATTCCCTTTGATTCGCTGGGCGTGGCCGTCGGCCATGATGACGTTCATGCCCGACTGGTGCGGCATGTTCTGAGCCCGGTGATAGGGAATCTCCCAAACCAACACGGCCCGCGCGGGTGACAGGATGTCGGCATCGGATCGTCCGCTGATCGGTTTCGCGGCGATGGCCCGGGTCTTCGGATCGTAGTATTTGTGGGACCAGACGTAGCTGACGCCGTCGTTGTCGTAGAAGAAATCCGCCCCGAACACGTCGTCGTTCGATCCCTTGACCACGATCTTGGCCTTGAGCCCGGACGGACAGGCGAACAAACCCGGTTGAGGCCGGTGCTTCTTGCGGTCCGTCGTCTGCGGTTTCGCCGTGTTGGTCATCAGGTACGGCTGGAACATCTCGGGCATCCACTTGTCGCCGAGCTTCTCCCCGTCACCCCAGGCTTTGCCCCAATTCTTCATGTAGGCGAGCCGATGGTTGTAATCACCGGCGTAGAGCGTGGACGCGAGGCCGATCTGCTTGTTGTTGTTCAAACAGTAGATCGCCGCGGCCTTGGACTTCGCCCGGGCCAGCGCCGGAAGCAGCATGCTCGCCAGGATCGCGATGATTGCGATCACCACGAGCAGCTCGATCAGGGTGAAGCCCGATGGGACGCCAGGGGCACGCCGGGGGGAATGCGTTTTCACGGGAGGAGGGACCGACCACGACCGTAGCAATCCGCCCGGACGGGGCAACGCGCGATTCCGGCCTTGGACGCCCGCCGGCAAGGCGAGGGACAAAGTCGATTGGGGCCCGCGACCGGCTCCCCGCCATTGCGTCCGCGCGACGGCGGGCCGGGCCGCGGGGCGATCGAAGCCGGCGACCCGGCAGTCGCCGGCCCCACATCGCAGTTCCACGCAGGACGTTGTCAACGGCCCCGCGCCCACCGGTGCACGACGGTATTGTTGCCGGAACCCGGCATTGCTTCGCTTCCCCGGCGCGGGCTCCAATAGGTCGCCCAGCATGGACTACCGCGAACCGCTCCCAGCCCGCCCGCGTCGTGGTCGCGCCGTGGACACCCGCCACCGTCCCGGACGCCTCCTGCCGCACCTCGCCCTGCTCTTGATGGCGATGCGGTGGGTCTCCGGCGAGACCCCGGACCCGGGTTCCCGGGCCGTGACCGGACACTGGGCGTTCCAACCGGCGCGCCGGGGTATCCAGCCGCCCCCCGTCCGGAACGCGGCGTGGTGCATCAACGATCTCGACCGCTTCGTCCTCGCCCGCTTCGAGGCGCACGGGCTCCAACCCGCTCCCGCGGCCTCGCCAAGGGCCCTCCTCCGGCGCCTGACGCAGGACCTGACCGGCCTGCCGCCCGGATCCGAGGCGGTCGAGGAATTCGAACGCGAGTTTCGGGCCGGCGCGGGTTGGGGCGAGCGCATTTACCGGCGCCGGCTCGAGGAACTGCTCGCCAGTCCCGCCTATGGCGAACGCCAGGCCCGCCACTGGCTCGACATCGCGCGCTACGCCGACACCAAAGGGTACGTGTACGCGCGCGAGGAACGGACCTTCGTCCATGGCCATGTCTATCGCGACTGGGTCATCCGGGCGTTCAACGCCGACCTGCCCTACGACCGCTTCGTGGCCCTCCAGATCGCGGCGGACCACCTCGTGCCCCCCGGCGCCCCCGACCTCGCCGCGCTCGGCTTCATCACCCTCGGACGCCGCTTCCTCTCCGTGGCCCACGACATCATCGACGACCGGATCGACGTGGTGACCCGCGGGCTGATGGGGCTG
>CAZSOV010000492.1:0-3465 GCA_964608505.1 uncultured Verrucomicrobiota bacterium
GGAGCAGATGATGACGCAGTTGTCCGCGCGGTCGCGCATGACCTCCATCTCGTACTCCTTCCAGCCGAGGAGGGATTCCTCGATCAGCACTTCGGCGACGGGGGAGAGGTCGATTCCGCGCTTGGCGATCTCCTCGAATTCCTCGCGGTTGTAGGCGATGCCGCCGCCGGTGCCGCCGAGGGTGTACGCGGGCCGGATGATCAGGGGATAGCGTCCGACCTTCTCCGCCACGCTCCAGGCCTCGGCCATGGTATGGGCGGTGCCCGAGATCGGGACGTCGAGGCCGATGGTCAGCATGAGGTCCTTGAAGATCTGGCGGTCCTCGCCCTTCTGGATGGCGTCGGCCTTGGCGCCGATCATCTCGACGTCGAGGCGGTCGAGCACCCCGCCGCGATGGAGTTTCATGGCGGTGTTGAGGGCCGTCTGGCCCCCGAGCGTGGGGAGGAGCACCAGCCTGCCTTGGGCGCCGAGTCGCGCCATCTCCGCCTTCTCGCGCACGATGACTTTTTCGACGCATTCGGGCGTGATCGGCTCGATGTACGTGCGGTCCGCGAACTCGGGGTCGGTCATGATCGTGGCGGGGTTCGAATTGACCAGGATCACGCGGTACCCTTCCTCCCGGAGCGCCTTGCAGGCCTGCGTTCCCGAGTAGTCGAACTCGCATGCCTGCCCGATGACAATGGGACCGGCGCCGATGATCAGGACGGAATGGATGTCGGTGCGTTTAGGCATCGCGGGCCAATTCAGCCGGGACGCGCCCCCGGGTCCAAGCTCCAAGTTCGCGTGTCTCCCGTCGCGCGCAGGGCGATTGGCAAAGTCGGTCGGGTCCAAAGACCGGCTTCCCGCCATGGCGTCCGCGCGACGGCGGGTCGGGTCGCGGGGAGATCGAAGCAGGCGGAACGAGAGGGAAAACCGGCGACTCGGCGATCAACGGTCCCACATCGCGGTTCCGCACCGGACTTTGGGAATCGGCCTGCGGGGGGGCGCGTTGCAGCGACGAGCGACGGGGCAGTGGGCAATGGTTTTGACTTCGGCCCGGGAACCGGTTGGCATCGCCGGCACCGCACCCGTTCCCGGCTCCCGTCCCGCGTCCCTACCCGCGGATACGGCGGAAGGCCGCCGGGGCGAGCGGAGGTTTCTCGGAGAAAGAGGTCCGTCATGCACACGTACAATGTCGGCATCATCGGTTACGGCTGGGTGGCGAGCGCGCACATCCCGGCGCTCCAGGCGACCGGTCGGGCGCGCGTCACCTCCATCCTGAGTGCCCGCGCCCTCGACGAAGCCAAGCTCTCGGCCCAATACGGCGGTCCGGTCCGCGTGTTCCGGGATCTCGACTCGTTCCTGGCGCAACCGGACATGAACGTCGTGTCGGTGTGTTCGTATCCCCAGGAACACGCGCGCCAGGCCATCGCCGCCGCCCGGGCGGGCAAGCACCTGATCATCGAAAAACCCCTCGCCCTGAATCACGAGGATCTCCTGCTGGTACGCGACGCCGTCCGGGAATCCGGCGTACGGGTCTGCGTCTGCTTCGAGTGCCGGTATTCGAGCCAGGTGCGCACGGCCCGGGCATTCGTGGACCGCGGCCTGCTGGGGCGGGTGCACTACGCCGAGGTCGACTATTTCCACGGCATCGGGCCGTGGTACGGCCAGTACCGCTGGAACGTGAAGAAGGCGGCGGGGGGCAGCAGCCTGTTGTCCGCGGGTTGCCACGCGATGGACGCCCTCCTGATGCTCATGGGGACGGACGTCGAGGTGGTCAGCAGTTACGCGACGCATTCCTCGGCGAAGGAGTTCGAGGGGTACGAGTATCCGACCACCAGCGTGACGATACTCCGGTTCAGGGACGGGCGGGTCGGGAAATGCGCGTCGGTGATCGACTGCAAGCAGCCGTACTACTTCCGGATCCATCTCGTGGGCAGCGAGGGCACGCTGCTGGATGACCGGTTCTACAGCACGCAACTCGGCGGGCTGAACAAGTCGGAGTGGAGCAAGCTGGGCGTGCCGCTGCTCGACTCGGGCGACGTGACGGACCATCCCTATCAGGCCCAGTTCGAAGCGTTTTTCGCCGCGCTCGACAGGGGCGAGGACATGCCGCTGACGAGCCTCTCCGACGCGCTGCTGACCCACGAGATCATTTTCGCCGCGGATCGCTCCGCCGCGATCCACGAGAAGAAACACCCGGCGGCGGGCCCTGCCGCCTGACCCCGGTTCCGCTCCCCGCGCCGAGCCTGCCGCGGTGCGGTGTGACGACGGGTCGCCGCTCCCGTCCGCCCGCGATCCCGGGGGAGGGTGCGGCGGCGCGGCGTCAGATGTGCTCGGCGATGTGCGGCGGGGTCGTGACGGGGGCCGCGAGCTCGGCGGCGAGGGCGGCGTCGTCGCGGGCGAGGACGCGGTAGTTCTTCACCTGGAGCGAGACCTCGCGTCCGTCCTCGAGTCCGAGCAGGCTGTATTCCTCCTTGGTCATGCGTCCCCGGATGACGAGGCCGGAGGGCAGTTCGAATTCGACGCGCAGGAGGATGCCCAGGAAGTAGGTCTGGCGCAGGACGGCCCGGTAGGGGTATTGGGCGAGGTCGGTGGAGACCGCGACGGCATAGGGCCGGAACCCGATGCGGATCTGGGAGCCCTCGGGGGCGGAGCCGGACGGGAAGGCGAGTTCGCCGGCCCGGGCCTGGCCGTCGCGCACGACGCAATCGAGGACGTTCATGACGCCGATGAACCGGGCCACGAACTCGTTGGCGGGCTGTTCGTAGACTTCGCGGGGACGTCCGATCTGTTCGAGATGGCCGCGGGAGAAGATGACGATGCGGTCGCTGACCTCCATGGCCTCCTCCTGGTCGTGGGTGACGAAGACCGTGGTCACGTTGAGCTCGCGCTGGAGGCGGACGAGCCACTCGCGGAGGTCCTGACGGATCTTGGCGTCGACGGCGCCGAAGGGTTCGTCGAGGAGCAGGACGTTGGGTTTGGGGGCGAGGGCGCGGGCGATGGCGACGCGCTGCCGCTGGCCGCCCGAGAGCTGGTGGGGATAGCGTTTCTCGAGGCCCTGGAGGCCGAAGAGTTCGACCAGTTCGGCGATGCGCGCCTCGCGATCGGCCCGCGGCCATTTCTTGATTTTGAGGCCGAACGCGATGTTGGCGTGGACCGACATCGTTTTGAACAGGGCGTAATTCTGGAAGACGAAGCCGATGTTGCGCTGCTGGACGGGCAGGTCGTTGACGCGCTGGCCGCGGATCAGGATGTCGCCGCCGGTGGGCATCTCGAGTCCGGCGATCATGCGGAGGACCGTGGTCTTGCCGCCGCCGGAGGGGCCGAGCAGGCCGACCAACTCGCCTTCCTCCACGTGGAAGCTGACCTGGTTGACGGCGACGGTGTCGCCGAAGCGCTTGGACACGCCGTTCAGTCGGATGCTCATGTGCGTTCGGGGCGCGGATCGGGAAGGGGCTGGTCATACGCTCGCGGGTCAACATC
>CAZSOV010000493.1:0-3462 GCA_964608505.1 uncultured Verrucomicrobiota bacterium
CCTCAGATGCCCGTCCGGCGCAGTCGGAAGAAACGGGTCCCGTCTCCGGCATCGACGGCGATCTCGTGCATCCGGTCATCCCCGGGCACCGCCGGCCCCACGGACTCCCAGCGCGCGCCCGTGCCCAATTCGCCGCTGGCCTCGAGCTGGTAGGCGAATCCTGCGAGCCCCGCGAATCCCACGCGCCATGCCCCATCCACGAACCGGATCCCCGCCAAAGTCACCCCCGCCTGGAGGTTCATTTCAAACAGCCCGGACGCGGCCTGGACGGGGCCACCCCCCGCCCCCTGCGTCGAGGTATCGATCAACCGGAAACCCACCCGGTACAGGCCCGGCTCCGTCACCGTGTACACCCGCCCGTGCACGTGCCCGAACGGGTCATCCCCCGCCTCGCCCGTCGATTCGCTCAAGTGAAACCGTTGCGTCCCCCCGGTCGTTCCGACGGGAACGTCGAAGGTCATGGTCATCCCCTCGTCCTCCTCGCCGCCGCCCTCCCAGAACCCGAACCGCCCCCCCGCCGGACCGGTCAACTCCTCCACCACCATCTCCACGCGCGCCCCCGGGGCCGCATGTCCGAACGCGGGTCCGCCGTAGCTCGACGTCGCTGCCAGCGCCGTGAACGTGATTTCACCCCGGTACAAACCCGCGTGCGGAGGCGTCGCCGATCGGTTCATCGGCAGCACATAGCCCGATTCCGCCGCGAACCGGTCGCCGTTCACGAAATACAGCGCCGCCCCGGGCCGCGACTCGATGGCGCCCGCGTTCACATGGGCGTGCGCGGCCGCCTTCGCGTCGCCAGCCCCAAGCCCCGCCAACTGCGCCGCCATCGCGAGCAGAAGAACCCCGCCAAGCCGCGGCCAGCGAGCCAGCCCGCGGGTCTCGATCCATTCATGTCCGCCGGACCAATGCTCGACCGTTCTCATTCCTTGTTCCTCCACGAGGTTTGCCCGCCGATCCCCGGTAGAGGTTCGGCGGAAGACGCCTCCGCGCCCGCCGGCCCGGAGACCATCCGTGATCGACATCCATCTACTTCCGGCTTCGCCGTCCCCACGCCAGTCCCAGCGTCCCGAGCGCCAGCAACGCGCCCACCGCGGGCTCCGGCACCCCCCGGAACGTCACCGTCAGCACGTCCGACGGCGAGTGGATCGCCCCGCCGCCGGCCCCGTTGCCGGAGATGTCGAGGGCGCGGAACCCGACCGTGTAATCGCCCGGAACCGTGGCCGTGAATCGGCGTCCGTGCAGGTGGCCGAACGGATCCGCACCCGCCGTTCCGGCCCCCGTGCTCGCATCGCTCAACGCGAACAGCGTCGTGGGCATGGGCGCGTCGTACCCCACCGCGTAGTTCGCGCTCGGCGACGTCGCCCCCGTGTCCCAGAAGGCAAACGAACCGCCCGCCGGACCCGCCACGGAGTGGATGCCGAACACCACGAAGCTCCCGAGCGCCGCGGCGTCCGCCACCGGACCGCCGTTGTCGACCGTCGCCGGTGCCACCGTGAACGTGATGCTGCCCTGGTAATAGCCGACGTACGTGCCGCTGGTCGCCAGGCTCAGTTCCTTCACGTACCCGGAACTCGACGCGAACCCGCCGCCGTTGATGAACGTCAGTTTGTCGCCCTGGTTCCTGCCCGTGGCGCCGGCGTCGATGTGCTGGGCGCCGGCGCTTGCGGCCAGCGCCAACACCAGCCCCGCCACCCCGGCTCCCGCCGCCGACCTCCCGGCCTGCGGCGAGCCTGCTCTGCTTTCGTGGGTCATACGTTTGGTTGTGCTTCGGTCATGGACCTTGGTTCTGCTGTCCCTGGCCGTCGGGTCGCACGAATCGCGACCCCGACACGCCAAGCCTGGCCCTGACACCCGACCAGCGAATCCCCTCCACGTGCGCGTCCGCGAACAGATAGTTGGCCGCGCCCCGATGCCGTTCCACCGCCACCTGGGCGGCAAACGCATTGGTCGAAAAGCCGCCCCCCGCGGCATCCGCGAAATGGAAATGGTCGCTCCCCTCGAAATCCTCGCGCATCTCCGCGAAGTGCAGGGTCTCCGACGGCGCCGGCAGGGAGGTCAGTCTGCCGAAATCCACCTCCCGCGCGCCAAAAGGTCGGGGTGTCAGAAAATCATTCACGGCGTAACTCACCCGCCGCGTTCGGTTCGGGTCCACCGGACACCGGTAGACGTTCGTCACTCCGTACGGCTCGAGCCGTCCGATCCACGAGGCACCCTGATGCGACGACAACGGAAGGGAATCCCGGTAATCGTCCACGTAAAGCGCGCTCGCCACGCCGATCTGCTTGAGATGCGACACGCACTGGACCGCCCTGGCCCGGGCCTTCGCCGCCGCCAGGGCAGGCAGCAGCAGGCTGGCCAGGACCGCGATGATCGCGATCACCACCAGCAGCTCGATCAAGGTGAATCCCCTCCGACGTCTCGATGGCATCTCTCGCTCCGGCGTTGCCCATCCCGCCCGTTCGCGCCGAACGCTCCCACCCCGGGCTCTCTCCCCTCCCGGGGTCCGGGCACGGTTCGTCCGCGTTGGGCTCCGACTGGATTGCTCCGTGATCACCCCGGAACGCCGCTCTCCCGGCGCGCCTCCGATTCCCTCCCCGACCACGGTCCGAACAGAAGCAGAAGCAGACCTATGCCCGTCGGGGCGGCCGCAAACCCGGGGATTCGCTCCGCGCGCCCGGATTCACGGTAGGCGGAAAGGCCGACTCCCAACCCTCGACCTCGCGATCCGGAACTTCCCACCCCGGTCCCGCCCACAACTCGAGCTTCGGCGTCGGCGCCGGAAGAGTCGGGGAGGCCCCTTGCCGCCGTTGTTCCTCCGCCCGCCCTTCCTTCACCCAGTGACACACCTTGCAGGGATGCTGCCCGTCCAGGGTTTTGGCGAGCGCCGCTTCCCAGGACTCCGTCTGGACCCGTTCCAGAAACATCGTCGTCCACCCGGCGACCTGCAGCACGCTCCAGTGCAGCCCCAGCACGAGGCAGAGGAGCAGCGAGGTCAGGATGCGGGGGGCCAGTCGCATGGCGATGACGCGAGTTCGTATGTCATCGCCGCTTCCCAAGTCAATCGCCCGCTCGATTTCTCTCGCGACCCGCCGCCCGGCGTCCGCTACTTTGCGGGCGCGCCATGCCACGTCGCCCCGCTCCGAAATCCACCCTGCCCGCCGCCGTTTCCCCCACCCCGGCCTCCGACGCGCCCCGCGTCTTCCGGAAGTTGATGGCCGCCAACCGGTCGGAAATTGCCATCCGCATCTTCCGCGCCGCCACCGAACTCCGCCTTCGCACCGTCGCCGTCTTCGCCCAGGAGGACCGCTTTTGCATGCACCGCTTCAAGGCCGACGAATCCTACCTCGTCGGCCAGGGCAAGGGTCCCGTCGCCGCCTACCTCGACATCGACAGCATCGTCGCCCTCGCCCGCGCCAAGGGCGTGGATGCCATCCATCCCGGCTACGGTTTCCTCAGCGAGAA
>CAZSOV010000494.1:0-3386 GCA_964608505.1 uncultured Verrucomicrobiota bacterium
CACATCGCAGTTCCACGCAGGACTTTGTCAATCGCCCTGGGTGTGGGGCCTGCACGGCGTGTTCCGGCATTGCCGGGCCGGTGGGGGCGGGGGAGGATGGCGGCCATGCTGACGTTGCATCGGTATTCGTTCGGGGTGGGGGATCGGTTCGCGCATCAGGCGAAGGCGCAGTTGCGGGCGTTCCAGAAGCTGGCGGCGGACGGGGTGACGGTGGTGCCGGTCTGGAACAAATCGAACCGGGAGCACACGTTCATCGGGTCGGAACCGGGCAGCGTGCGGGCGGCGGCGGCGGCGGCGGTGGAGTCGCTGGGCTGGAAGGAGGCGTGGCACGTGGACGCGGACCACATTCGTCTGGAGACGGTGGACCGGTTCCTGGAGCCGTCGGATTTCTTCACGATCGACGTGGCGGACAGCATCGGGAAGCCGGCGTCGGAGGAGGCGATTCGCGGATTCGTGGCGCGGCACCCGGAGTTGACGGGGACGGTGGTGATCCCGGGGGTGCCGACGCCGTTCGAGCTGGATGCGGCGCGGGTGACCGGGATCGCGCGGAAGTACCTGCTGGCGGTCGAGGATGCGGGGAAGATCTTCCGGCACATCGCGGGGCGGAAGGGGGGCGCGGACGGGTTCATCGCGGAGGTGTCGATGGACGAGACGGACGCGCCGCAGACGCCGCCGGAATTGCTGGTGATCCTGGTGATGCTGGCGGACGAGGGGGTGCGGGTGCAGACGATCGCGCCGAAGTTCACAGGGCGGTTCAACAAGGGGGTGGATTACGTGGGGGACCTGGCGCAGTTCGAGCGGGAGTTCAACGAGGACCTGGCGGTGATCGCGCATGCGGTGGCGCGGTACGGGCTGCCGGCGAACCTGAAGCTCAGCGTGCACTCGGGGAGCGACAAGTTCTCGTTGTACCCGATCATCCGCCGGGCGCTGGCACGGACCGGGGCGGGGCTCCACCTGAAGACGGCGGGCACGACGTGGCTGGAGGAGTTGATCGGGCTGGCCGAGGCCGGTGGCGCGGGGCTCGGCTTGGTGCAGGAAATCTACCAATCGGCGCTCGAGCACGTGGACGAGTTGTGCGCGCCGTACGCGACGGTCATCGACATCGACCGGGGCCGCCTGCCGACGGCGACGGAAGTGCGGCGGTGGTCGGGGGTCCGGATGGCCAACGCGCTGCGGCACATCCCGGGGCACCGCGAGTTCAACGCGGACCTGCGCCAGTTGCTGCACGTGGCGTTCAAGCTGGCGGCGAAGAAGGGGCGGACCTATCTGGACCTGCTGGTGGCGAACGAGGAGGTCGTGGGCCGCAACGTCACGGAGAACCTCTACGCGCGGCATTTGCGCCCGTTGTTCGTGGGGTAGGCGGGGGTTGGGAGCGTTTCCACCACGCTGGGGTTGGCGTTCGTCCCGTCCCGGGGACGGTTGGTCCTGTGCCGGGTGCGTTCACGGGCGGGATCGGCGAGCGTCACGCATGGGAGGGGCCAACCATGCCGGGGTCGGAGCTGCGGGAGGCGGACGTGCGAGGAGGAAGGCATGTCCGCTTCGACAGACGGTGTTGATCGAGGGCCGGGCGGACGAGCGTTGCCGATTGGCCCGGTGGATCGTGGGGGACTGGGGGCTCGAACTGGCAGGAACGGCCGAGGACGGTCGGACGGGTTTCGATTTGTGCGCCCGGGCGGAGCCGGTGCTGGCCATCGTGGACCTCGATCTGCCGGACTGCGACGGCATCGAGTTGGTGCGGCGGTTGCGCCGGGGCATCCGTGGCGTGCGCCTGCTGGGTCGCTCGCGGCGGGAGGATCCGGTCTGGTGGAACCGCGCGATGGAGGTCGGGCTGCATGGGTTTGTCGGGAAGACGGACTCCGCGGAGGTGTTGCGGGAGGCGCTGAGCGAGGTCGCCGGGGGAAGCGGCTATTTTCCGGCGGCGTGGCGGGAATTGCAGGACCGACTGCGGCGGGACCCGCGGGGGTTCTCGAAGATTCTGACGGGGCGCGAGCAGGACATCCTGCGTCACGTGGTGGAGGGACGGACCAGCCGGCGGATTGCGGAGTTGCTGGGTTTGAGTCCGCGGTCGGTGGAGACGTTCCGGTATCGGTTGATGCGGAAGCTGGGGGTCGGGAACGCGGCGGGCCTGATCGAGTACGCGTTCCGCAACGGGCTGTGCGCGGTTTCCTAGGCGGTGCGCGGTGCGGGCGGAAGCCCGCGGTTCCATTCGGCCCCCCCCCCCGCACGGACCCTGAACCGCGGACCGCACGTCGCCGCGTGGGGGCACGCGGCCTACAGCGCGTAGGCCCGGCGCTGTCACCGGGCGGCGCGGTGGCAGGGGGCGGTTCAGGGAGAGGGAGATTTTCCGAAATCCGGACACGTGTGGAGACCATGAACCCGAACGATGGAAGGAGTAGGAGTAGGAGTAAGAGTAGGAGTAGGAGTAGGAGGGGGAGGATCCGGGATGGGAGGCTGGGCTCGGTTCATGGGTGGAGCGGCAACGAAGTGTGGGTCGCTGGTCCCAGGTCGCGGATCGACCCCTCGTCGGTTGCCGGGGGTTTCAACCCCCGGAGAAAGTGCTCCGAAAGAACCCTCGTCGCGGAGCGACGTCCGAACCTCCTGCCTTCCAAACCGTTTTCAGGCGCCTCGTGTCGGACGTCGCTCCGCGACGAGGGTTGGAACGAAGGGCGAAACCGGGGCCTGAAGGGCCCCGGCAACCGTCGGGCGTCGCTACGCGACTTCGGGCGGGGGGGGGGCATGATTTTGTCCCGGCATGATTCTGTCTGGGAAACGAGATCCGGTGAGGCCGGTTCACGGAGACGGATGCCGACGCCGCCGGAGAACTCGGTGGGCTCGCGGGAAAGGAAACGGCCGCGGGGGTGGCCGCGGCCGGGGTGGGGTTTTCGAGGAGAGGGTGGGCGGATCGGATGACTAGCGTCGGCCCGGCTTGCCGCCGCGGGGACCGCCACGGCCCTTCGGGGCGGACGGGAGTTCGTCGGCGCCGAGGCTGCCGTCCTGGTTGTCGTCGAGGCGTTTCAGAATGGCGTCCAGGTGTTCCTGGACGACGGCGGTGTGCACGGCGAGGGACTCGGCGGGCGTGATGATGCCGTCGCCGGCGGTCTGTCCGGCGGGGATGGAGTCGAACCGTTCGAGGAAACGGGCTAGGTGGTCCGCGGCCTGATCGGCGGCGGCGGCGATCAATTCCTCGTTGGACACGACGTCGTCGTCGTTGGTGTCGAAGCTGTCGAGGTGGGGGCGTCCATGGCGGCCGCGGCCGCGCCCGGTGGAGTCGGCGGCGGAGATGGCACCGTGGTTGTTGGTGTCGAACTGTTCGAGCACGTGCGCGAGCCAGTCGGCGGCGCGTACCTCGAAGACGGCGGGGGCTTCGGCCTGGGTGATGGTGCCGG
>CAZSOV010000495.1:0-3382 GCA_964608505.1 uncultured Verrucomicrobiota bacterium
CTTCGCCTTTCGATTCGCCTGCTTCGATCGCCCCGCGACCCGGCCCGCCGTCGCGCGGACGCCAGGGCGGGGAGCCGGTCGCGGGCCCCAATCGACTTTGTCCATCACCCTGCGGGGCGCCGGGCAAAGGACGGTCGACGGCTCGACAGCGAATCGGGCGCTGGAGTAGCGTCCGGCGCCGTCGCAACCCATCCAACCACGACCATGCCGAAGACGTTTTTCCCCAAGGTTTCCCGCATTCAGTTCGAGGGCCCCGACTCCAAGAATCCGCTCGCGTTCAAGCACTACGACGCCGAGGAGCTGGTCGAGGGGAAGGCGATGAAGGACCACCTGCGCTTCGCGGTGGTCTACTGGCACACCATGCGGGGCGCGGGCGGCGACATGTTCGGGTGGGGCACCGTGGATCGTCCGTGGAACACGGGCGAGGGAAACGTGAAGGACGCCATCCTCCGGGCCCGGGCGATGTTCGAGTTCGTCGACAAGCTCGGCGCGCCGTTCTACTGCTGGCATGACCGCGACGTTGCGCCCCACGGCAAGTCGCTCGCGGAGGCGAACAAGAGCTTCGACGCCGTGGGCAAGGAGTTGAAGAAGCTCCAGGGCGACACCGGGATCCGGCTCCTGTGGGGCACGGCGCAGAACTTCGTCCATCCCCGCTACATGCACGGCGCCGCGACGAGTTGCAGCGCCGACGCCTTCTGCTTCGCCGCCGCGCAGGTGAAGAAGGCGCTGGAGTGGACGAAGGAATTGAACGGCGAGGGCTACGTGTTCTGGGGTGGTCGCGAGGGATACGCGACGCTGTTGAACACGGATCTCGAGCGGGAGATGGATCACCTCGGGCGGTTCATGCACATGGCCGTCGACTACAAGAAGAAGATCGGATTCAAGGGGCCGTTCTACATCGAGCCGAAACCGAAGGAACCCACCAAGCACCAGTACGACTCCGACGCCGCGGCCTGCCTCAATTTCCTGCGCGAGTACGACCTGCTGGAACACTTCAAGCTCAACCTCGAGACCAACCACGCGACCCTCGCCGGCCACACGATGCAGCACGAGCTCGAGGTCGCGGGCGCCGCGGGCGCCCTCGGCAGCATCGACGCCAACACCGGCGACCTGCTGCTCGGCTGGGACACCGACCAGTTTCCGACCGACCTGTACCTCACGAGCCAGATCATGCTCTCCGTCCTCAAGTACGGAGGCTTCACGACCGGCGGCACCAACTTCGACGCCAAAGTGCGCCGCGAAAGCCATACCCTCGAGGACCTGTTCTACGCCCACATCGCCGGCATGGACGCCTTCGCCCGCGGACTCAAAATCGCCGCCGCCATCCGCAAGGACGGGCGGATCGCCGAATTCGTCCGGAACCGGTACCGCAGCTGGGACAACGGCATCGGGGCGAAAATCGAGGCGGGCAAGGCCACGTTCGCGGATTGCGAGAAGCACGCCCTGAAACTCGGCGACCTCAAGAACCTCGAGTCGGGCCGGCAGGAGCTGCTCGAGGCCATCTACAACGAGTTCATCTGAGCCGCGCCCCCGCGTGCCCGCGTGCTTGGGGGGCACCCGTCACCCCCGGCCCCCCCGTTCCGGATCCATGAACGTGCCCTATCCGGATTCCGCCGCGGCACGTGCGGCCTGGGTCGTCTCCCGGCGTGGGCCCAAGGCCCCGGTCGACGCCCGGCGTCCCGTGGGCTGGTTCCTCGAACCCGAACGTTCCGCGGAAGGTGACGTCGTGCCGGTGCTCACCGTGCTCCTCGCCAACCGCGAGTGCCCCTGGAAGTGCGTCTATTGCGACCTTTGGCGCCACACGCTGGACGAACCGGTGCGCCCCGGCGACGTCACCGAACAGGTGCGGGTGGCCCTCCGCGATTCCGGGGTGGCCGAGGGAAGGGTCCCGGCGCGCCAGATCAAACTCTACAACGCCGGAAGCTTCTTCGATCCCGGGGCAATTCCCGATTCCGATGCCTCCGACGTCGCCGCTCTCGTGCGGGGATTCGACCGGGTCATCGTCGAATCGCACCCGAGGCTGATCGGGGAACGGACCTGGCGGTTCCGGAACGCGCTGGGGCAGGGGACCGCCCGGTTGGAGGTGGCGATGGGCTTGGAGTCCGCGGATCCCGGCGTCGTCGCCCGACTCAACAAGGGCATGACGCTCGAGGATCTTCGCGCCGGCGCCGTTGCCTTGCTGGATCAGGGCGTCGCATGGAGGGCTTTCGTGCTCGTCCAACCCCCGTTCGAGGGAGCCTTGGCCCGGGTGCCCCGCGCAGAGGCAGACCCGGGACCCTGTTCACCCGATGACGCCTTCCGGGGCGAGGTGGAGGCTGTCGAGTGGGCCCTCGCCGCGGGGGCCACGGCCATCTCGTTGATCCCGACCCGACCCGGCAACGGCGCGCTCAACGAATTGAGAAGGCAGGGGTGGTGGGAGCCGCCGACCCTGGACCGATTGGAGGACGGATACGACCGGGCGCTTCGATCCGCTGCCGGCAGGGGTCGGGTGTTCGTGGACCTCTGGGACCTCGAGCGATTCAGCTCGTGCTCGGCCTGCCTGCCCACCCGTCGCGACAGGCTGCGTCGGATGAACCACTCCCAGCAGGGGGAGCCCCGGGCGTGCTGTCCCCATTGCTATTGCTCCACCCGCTCTGGCGACGGATGACGGCTAGCCAGCCAGCGCTGCCGCTGCCCGCTTCCGGCGCAACTGGCCGGAGCCTTGCGGGCTCAAACGGTCGGGGACATCGCCCCGCGACTCACCCAAACACATCCTTCTGTAGATCGCGGAGGGTGAAAAGTTCCCCGGCTTCCACGCCCTTCATCCGTCGCGCCCCGTCCTTCCGCTTCTTCCCGAACCTCTCCCGGTGTTGCCGGAACACACCCTCCACGAACTCCCGACTCCCCAACGCCGCCCCATCGCAGAAATACCGCACCCGACACCGCACGTATTCCCCCAGCGGCAACCGTCCCTTGGCCGCCAGCACCTCCGCCACCGCCTTTGCTCCCACCGCCCCGCGCACCGGACGAGCATCCGGTCCCGTCCCATGACGCCGTTCGTCCCCCTCCCGATACAACCAGGTCCGGTACACCTCCAGAGATCGGCTCACGCTTTCCTCCCGACCCCGTTGCACTGCCGTTACCAATGTCTGGATGCCGAGCCGCGAACCCCGCTTCCCCGCCACCGCCTCCCCGTACCCGCTCCACCGGTAGTCCTTGGGGTCCTGCACGATGCCCGCCCGCACCGGGTTCAGATCGATGTACGCCGCCATCGTCGTCAACGCCTGACCCGCGCCCTCCACCAGCACGCTCTTGAAACGATCCTCCCACAGCGTGCCCTTACGACCGGTCCGCACGTTGTACCAGAGCGTGAACCGCTGCTTGAGCACCCGGATGAACTCGC
>CAZSOV010000496.1:0-3283 GCA_964608505.1 uncultured Verrucomicrobiota bacterium
GACTCGCCAACATCGCGTAAAGAGGATCAGGGCGACGTCAGAAAAGGTAGAATTCTGAACCCCACATCGCGTAATGAAGGGGCGGCGGAAATCAGGGTCCTCAGAAGGCACTCCATAAAAGGAGTAAAGCTCGAAGGCATCGACACCGCTATCGTCTTCAAGGCCGGAGGCACCGAAGCAAATAGGAGGATGGAGAGAGGCTGTGTCGTAGCGCCCATTGCCGTAAAGGCATTCATCGTCATTCGAAGAATCAGGATGGGATGCGAATACAACAGGAGGAATCAGCGAAGTAGATCCGGGAATCGGATGGAAGCATGGTTGGATATGCCTATTGAAGGGAGATCCGGAGGAATGGAGATCAATAGTATATATTGAATCAATATAATGGGAGAGGAGAGGAACATCGGTACAGTAATACCTATATTGGCGATGTGCCCGAGATTGGCTGGTTCCACCCTCCCGCGAAGGCTGCAAAGGAGGTATCGAGGCCAGGCATCCGGTCTTGGTTGGCGGTCGGATCGATTTCATTGGGAGAATCGTCGGTAAGGACTGCGCAGCACTTTCGATTCCGACGCCGCGCGTATCGGTTTATTAGGACGTAATGAGGGGACGCCCACGAAAGGGCGCCCCGTTAATGATCACTGATTATACTTCCAAGCTGGAGGTGCTCAGACCACCGAGGCGTGCAGATACTTAAGGGGTTTACCAGTCTCGCGTGCCACGCCGAAACAGGCAGAAAGCCCGCACCGCTTGTGCAGAATTAACTGCATCCATTTATCGGTCTCGACCTCGGCAAAGGTTAACGGCCGTCGGAGGAGCCTATCGACTGCCTCCCTTAGTTTGGTTCGACCCTTAAAGCCGAGCTGGTAGTACACTTCCGCTGTCCGAGCGAACGGCGCCGACTCCGGAGGGTTTAGCACTTCGAACTGAATGCGCACCCCGCGGGCAGAACTTCCATCCTGCGACGAAGTGCCGACGAGTTCGACTCGCGTTACCATTGCGTCATAGATCGAGCATTTACGATTATGTGCAATCGAGTCCGCAGGCTGAGGCTGCAAAGCTTCATTCGTTGAAAGCTCGACGCCACGATCTGGACCGGACATCTGAGTCTGGACGCTCTGTCCGCCCATGGTTTGTGCGTTTTCTTGTCCTACGCACTCACCATAGGTGCGCAAAGCCTGCACAAGCTTCGAGCTGGCATCGATTAATATGCATGCAGCTGTCTGCATGAGGGTCATTTTGTTAAAGTCAATCTGAGTCATACTGCGTTATTGTTTTGCGCGGCGTACTGCCGCGACTTTGTTTCATTCGGATCATCCACCAGTCTGGTGGGCTATAATTGTTGGGTATTGCTGTGCCATGCCTTACGGCAGAAGGGCCGGCATCTGGACGAGGTCACGGTTCAGGCATGGAAATCGGCAGCCACGTTGGCGTCTGCCAGGTCGGCCATTATCGCGCCGGAACGACCAGGAGCGCACAAACGTACCGCTCGCCGTCGGCGACGACATGAAGGAGGTCGTAAGTACCCATGCCGGTCATGGCTGCGCGCAGCGTCGCGTATTGGGTGTCCAACCGCCTGCCGAGGTACTTGTCCTTGGTGTCGCCGGACTTCCAGATGTCGGCACCGACGATCTTGGTCGGGTCAATGCCAACGCTGGGCAGCAGCCTTGGCACGTAGTTGAGGATCTCCGCTGGCAGATGCCTGGCTTCGTTGATCAGGCGGTCCTTCCTCCGAGTCTTGGCCGCTCCGATGAGGAAGCGCTCGCGCTCCCATTCTTCGAGTTGCAGGCCGGTGGCGAGCTTCTCCGAGACTTCTGGACCGACGGCGCGTTCCCCGTGCTCGAAGGCTGAAATGAGCGTGGACGCCACGCCGGTGGCGGCTTGCAGGCTTGCTTGGGTCATCTTGCGGTCGGTGCGCAGGCGCTTCATATATTTACCGAAGTCGGTGCGATACTGATCGATGGAATTGTTGTAATCGGACATGGAAATTGCGTTGCTGAGTTTACCAAGCGGATTGTCCGGGCTTGGCTGCCGGAAGGATCACGAATGAAGCGACTAAACGAGGCGCCTCAGGAAGAAGCAGGAAGAACAAGAAAAGATAGAAGCGGAGTAATGTAACGATAACACACCGTCCTAAGTTGTCAAGCAAACGAGTAAAGCAAAGCAGCGCGTGTCAATAAAACCGGGGATAAATCCATGACTATTTCTTTGAGGCGGCTTCCGATGCTTGCACGGACACACGGTAAACGTCGACAATCGGTCATCGCTCCGGTCTAATACTAGACTACAGCCATAACCGACGAACCCGAGGCCGTCTACCGGCGGGAAGAGGATGGCGGGATATTTCGGGAGGGAATGCAGTGTCGAATATCCCAGTATTTATCCCTCGACCTCCTCGTCGCAAGGTGAATACCGGGAACAACCCCTGTGAAGCACTGGCCTTGGGGAGAGGGGGGTGTTCGTACTCCGGAAGCGCCGCTGTCCGATGGCGGAGATCACCTGCACCGGACGTTCCCCAATCTAATACTATACTACAGCCATGTTCCTACCCCTCCCTGGGCTTGGGTTGGATGCCGGGGTGTCTATTGAATCAATGGAGGGATGGATGGTTTCGTATTGGTGGAGGGACGACCATGACGCCTGCGGCAGGATGGTGGTCGAAGGATGGATACGGGGTAGATGTGCCTCCCATATCCTCCGCCTTGAATTTGCGTGTCCTTTAGTCGGCTTTTGTTCTTCGAGAGCTGAAGAGCAGTTGAGGGAATCTCGAACTGCTGGATAGTACCCTCTCCATCAGTTTCCTTGGCCTGTGCATACCCCTGCGTGGGATAAATGTCATAGATGAACTTGGTGGATATTCGTCATTTCTTCGACCGAATATTCCGCGAGTATTCTTCCTCTGAATATTCTGCACTCTGATTTCCAGCATCGATCGCGCCCACCCAGGGTATTCACCAGCTGGCAGAATTGAACGATAGAGGCATAAACGGGCAGCTGACACGACAAGGCCATTCATCAATCTGAAGGATAAGGCCGGCTCAAGGATACCGGCACAGCCGCAGAAGGTCAGCTGAATCTCGTGAGGATATTCGCCCTTGAAGGCGTCGTCTCAATTAATGGCGGCAGGCAGGCAGCACGAGGCAGGAGGCAGGAACAACGGGCAATCGCACTATCCACGTCCATACGCACGCGAGGCGTTCGGTATTGACGACGATAAACCAAGGCCCTTGTTCCTGTCCTTTCCCCGCATCAAGCCCTCTCATGAAGTGCTGGGCATTCTTCT
>CAZSOV010000497.1:0-3269 GCA_964608505.1 uncultured Verrucomicrobiota bacterium
CGTTGGGGAGCCGGGAGTTCGTGGAGGGAATCTTCCGGCAGCACCGGGAGAAGTTTGGGAAGAGTCGGAAGGACGGGGCGCGCAAGATGAAGGGAGTGAAGGCGGGGGAGTTGTTCACCCTGCGGGATCTGCGGAAGGACGTGTTCGGTTAGGCGGCCTATCGACTGCCGGAGCCGCAGGTGGCGGGTGGTGTGGGCGTGGGTCCTTGGCGACCTCGTTGGCGACCCCTATCGGACGGCCAACCCCCACCTGACCCAACGTGGGTGGCTCCATTGGTTGGCTGGACTGGCACGGATTGTTCGGAGGCGGCATTCTTGCCTTCATGTCGCACGGTACCGCCTCACGTCGTGCCTGGTTGAAGTCGGGAATCACCGGCTCCGCGGCGGTTCTGCTGGGGGGGTGCGCGAGCGGACGGGGCGCACGGCGCTGGATCGCAACCTTCTCCGCCGATGTCACGGTTCCGACCGGGCACGGGATGATGGGGGGCGCGTGGAAGTCGAAATCGGTGCTCGATCCGCTCGAAGCCCACGGGATCGTGCTGTCCGGTTTCGGGGAGCCCATCGTTTTCGTCTCGGTGGACTGGTGCGAGATCCGGAACGACGCTTATGCGCAATGGCAGGTGGCCCTCGCGGAGGCGGTGGGGACGCGTCCGGAACGGGTGCTGATCAGCACGATTCACCAGCACGACGCGCCGGTGGTCGATCCGACGGCGGAACGACTGCTGCGGGAGCGGGGGCTCGAAGGCAGCATTTGCGATCCCGACTTCCACGAGGTAGCGGTGGGGCGCGTGGCGGAGCGGGCACGATCGTCGCTGGGGGCGGCCCGTCGCTGGAGCCATTTTGGCATGGGGCGAGCGCGGGTGGAGAAGATCGCTTCGAACCGGCGGTACGCGATGCCCGATGGGCAGGTGCGCCACGACCGCACGAGCGCGACCCGGAACGCCTTCGCCATCGAGGCGGACGAGGGGCTGATCGATCCCTGGCTGAAGACGCTGAGCTTCTGGAGTGGCCCGGAACCCGTGGCGGCGCTGAGCTTCTACGCCGTTCATCCCATGAGCTACTACGGACAGGGGGAGGTGTCGGCGGACTTTCCCGGGCTCGCTCGGCGGGTACGGCAACGGGAGTCGCCGGGTGTTCACCAGATCTATGTGTCCGGGGCGAGCGGGAACGTCACGGCGGGCAAGTACAACAGCGGGGCGCGGGAGAATCGGGCCGTGCTGGCGGAGCGCCTGCGGGTCGCCATGGCCGAGGCATGGAGGAACACGCGGCGCGAACCGCTGGAACGGATGGTGTTCCGGTCGGTGCCCTTGTCGCTCGAGCCACGGAGCAGTCCCGGGTTCGGCGAGGCGGAATTGGGGGCGAAGCTGGTGCCCGGCACGGCGCCGTTCCAACAGTGTCTGGCGGCGATGGGCCTCAGTTGGCGCCGGCGTGTTGCCGCGGGGCGAGCTCTGGAGATCCCGTGCCTCGACCTGGGATCGGCGGCGCTTGTGCTGGTGCCCGGAGAGACGTACGTCGATTTCCAGTTGGCCGCGCAGGCCCTGCGCCCCTCCGACTTCGTGTGCGTCGCCGGATACGGCGATGGCGCTACGGGTTACGTCCCCACCGAACGCCATTGGGCCGAGAACGACACCAATCTGGGGGACTGGTGCTGGGTGGCGCCGGGTTCCGGGGAGCGCCTGCTTGCCGCCCTGCGGCGAGCGTTGGATCGGGCCGATTCCCACGCTTGAGGACCGGCGCGGGTTATGCGAAGGGTTGCGCCCATGATGAAGAGTCGGAACGTCGGAAGCGTCTGGCGGCGGTGGGCGGCGGGCGGCTTGGTGGCGGGGGCTGCATTGTTCCTGGCAACTGGCTGCGAGCAGAAGCCGCCGGGCGGTGCCTCGGCACCGGCGGTGTCTCCCCAGGGCGAACCGATTCGCGGCGAACCCATCGTGGCCCCGGCCCCGCCGCCGGAGGTGGCGGCGGTCAAGGCGACAGCCGCGCCCGCCACCACGGAGCAGACGAATGCCCCCGCCGCCGCGGCGGTGCCGTCCGCCACCGGCGCAAGCAGCGTGACTTCGGCCCCGCCGACCCTGGCCTCCGCGGTCACCCCGCCGGACGCCACCAACGGCACGCCGCCGGCGATGGGGAAGGGGACCGTCGAGAATCCCACGATCCTGGCGTTCGAGAAGTTGGCGTCGTTCCAGTACGCCCTGCCGGACGGTCCGGTGGACACCAATACGGTCGTCCAGGCCGGGTCGACGAACCAGATCCCCGACGTCATCCGGTCCCTCAACAACCAGTTCGTCACGCTCAAGGGCTTCATGTTGCCGCTGAAGGTGGAAAAGGGTCTGGTGACCGAACTCCTCATCATGCGGGACCAGTCCATGTGTTGCTACGGGACCGTTCCCAAGATCAACGAATGGGTTTCGGTGAAGATGGTCGGCACCGGCGTGAAGCCGATCATGGACCAGGCCGTGACCCTGTTCGGCAAGTTCAAGGTCGGGGAGATGTACGAGAACGGGTATCTCGTCGGAATCTACGCCATGGATGGCGAGAAGATGGCCGGACCTCTGGACATGTGAGCGGTTGCCCGGACGGTCCGGTCCGATCCGGCTCCGGGCTGGAATCGCGTCCCGGCACGCCGCGGGAGCGGCACGCGACCCATCGCACCCAGATGGGCGGAACGCAGGCCGGGTCCGCGACCCGGCGGCGCGGGTTCGCGACGGCGCTCCGCCCCGCGCGCTCCCTCGGCTTGCGGTGCCTCGTCCCCGGCTATTCCAAACCGCACGCCCGTCTGGCCTTCTTCAGCACCGGTGCGGCCACCGCGCGGGCACGTCCCGCGCCGTCGCGCAGCACGGAGTCCACGTAGTCCCGGTTGGCCTCGAGTTCCCTGCGCCGCGCGCGCGCGGCGGCGAAATAGGCCCAGTAGTGCTCGAACAGGGTCTTCTTCAGGTCGCCATAGCCGAACCCTCCCGCCCGGAGGCGATCCTCCGTGGATTGGGCGACGTCCGCGGGAGCGACGAGCTTCAGGAGTCGGATCGCGTGGTTCTGGTCGGCATCGGGTTTCGGTTCGTCGGGCGTGCGGCTATCCATGACGATGCCCATGACTTTTTTTCGCAGCGGCTTTTCCTCGCCGAAGATCTCGATGGTGTTGCCGTAGCTCTTGCTCATCTTCTGCCCGTCGGTGCCGGGCACCACCGCCACGTCCTCGCGGATGCGGGGTTCGGGCAGCACGAAGGTGTTGCCGTAGGTCTCGTTGAACTTGATCGCGATGTCCCGCGTGACCTCGAC
>CAZSOV010000498.1:0-3230 GCA_964608505.1 uncultured Verrucomicrobiota bacterium
ATCGAGACCGACTGGCGCAAGGTTGTGGAGCGCAAGGATATCGACGTTATCGACATCGCGGCGCCGAACAATGTTCATGCCGAGATTGCGATGGCCGCGGCCAAGGCCGGCAAGATGGTGATGTGCGAGAAGCCGCTGTCGATGGATGGTCCCGAGGGCAAGAAGATGGTGGCCGCGGTGGAGAAGGCCGGCGTGCCGAACACGGTGTGGTACAACTACCGGCGGGTACCGGCGGTGACATTGGCGAAGAAGCTCATCGACGAAGGGCGTCTCGGGCGGATCTTCCACTACCGGGCGAAGTTTCTGCAGGATTGGACGATCAATCCCGAGTTGCCGCAGGGCGGCGCGGGGCTGTGGCGGTTGGACAAGAAGGTGGCGGGTTCGGGCGTCACGGGCGATTTGCTGGCGCACTGCATCGACACGGCGGTTTGGTTGAACGGCGGCGTCGACAGCGTCAGTGCGATGACCGAGACGTTCGTGAAGGAGCGGAAGCATAACCTCAGCGGGAAGGTGGAGAAGGTGGGGATCGACGATGCCTGCGCGTTCCTCGCCCGTTTCCGGAACGGGTCGCTGGCGACCTTCGAATCGACGCGATACGCGCGCGGGCACAAGGCGCTGTACACCTTCGAGATCAACGGCGAGCACGCCTCGATTGCCTGGGATCTGCACGATCTGCATCGGCTCCAGTGGTTCGATCACAAGGACGAGAGCCAGGTGCGCGGCTGGCACAGCCTGCACATCACCGATGGCGATCATCCGTACATGAAGAACTGGTGGGTGCCGGGGCTCCAGATCGGCTACGAGCACACCTTCATCCATCAGTTCGCGGATTTCGTGAAGGCGCTGGAGGAGGATCGCCCGTGTTCTCCGACCTTCCGGGAGGCGCTCGAGACCCAGCACATCTGCGATGCCGTCCTCAAGTCGGGCGACACGGGGCGCTGGGTCAAGGTTCCGAAGGCCTGAGTTGGGGCACGTCCCGACGCCGTCGGACGATCCAGCGACAACGAGCAGATCGAGCCGGTTACCAGCGAGGCCGCGATGCCACCCGTCGCGGCCTTCGTGCTTCCGGCGTCAGGCGTCAGGTTCCCAGCGTGCGGGCGAGCAACGCCTGGGCCTCCGCCACGAGCGCGGCGAGGTGGGGTTCGCTCCGGAAACTCTCGGCGTAGAGTTTGTAGAGGTTTTCGGTGCCCGAGGGGCGGGCGGCAAACCAACCGTTGGCGGTCTCGACCTTCAGTCCGCCGATGGCGGCGCCGTTGCCCGGGGCCTTGGTCGATTTCCGGGTGATGGGATCCCCGGCGAGTTCGGTGGCCGTGACCGACTCGGCGGTGAGTCGCTTGAACGCGGTTTTCTGGGTGGGGGACACGGGCGCGTCGATGCGGGTGTAGAACGGCTCGCCGTAGATGCCGACGAGGTCCCGGTAGTGTCGCGAGGGATCCTCGCCCGTGACCGCGGTGATCTCCGCGGCCAGCAGGCCCAGGAGCAGTCCGTCCTTGTCCGTGCACCAGGCCGTGCCGTCCAGGCGTTGGAAGCTGGCCCCGGCGCTCTCCTCGCCACCGAACAGGAGCGAGCCGTCGAACAGGCCGGGCGCGAACCACTTGAATCCGACCGGCACCTCGTACAACTCGCGCTCCAGATCATCGACGACGAGGTTGATCAACCGCGAGCTCACCACCGTCTTGCCGATCCGCGCCGCGTGTTTCCAGTGGGGGCGGTGGCGCAACAGGTACCGGATGGCGACCGCCAGAAAGTGGTTCGGATTCATCAGCCCCGAGGGCGTCACGATTCCGTGCCGATCGGCATCCGGGTCGTTGCCGAAGGCGACCTGGAACCGGTCCTTCATCGCGATCAAACCGGCCATGGCGTGGACGCTGGAGCAGTCCATCCGGATCTTTCCGTCGTGATCCAGCGGCATGAAGGCGAACCGGGGGTCCACGGCGGTGTTCACGACCTCGAGATCCAGGCCGTACAACGCGCGAATCGGCTCCCAGAATCCGATGGAGGCGCCGCCCAGGGGATCCACGCCGATCCGTACTCCCGCGGCCCGGACGGCGTCCAGATCGAGGACATTCCGCAGATCGGCGACATAGGGCGTGATGTAGTCGAAGTCGTGCGTGGTCGGGGCACGGCGGGCGCGCTCGAACGGGATGCGTTTGACGCCCGAGTTCCGGCCGCGCAGCAGTTCGTTCGCGTGATCCTGGATCCAGTTGGTGGCATCGCTGTCGGCCGGGCCGCCGTAGGGGGGATTGTACTTGAAACCACCGTCGGTCGGCGGGTTGTGGGACGGCGTGATGATCAGTCCGTCGGCCTGGCCGGCGGAACGTCCCCGATTGTATCGCAGCAGCGCATGGGACACCGCCGGGGTGGGCGTGAAGCCGCCACCGGCCTGCACGAAGACCGGGATCTCGTTGGCCGCCAGGACCTCGAGGGCCGTGCGTTGGGCCGTCGCCGACAACGCGTGGGTGTCCATGCCCAGAAAAACCGGACCGTCCGTGCCCTGCGTCCGCCGGTAATCGCAGGCCGCCTGGGTGATCGCGAGGATGTGCGCCTCGGTGAACGTCGTGTTCGTCGAGGTTCCCCGGTGCCCGCTCGTCCCGAAGCTGACCGCCTGGGCCGGTTGTCCCGGATCGGGGCGTCCTTCGTAATAGTCGCGCTCCAGCCGGGCGACATCGACCAGGTAATCCTGCGGAGCCGGCTGGCCGGCCAGTGGATGAATCGGCATGGCGCGCCCGGAATACCATCCGCGGGGATGGGCGCCAAGCGCGGTGAAGCCGGCGACACAGCGGGGCGGTCGTCGGCCCCATGGCCGTTATGGCCGTTGGGTGCCGGGGTCCGGAGGAGGCGGGCGTCGCGTTCAGCCTCCTGCCATGGCGCCGACGACCAGCAGGGGTTCCGCGCCCTCCGCCACCTCCTTCGGCAGGGGCATGTCGGGCGGGTTCAACGACCAGTCCTCGCGGCACGCGAAGAAGCGGATGAACGGGCGTCGTTTCAAGGTTCCGTGATCCCGAATCGTGCCGCGCAACACCGGGTATTCGCGTTCGAGCGCGTCGAGCACCGACTGCACGGACACGGGTTCCGCGACGTGGAGATGAACCTCGCCGGGCACCCGCGCGAGGTTGCGCAGGTGGTAGGGCAGTTGGACGCGGATCATCGCAGCGTCTGGACCTCGACCGAGAGCACGGGGGGCAGGTCGCGCACGATGGGGGTCCAATGATCCCCGCCGTCGGCGGAGC
>CAZSOV010000499.1:0-3205 GCA_964608505.1 uncultured Verrucomicrobiota bacterium
GCCCGCCGGTGGTGATGTAGGCGATGCCACGGGCTTCGTCCATGGCCATGCCGGCCCAGCAATTGGCGGCGTAGGGTTCGGTGCGGTCCCAGGTATCGTGCCCGAACTCCCCCGGCTGCGGGACGGTGTGGAAGGTCCAGAGATGCCGCCCCGACACGATGTCGAACCCCCAGACATCCTTCTCAAAGCCGGGCAGGACGACGATGTTCTCGAAAACGGTGGGGCCGGCCGTGGCGGCACCGAAATCGCCCTGCGCCCCGCCCGGAAGCAACACCCGCCCGCCCTCGCCGAAACCCGATACGGGCCGCCCGGTCGCCGGGTCGAGCGCATAGAGGTGTCGTCCCGAGGGAAACAGGAGGCGCGGCCCGATCCCCCCGCCCCCGGCCCAGTGGATCAACCCACGGAAGGCCGGGCGCCCCTCGGGCTTGAACCGCCACAACTCGGTGCCCGTCGCGGCGTTCACGGCGACGACGTGTTTCCCCGGGGTCGGCGCGAACAGAACCCCGGCGACGATGACGGGATTGCACTGGAGGTTCTGAACGCCATCGCGGGAATGGTAGGTCCAGGCGACCTGAAGATTCGTGACGTTGCCCCGGTGGATCTGGTCGAGCGCGCTGAAGCGGGTGCCGCCGTTGTCGCCATGGGACCGGTGCCAGCCCCGGTACACGTCGCGTTTCGGCAGGCCATTCGCAGGCGTGAGTTCCTCGGGCGGCGCGGCGGGAATGGTCCGATACAACGGCAACCGCGCGCGCGCGTCGGCGTCCTCCACGGTCCAGTATCGGGATGGGGCCGCGACGGCCCGGGTCGCGTCGCGAGTCGAACCTGCCGGAGGGCCGGCCCCCGGCAGACCGCTCAATTCCGGATCCACCTGCCCGGCCCCGACCGCGAGGACCAAGGCGGGTGCAAGCAGGGCCACGGCGGCCCGCACGTCGAGGCGCGAACGCAGTCCGCGGCCCGCGGAAGCGGCCCGCCCGGGCGCCTCCCTCCACCCCGCCACGGAGACTTCCGCCTTCACCGTTTCCAGGCAGGATTCGGAGCCGGCAGGCCGTGGGGCAGAGTGTCGGGAATCACCTTCACGTCGGTCGTGAGCTTGAGCGGCACCGGCGCCCCGACATCGAACGTCAGCTCCACCATGTACGCACGCCAACCGCGGGACGGTTCCTCGACCTTGATCGCGTACGTTCCATCAGCACCCGGGTGAAGCATGGTCTCGTTCCAGACGGGGCCGATGGCCTCGAGGCGAAAGTCGCGCACCGAGGCGTTGTTGGCCTGCCAAAGCTTCACGCTCGCCGGCTTGGTTCTGGGCGACACGGTCAGCGCACCGGCCGGGCCATGGGCCCAGGAGAACTCCGGCAGCGGCGTCTTGTTCAGCGTGGCATGATGCCATGCAAGCAAGGTCAGGTAGGCATCGCTGCCGCGCAGGGAATGGTCGGCGTTCGGCACGTAGCGCAGGTACTTGGTGCCCGGCAGTTCCGAGAAGTAGAACTGGGAGGAATCCGGCAGGAAGAACTGGTCGCCGCAAGCGTTCATCACCAGCTTCGGCAACGTCAGCCGGTCCCGGTAGAAATACGGATCCTCGATCTTCCGCAGGGCCGTCATCTCGTCCGTCCCCATCCAATCCATAATCCCGTGGTAAAGGTAATCACCCACGGCGGGTGCATACACCCCGTACGCCTGGAAATGGTGAAACATCGACTCCTGCATGTTCAGGACGTCGATGACGATGGGGCAGATCGCCACCACGCGCCGGTCCACGATGGCCGTGGTCCAGGTGGTCCATCCCCGCTTCGACCCGCCCGCAACGACGAACTGGTCGACCTTGGCCTTGCCTCCCTGCTCCGTCGCGCAGAACGCGGTGACGGTGTCCATCGCCCGAACCGCGGATTTCGTCATCGGCAACCGCGCGGGCCATTTCGCGTCGCCGGTGCGCAGGAACTTGTCCCAAGTGTACGCGATCAGATCGTCCTCAACGCGATTCTTGCCGTCACCGCCGAAAATCAACGGCTGGTTCGGAACCATCTTCAGCTCGACCACCACGGATTTCGTCTCCCGCGCGATGCGGATGAGGTCGTCGTTCGGACGAGGCGGGCGTTCATCCCGATTGCTCCCGCCCCCGATGAAGAGCAGCGCCGTGGAGTGGCGAAGCTCGTCGGGTCGGGCGACAACCAGCCAATGACGCCACGCGGTCCGGTTGACCTCGTTCGTCGTCAACCAGTTCTGCGACGTCATGTCGATATAGAACGCCTCGCCCCCCTCCCCCCGGACCGAGCCCGCCACCTTCCAGGCATACGCCGGATCCGGCGCATGCACGTACCGGTCCAGCGCGGTCAAGGGAGCCTTGTCCGTCGGCGGACGCTGGGTCGACTCCCCTTGCCCGGCCACTACCAACCGGACCGTCGACAGCCACAGGACCGCCGCCAGCGCGGCAACAACGGCGACGGGACGCGGACGCGAGGGGAGGTGGGCGGGTATCGACTTCATGGTGTCAGGTCGGGCGATCCTGCCCCCAGGACACCCCGGGAGAGAAGTCCGTAGTCGGAAAGCTCCGCCCCCAGCCTCCCCTAACCAAAGACGTCCTTCCGCAAATCGCGGAGGGTGAATAGTTCCCCGGCTTCCACGCCCTTCATCCGCCGCGCCCCGTCCTTTCGTCTCTTGGCGAACTTCTCCCGGTGCAACCGAAAGATCCCCTCCACGAACTCCCGACTCCCCAGCGCTGCCCCATCACAGAAGTACCGCACCCGACACCGCACGTATTCCCCCAACGGCAATCGCCCCTTCGCCGCCAACACCTCCGCCACCACCTTCGCTCCGACCGCCCCGCGCACCGGACGACCGTCCGGTCCTGTCCCTTGGCGTCGTTCGTCCCCCTCCCGATACAACCAGCTCCGGTACACCTCCAACGACCGGCTCACGCTCTCCGCCCGACCCCGTTGCAGCGCCGTCACCAGCGTTTGGATTCCCAGCCGCGACCCCCGCTTCCCCGCCATCGCCTCCCCGTACCCGCTCCACCGGTAGTCCTTGGGATCCTGAACGATACCTGCCCGCACCGGGTTCAAGTCGATGTACGCCGCCATCGTCGTCAACGCCTGCCCTGCGCCCTCCACCAGCACGCTCTTGAAGCGGTCCTCCCACAGCGTGCCTTTGCGACCCGTCCGCACGTTGTACCAAAGCGTGAACCGCTGCTTGAGCACCCGGATGAACTCGC
>CAZSOV010000500.1:0-3179 GCA_964608505.1 uncultured Verrucomicrobiota bacterium
GTCGATGGAGGTGTACCGGACCTGGCTGTATCGGGAGGGGGACGAACGGCGGGAGGCAACGGGAGCGGATGGCCGGACGGTGCGGGGCGCGGTGAAGGCGACGTCAGCGGCGGAGGTGCTGGCGGCGAAGGGGCGGTTGCCGTTGGGGGAATATGTGCGGTGTCGGGTGCGGTACTTCTGTGACGGCGCGGCCTTGGGGAGTCGGGAGTTCGTGGAGGGGGTATTCCGGCAGCACCGGGAGAAGTTCGGAAAGAGAAGGAAGGACAGGGCGCGGCGGATGAAGGGAGTGGAGGCGGAGGAGATGTTCACGCTGCGGGATCTGCGAAAGAACGTGTTCGGTTAGGCAGAGGTCGAACGTCGCAAGAAGTGGAGCGTGCGCCTCGGCGAGCCGGGGCGGAGACGGGGCTCCCGGACGTGCGCAAGCGATGCTTGGCGGGGAACCGTGCGCTGCGTCCGCGTCCCTCCGACCTCGAAGTCCGTGCGGCGAGCGGTGCACGGGGAAGCCCACGGGGAATCCGTTCGCCGCGCCGTGCGCCTGAGAGCCCACGGTGTGCACGGTCAACCGAAACCGAGGGACGCGCCGCGCGCCGCGCGCCGGGAGCCGAGCGGCGCGTTTTGCCAACCTTGCTTCCGTGGGCCATCTCCGTACCCTGACGCCACCCATGAGTCCCAGGGTGATCATCGCCGGTCTGGCAGGCGTCGTGATCGGTCTTCTCGGCCTGGTGGTTTACCAAGCCCGGCTCCTCGACGAGTCCCGCACTGACCTCGCCCGCGCGCTCGACCAAAAGCTTTCGGTTCCCGAATTCCCCACCAACACCGCCGCCCGCCCCACCCGGCTCCGCCTCCAGCAGCTTCCCCCGATCCACATCCGGACCGAAGTCCAGCGCCTGGACTGGAAGTCCATCGAGTCGGACGATTACGCGACCTACGTCGCCAATCTGCGCGCCGTCGGATGCCCCGAGGAGACGATCCGTGACATCATCGTCGCCGACGTTAATCAGGTGTTTGATGCCCGCCGCCGCGCCTTGGATCGGCCCGGCACCGACTGGGAATTCTGGCGGCACCCCGACGAGGAACCGCGCGAAGTCCAGGCCTCCCAGGCCGCCCGCGAGCGCGAGGCCGGACTTGCCGCCCTCGAACAGGAACGGCGCCAACTCCTGAGCGGGCTGCTCGGCGAAGGATTTCTCCGGTCCGAACTCGACCGCTTCGCGTCCGCCGAACGGAACGATCGGTCCGTCCAGTTCCTCCCGCCCGAGAAGCGCGAAGCCGTGGCCACCGCGCGCGCCCGATACCAACAGGCGCAGGAGGAACTGGCGCTCCTCGCCGACCCCGAACAACACGCCGCCGCCAGCGCCGCGGCCGAGCAGGCCTTCGAGCAGGCCCTCGATCAGGTCCTGGACCCCGGGGAGCGCGAACAACTCGAGATGCGGTCCAGTGCCCTCGCCGACGGCCTGCGCGAGGCGCTTCGCGGGTTCGGGGCCTCCGAGACGGAGTTCCAGAAGGTCTTCCGGCTCGAAAAGGAGTTCGCGCGCGAACGCGAGGCTTTGGAACGCGCCCAGTTCGCCGGTACCGAGAGCCAGGCTTCGGAAAAAATTGAGGCGGGGGAGATCGAACTTCAGGACAAGATCCGCAGCGCCCTCGGCGAACAGCGCTTCGAGGAATACCAGCGCGCCCGCGATCCCGAGTTCCAGACGCTTTTCTCCCTCGCCCGCGAGCACGACGTCTCCCCGGACGTCGCGACCGAGGTCATCGGCATGCGCCAGACCGTGAAGGACCACACGGATCGCATCCGCCAGAACCCCCTCCTCACGGTCGAACAAAAGATCCGCGCCCTCGAAGCCATCCGGCTCGAGACCGAGGCCGCCGTCGTCGATGTCCTCGGCGAACCGCTCCTCCAGGAATACCAGCGCCTCGGCGGAGGCTGGCTCGTCGAACTGACCGAGCCCACGGACCTCGGCGAATCCGGCCTCCCCATCATTCCCCCGCCCCTGCCGCCCGTTCAGAACCCCGACGGGCCTTGACACCCCCGCCGACATGCTGACTCCGACCCTCGTCGTCGTTGCTTTGGGCTCCAATCTCGGCTCCTCCCCGATCCTCGTCCGCTCCGCCCTCGACTCGCTCGCGCGGCTGGCCCATTCCGGATTCCGCGCCTCGTCCCTTTGGTGTTCGTCGCCCGTCGACTGTCCCGCGGGCTCGCCCGCGTTCATCAATGCCTGCGCCCTCTTCCAGCCCCACGCCCAAGCCACTCCCGAAACCCTCCTCGCCCAACTCCAACAACTCGAGCGTTCGTTCGGCCGCACCCCGAAACTCGTGTCCAACGAACCCCGTCCGCTGGACCTCGATCTGATCGCGTTCGGCCAGGCCATCCGGCAGACGCCGTTCCTGGTCCTGCCCCACCCCCGCGCCCACCTTCGCCGTTTCGTCCTCGCGCCCCTCGCCGAGGTGGCCCCGGACTGGCGGGCTCCCGGATGGCCCGACACGGCCTCCCGCCTGCTTCGCACCCTGCGGACGGACGAGGTCGTGACGCGCCTGCGTACGTAGCCCTGTCCTCGCCCATTTCCCGTCTCAACGGGTCACCGGCTTCACCTGCCCCGGGCAGCTCTCCCAGCCCGCCGCCGCATCCAACGCCAGGCTCGCTGGCAGACGCGCCCCCACCTGCGCGGCCAGATTCGGCAACACCGCCGCGCCGGACCTCGCCGCCACTTCCAGGGTGAGGAAGAACTGGCCCGCATCAGGCGCGGCGCGCCACGGTGCGGGAACCCGGCGCACCCCCGCCCGATGGGCTGATCCACCTAGAAATCGCCGCGCGCGAGGAAGGCTCCGGGAAACTCGGCCAGGAACGTGCGGGCAATGACGTCGAACTGCGCGCGCGTGCGTTGGAACAGCGGCCGCCATTGGCAGTACAGCCCGGCGGGGCGCAGTGCCCGCCGGACGGCGCCGACATGTTCGCGGCTGAAACAACCGGCTCTCGCCGGTCTTCCACGGCAGAAAAAGGTCCCCCACCACGCGCGCGAACGTCTCCGAGGTCGCCCCCAGCAGGTCCACCAACCGCCGTGTCCACAGCACCTGGTGCCCCAACGCCGCCCTGCCGCTCGCCAGCAATACCCCGCGCACCACCCACCCCGCCCTTCCCCCTCGCTCCTCGGTCATGAGTCGTCGCTCCGCCGCCTCGCCCTGCC
>CAZSOV010000501.1:0-3058 GCA_964608505.1 uncultured Verrucomicrobiota bacterium
CTTGACCCAGTCGCGGCGCGCCCCTCGACGGTCGCCGCCGTCGCGGAGCGACGCCCGACGGTTGCCGGGGCCTTCAGGCCCCGGTTTCGCCCTCCCCTCTTGGTCCCGTCGCGGAGCGACGTTCGACCCGGGGTGCTTGCCAACAGAGGGCGTAGGCCTCGAACGTCGCTCCGCGACGCCCATCTTTTCGTCACCCGCCCTTTCCGGGGGGTGAAACCCCCGGTTACCGGCGAGCGGTCGCGCTGCGACCTGGAGGACTGTCCGCGATTCGGAGTCTCCTCGCGCGGCTCGGAAACCGTGCTTCCTCCCCATGGACGACCCCGCCGCTTCCCGGCAACAATCGCCCATGCCCCCGCGGACGCGGCCCCAGTCCCATCCCCTGAAACCCACCCCGCCCCCCGGAGCCACCCTCACGCGCACTTCGTGTCGCGCCCCATCCCGACCCCGTCTCGCCTGGGCCTGCCTCGCCGGGGCGATGCTCTGCGTTCTGATGTTTCCCGGCGCTCCCCTCTGCGCCGCCGACGCCCCCCCTTCCGCCCCCAAACCCGCGACCGCCCCCGCCCCCGCCCCGGCCGCGGCCAACCCCTCCTCGAATTCGCCCCCGCCCCAGTCCGTCGGCTCGGCCCGATCCTCCACCAACCGGCCCCCGCGCGTCTCGTCGCGGGAACGCAGCCGCTTCCGCCATCCCGCCGGCGACGGCATCCACACCAATCGCCCGCCCCACCTGCTCGGCTTCGACACCATCGTCCGCCTCGTCTACGACCACAACCCGACCGTCCGCGCCGCCCGCGAGGAAATGGAGGCCGCCAAGCACGGCCTCGTCGAGTTCCGCGCCAACCTCAGCCGCTTCGAACCCTACGTCGAGGTGCGCTCCGACCTCTCCGATTTCCCCCACCGCCGCGAGGCCTTCGGCAACGTCGTCGAAACCGTCGTCGGCGTGAAAAAGGAAACCTTCGAAGGCTCCGTCCTCAGCCTCGAAACCGGCGGCGCCTATTCCCGGTTCGACTTCGACGCCGCCACCGCCGGCCTGCCCAACGAGGAATCCGGCGGCGGCGCCCTCGTCCGTGCCCGCGTCGAAATGCCCTTCTTCGGCTCCCGCCGCCGCCAGGATCGCATCATCTCCCAGGCCTTCCAGGAATCCACCGCCCGCAAGGCCCAGCTCGACTACCTCAAGACCTACAACTCCGTCGTCGACAACGCGCTCGAGTACTACAACGAAGCCGTCTACTACCAGCGCCTCTTCGACATCTACCAGCGCTACTCCGAGGACCTCGCCGAACTCGCCGAGGAACGCCGCCTCAAACCCGAGGACCGCGCCCGCGTCGAGGGCGTCAAAGGCAGCGCCGAAACCACCCGCAACATCTACCAGACCCGCCGCCTCGAGGACGGCGAGATCCTCCGCGCCTATCTCGCCCTCGCCGCCGACCAGCAATTCGAAATCCAGATCCCCGACTATCGCCTCAGCGACTTCCTCGCCGGCTCCGAACAACCCGACCACCTCCCCCGCCTGCTCCAGCGCGCCCGCGAGAACAACCCCACCTTCACCGTCCTCGAGGACGCCCGACGCAACGCCGAACTCAAGCGCCGCCGCGCCATCCGCGGGCGCTACGACGTCACCGCCTTCCTCGAAGGCACCACCTTTCCCATCGGCTCCGCCACCTACGACAACCGCTACGAAGGCTGGACCGTCGGGGGCGGCGTCAACGTCCGCCTCAACGACCGCCGCGTCCTCGAAGCCTCCCGCCTCAAGGCCGAGGCCGAAATCCGCCAGTTCGAGGCCCAGATCGAGGCCGAAAACCTCCTCGTCCGCCGCCGCATCAACACCGAGACCCTCGGCCTCCTCGAGAACGACCGGAACCGCAACCAGATGCAGCAGGTCTTCCGCCAGAAAACCGCCGAATTCCGACAGCGTCTCGAAGGCTATTTCGTCGGCCAGATCAACATCGACCAGCTCCTCGACACCCGCGCCGGCCTCACCAGTTCCGAGGTCAACCTCGCCGCCAACAGCTACGGCTCCGCCAACCGCGAATCCCGCCTCATGCTCGCCACCGGACGCGCCTACGAACTCGTCGGCCTCCAGGTCCGCTCCACCACCCCCGCCGACGACACCGACGACGCGCACGACCTCCCCCCCTCGAAGCCCTGAGCCCCACCGCAGATCCTGCACCGCCTGACAGGGCCGTTGACAAAGTCCGGTACGCAACCTTGCTGTGGGGCGTGCGACTGCCAAGTCGCCGGTTTCCCCTCTGGTTTCGCCTCCTTCGAGCGCCCCGCCACCCGGCCCGCCGTCGCGCAGACGCTATGGCGGGCAGCCGGTCGCGGGCCCCAAGCGACTTTGTCCATCTCCCTGCACCGCCTGAAACCAACCCCGTTTTCCGCCTTCCTTTCGCCCCCCTCCCGGTGCTTGATTCCTGCGCGCGGCGCGGGCCCGGAACCGCCTCGGCTCGGTTGGGTTGGACTCCCCGGCCCGCCCCCCGCCGGCAGTCGTGCGTTCGTAGCTCAATTGGCTAGAGCTTCTGACTTCGGATCAGAAGGTTACAGGTTCGAGCCCTGTCGAACGCACCATTTTCCACGGCAACGGGTTGCAACACATTTTCGCGGGTTCGTTTTTCGTCTGACGCTCGGCATCTGCGCCACTTCTGCGCCACTTGTTGAGACTTTCGCGCCCGGTCCCTGCCGATGTCCCCCCGGGCCGGGCATGCTGGTTGCCCCATGCTTCGCCAACTTCCCTTCGGGCCCGGATCCCGGGTCCGCGTTCACCACGTCAACGGCGGGTACCGCCTGCCCGGCGGCCTGCCGGACAACGCGCTTGTGGTGGTCTTCGCCCGGGACGGGGGGCTTGTCGTCGTCGAGCACGAGGGCCGGCGCTTCGAGGTCGCGCTGGCGTGCGTCGATTCGGGGTTCCGGGTGATCAGGACCGGAAGGGGCGGCGGATGGAGCCGCTGAAGGCGAACGCCGTGGTGGGGTACGCGTACCGGGAGGTCCGGGCGGAGCGTGAAACGGCGTGCCTGCTGGCGATCGGGAGCAACGACGGGGCGCGGGCGTGGTGGAACGGGGA
>CAZSOV010000502.1:0-3035 GCA_964608505.1 uncultured Verrucomicrobiota bacterium
GTGGGGTCAGGCGTCTTCGTCGGTGTCCGAGGCCTTGAATTTCAACTGGCTGACGCGGCATTCGGCTGCGGTGACGTCCGTTCGGATGCCCAGCCAGACCGGCTGGAACAGGACGCCGCTCTCCGGGAAGGCGTAGAGGTAACGCACTTCCAGCACGTCCCCGGGCTGTGGCAGCGGCTGGTTGGGCGGAATGGTGACGTTGCCAGCAGTTTGCCAGCCCCGTGCTCCCAGGAGCTTCAGGGCGACGCTGCGCTGGGTGTTGAGCCGTTCGACCACCGCAGACAGCGTGGCCGTGAACTTGTGCTTCAGGGCAGCGCCGCCGCTGTTGGGACGACCTGGCGTGTAGGGTGCTTCGGTGCGTTTGAACACGACACCCTCGCGACCGTTTGCCCGAAGTTCAGCGAGGAGTCGGCGTTTGTATTCCTCGCCGTAAGCCGTGTTGACTGGCTGGATGGATGGCGCACGCAAAGGCCCGAGGAGATTGACCAGCGACGACAGCCGTTCGATGAGGGGCATGATTCGATAGTCCTGCCCCCTCAGATCCAGCAAGTCGAAGGCATGGAAATGATCCCCGATGCATTCGCCATCGAGGATGAGGTCATCCGGCAAACGGGCGACCTCGGTCGCCAACTGTTCAGGCAGGCCAATGGCGAGCCCGCGACGGTTGACGCCGGTGATCGTGCCGCCGGCCTTCTGGATCAGCACGCGACGACCATCGAACTTCTCCTGCATGCACCACTCCTTGCTGGTGATGAGCGGTTCCAGTTCCTCTGCGTCGATGGGATTCAAAAGCATGGGAAGCAATCCGGTGAATCGTCCGGCTTGATCGGTGTGCGCGTATGGAGTTCCGGTTTCACCCGGCGTGTAGCCCTTGGCGGTCTTCTCCCGCACGAGCTTGTCGAAGATCATGCGTGCACGTTCGAGATCGACCGGGACGCTTGTCTTCGTACCAGTGCTCAGCGTGGATCCACGGCGACCGTAGGCGAAGTTGACCGCGAATCGCTCACCGACGGCTGCGATGGCGGCCTGGTAAACCTTGTCGGAGCTGCCTTCGCGGTAATACAGGGTGATGCGTTCGGTGGTGGCGGAATTGATGGTGTTCATGGCGGGATGAGGTGGTGAAAAGAAATGGGCCGCCCCATGCGTGTGCACAGGACGGCCCAGGTGGAGGGTTGGGGTTGGAGTGGCGGCTACAGTCGGAAATAGCCGAGGGAACGCAGCGACGTGAACGTGCTGCCGACGATGACGTGATCCAGGATCTCGATCTTGAGCAGTTGGCCTGCCCGCACGAGATCACGTGTCACCCGAATGTCCGCTTCCGATGGACTGGAATCCATTGAAGGGTGGTTGTGGGCCAAGATGAGGGCGCTACCGGCGGCCACGATGACGGGTCGAAAGACCTCACGTGGATGCACGGCGACGTTGTCCAGACCGCCCAAGGCCACGAGGTTGTGGCCAAGAATTCGTCGACGCGTGTTGAGGATCAGGATGACGAACGCCTCCTTGGAGGGATCGAACCAGGGTGCGGTGGCGACATTGGCCTTCCAGTACTCGAACACCCGATCTGGGGTGTCGACGATGTCAGCAAGAGTTCCACAATCGCGGACTCTCATGACCTTGAACTCGGCAGGGGGCTTCATGAACCACCTCCGAGGTAAGCGACCTGATGATGTTCCTCTACGCCTCCCCGCAACCACACCAACCCCTTCGTTCGCCCCGTGTCGTAGTCGACCAGGAACGTCAGAAGCGGCCAGCGGGCTGCGAGGAGGCGCAAGGATTCAAGGGGTGGTTTGGGAGTGGTAAACTGCCAGGAGCGACGTGTCGGCGACAGCTCCAGCGGTTCGACCTCGGCGAATGCCGACGGCCATTCCTCCCGGTCACAGAACGCCATCAGGTCCTTGGCGCTGCCGACGACGAGCAGACGGCACTGGCAAGGGTTCATGGTGGGGTGTCTCCAATTGGAGACATTCGCGATTCATGACCATCGCCGGCACTCGTTGAAGAACTCGCAGCAGGCGCAGGCCATGGGGCTCGGTGAAGGCACCCAATCGCGGCGACGAACACCCTCCAGGTACGACTCCAGCACCTTCATGAGACGGGATTCTTGGCTGGCGGTCATCGGTGGCAGGGCCGTCACCACGAGTTTGGGGGTTTTCAGCTTCACCAGGTGGTGCAGCTCGATTCCGGTTTCGACCTTCGTCGTGGCCTCCCGGTAAAGGACCGCGTAGCAGGAGCACTGAAGCTCGTGCAGATGCTCCGCGCGCTCAGGATTGGGGGTCTGGGCGGCGGTCTTGAATTCCACAATCTTCCCGCCGGCACGTACGAGGTCGATGATGCCAATGAGCCGGGTGATGCCGAGGTCCGCGTCTACCGAAACCTCGACACCTTCGGCTGCTTCATTGGGTGGAATCGGGGCTTGGGCGAAGTAGGTGTCCAAGAGCCGCCAGGCGGTGGCTTTTGCGTCGGCCTCTTCACCGTCCTCCCAGCGGATCTCACCCTCCTGTTCCTCGGTCCAGAACAGGTCGAACTGCTCCTTGAGCCAGCCTTCCGGAATCGTTTGCCGACGCCAGCGAGCCAGGTTCCACAGCTTGAGGATGTGGTGAACCGTGGAGCCGACGTGTTGGGCACCCGATTTGCGCTTCGGGAGCTTGGCCACGTACCGGAAGTAGAACTGGAGCCTGCACGTGTGGAACGTGTTCAGCCGCGAGGCCGACACCATTTGCAGGAGTTCATCGACCTTGGAGGCCGTGTCCTGGGAGGGAGGGGGAGTGGCAACGATTCCGCTCATGCGGTCCTCGCCTTCTGGGAGTTCTGGAAGCGGTTGCCGGTAGAGCGACCGTTGCCAGCCTTTCCGCCGTGGGTTTCGAGCAACTCTTCGATCAGGCCGGAAGCCTCCATGCGATTGAGCTGCCGGACACCCTTGCCGAAACGCTCCTGGGCGAGGGCCTCGATGTCCTGTTTGTCGAGGTGGTTGTCCTCAACGATCTTCAGGATCAGCGCCTTCTGTTTGTCCGAGCACGACCACGCTTCGCTTT
>CAZSOV010000503.1:0-3029 GCA_964608505.1 uncultured Verrucomicrobiota bacterium
GGCGCCCGGGCCCGGACGGGGGCCGGGGCGGGGCCCGTGTGGGGGGGCGGCGGGGGGACGCCGGGGGGGGGTGCGTGGACGGCGCGGGGGTGGGTTCGCGGAGGGGCAGGCGGAAGCGGAATTCGGAACCGCGATCCGGTTCGCTTCGGAGGGAGATGTCGCCGCCCATGAGATCGGCCAGGGAACGGGAGATGGCGAGCCCGAGACCGGTGCCGCCGAAGCGGCGGGTGGTGGAGGAATCCGCCTGGACGAACGGGGCGAAGAGCCGGGACTGGATCTCGAACGGGATGCCGATGCCGGTATCGCGGACGAGGCATTCGATCCAGCGGGTGGGCGGGGGGGCGTGGAGGACGCGGATCTGCACCTCGATTCGTCCGGCCTGGGTGAACTTGACCGCGTTGCCGACGAGGTTGACGAGGATCTGGCAGACGCGGGGAGCATCGCCGAGGAGGGTTGGGGGCAGGTCGGGATCGAGGTCGAAGGAGAAGGCGAGGCCGCGGGCGCGGGCCTGGATTTCCAGGGGCGCGATGGCTTCCCGGAAGGTGCCGCGAGGATCGAAGGGGGCCTCGTCGATCTGGAGGTGCCCGGCCTCGATCTTGGAGAGGTCCAGGACGTCGCCGATGATGCGGAGGAGGGCGGTGACGGAGCTTTCGGCGGCGTCGAGCAGTTGCAGTTGCTGGGCGACGGGAGGGTCGGTGCGGAGGAGTTGGACGGCGACGAAGATGCCGTTGAGCGGGGTGCGGATCTCGTGGCTCATGGCGGCGAGGAACTCGCTCTTGGCACGGCTGGCGGACTCGGCGAGTTCGCGGGCCTGGCGCTGGGCTTCCTCGGCCTCGCGGAGGCGGCGCATTTGGGCTTCGATGATGCCATGATCACGCCGGTTCTCGAGCAGCGCGCCGGCCTGCTGGGTGAAGACCTGGAATGAAGTGAGGAGTTCGGCGCGGAGGGGAGAATGCCGGAGGGTGGGATGATCCGCGATGCCGGCGGCGAGGCAGGCGATGCGGGAACCATCGGAATCGAAGCACGGGGCGACGAGGAGCTGGCGGACGGGCAGGAACCGGCGGAGTTCGGTCAGCTCGGGGGTCTCGAAAAGGAGGGGTTCGGCGTCGGGTTCATCGGGCAACCGGGAGCAGATCCAGCGGGCCAGCTCGAGGCCGGCTTCCGGGGCGAGGTCGATTCCGGCCACGGCGGAGGGGTGGCATGGTTCGGGACGGGCACGGTCGGGCAGCCAGACACAACCGAATTGGACTTCGAAGACCTCGACCAGTGCCTCGGCCACGATGCGTTCCAGGCGCTGGGGTTCCCGCGCCTTCATAGCCCGGGTCCCGAACTCGTGGATGCGGGCGAAACGGTCCAGTTCGGCGCTCGGTTTGGGCCGCCGGACCGCCGGGTCCGGATGGCTCCCGGAGGGCGGCGACGTTGCCCCGGGGCCGGGGTGGTCGGGTTCGGAACGCGGCGCGGACATGGTGTGGGGCTGGGGCTCGTTCGCCGCCATCGGCGAACTGGGACACGCCATGGGCCATAGAAGACCCCTTTGCCGGACGGCTGGGAAGGGTTTAGTGGGGCGCGTCCGGAGCCGGCTCAACCGGCCGGGGAGCTGGCAGGACCAGGACCTTGTCGATGCGGTGGCCGTCCATGTCGATGACCTCGAAGACATAGCCCTGGCTTTCGAGGGTTTGCCCCTCGCGGGGAACATGGCCGAACTTCTTGAGCAGGAAGCCGGCCAGGGTCTGATATTCGGTCGGGTCCGGGCCGGTCAGGCGGAGGCCGGGGAGGGCGCGTTCGACGGAGCCCAGGTCCAGGGTGGCATCGATGAGCCAGGAGCCGTCGTCGCGGCGCTTGGCGGAGGGCCGGGCGCGTTCGCCGGAGGTTTCGAATTCGCCGACGAGCGCCTCGACGACGTCGTTGAGCGTGACCAGGCCCACGATGCCGCCGAATTCGTCGGTGACCATGGCGATGTGTTTGCCGGATTGCTTGAAGCTCTCGACGAGCTGGAGGACGAGCTGGGATTCGGGCACGACGAGGGGCGGCACCAGGAGGTCCTTCAGACGCACGGGAACCCCGGCAGCGAGGTTGGCGTAGACGGCCTTGACGGAGACCGTGCCGACGACGTGGTCGCGGGTGTCGGTGTAGACGGGAAAATGGGAGTGTCGGCTCACGACGATCTTGTGCCAGACGGCGTCGTGGGGATCGTCGCGTTGGAGCCAGATGATCTTGGGCCGGGGGGTCATGATCTCGCGGACGGGGACGCGGTCGAGTTCGAGGGCGCCATGGACGATGCGGCTTTCGATCTGGTTGAAGGCGCCGGAGCGGAGGCCCTCCTGCATCATCACGCGGACCTCCTCCTCGGTGACGCTGGACTCCTTGCCCGGCTTGAAGCCGAAGAGGCGGAGCAGTCCATCGGTCGAGGCGCCCAGGAAGGAGACGAGGGGGCCCGCGGCGCGGGAGAGCCAGGCCATGGGGCGGGCGACCGCGAGCGCGATGGTCTCCGGGGCACTGAGGCCCAGTCGCTTGGGAACCAGTTCCCCGAGGACGAGCGAGAAATAGGTGATCACGGCGACGACGAAGCCGAAGGCGAGTTTCTCGGCATGGGGCGCCAGGAAGGTGCTTTGGGCGATCCAGGGGGCGAGTTTGGCGGTCAGGGTGGCGCCGCCGAACGCGCCCGCGAAGATGCCGACGAGCGTGATGCCGATCTGGACGGTGGACAGGAACCGGTTCGGCGATTCGGCCAGGTCCAGGGCCAGGCGGGCGTTGGCCTGTCCCTGCTCGGCGAGGCGGCGAAGGCGTGCCTTGCGGGCCGAGACAATGGCGATCTCGGCCATGGCAAAGACCCCGTTGGCGAGCAGGAGGACGAAGAGGACGAGGACTTCGAGGGTGACTTGCTTCATCGGGAGGTCTTCAGGGCCCGCAGGCTAGCCGAGGGAGGGCACGACGCAACCGATGGATTCTCCCGGGGGCAACCGGGCGATTGCCGAAGTCGATTGGGGCCCGCGACCGGCTCCCCGCCATAGCGGCCGCGCGACGGCGGG
>CAZSOV010000504.1:0-3018 GCA_964608505.1 uncultured Verrucomicrobiota bacterium
CTGCTACAACGTCATCCTCGCCACCTGCCAGGAAGGCGACGAGGTCATCATCCCCGCCCCCTACTGGCTGAGCTACCCCGAGATGGTGAAGCTCGCCTCCGCCACCCCCGTCATCCTCCCCACCTCCGACCGCACCGAATTCAAGGTCACCCCCGACCAACTCCGCGCCGCCATCACCCCCCGGACCCGGCTCTTCATCCTCAACTCGCCCAGCAACCCCACCGGCTCCGTCTACACCCCCGACGAGATCAAGGCCCTCGGCGACATCTGCGTCGAGAAGGGCGTCCTCATCATGAGCGACGAGATCTACGAGCACCTCCTCTACGACGGAGCCGTGCATCGGTCCGTCGCCAGCTTCAGCCCCGCCCACCAGGCCCACACCATCATCGTCCACGGCTTCGCCAAGGCCTGGAGCATGACCGGGTGGCGCCTCGGCTTCCTCGCGGCCCCGGAGCCCATCGCCAAGGCCATCGACGCCCTCCAGAGCCACAGCACCAGCAACCCCACCAGCTTCGCCCAGAAGGGTGGCGTCGCCGCCCTCACCGGTTCCCAGGAACACCTCCCCCTCTGGCTCGCCGAATACGCCCGGCGCCGCACGTACGCCTGCCAGAAACTCAACAGCATCCCCGGGATCACCTGCGTCAATTCCAAGGGCGCCTTCTACCTCTTCCCCAACATCAGCGGCACCGGACTCAAGAGCGCCGAGTTCTGTTCCCGCCTGTTGGAAGCCGAGAAGGTCGCCGCCGTTCCCGGCATCGCGTTCGGGGCTGACGACTACCTCCGCATCAGCTACGCCACCAGCCTTGCCAACATCGAGAAGGGCCTCGACCGCCTCGACCGTTTCGTCCGCAGCCTCCGCGCCTAGCCCGCGCCGCACGGACGGACGGGCAAAACGCGTTTCGCCCAATTGACATTGGTCTTCCCGTATATTTGACTGCCGCCCTGTTCTGGACGGCGCGTTCGTCTATCGGTTAGGACACGGCCCTCTCAAGGCTGAAAGACGGGTTCGATTCCCGTACGCGCTACCATCTAAGTTCTTCTCTACGAACACGTTACGGCTCAGACCTCGAAAAGAGCATGACGGATGTATGACGTTTGGTTATACCATCCCCATGTGAAACGTAAGGCCGCTGCCCCCGGAAAACCCGCCACGGTCTCGTTCGGCGCCTTCTCTGCCCGCATCTATTCCACCCCCGTCCGGGGGAAGCCGCGATTTACGCTGGCGTGGTCCGACGCCGTCCGGGGAAGGGTCCGCAAAACCTTCGCCAACTTCGAGGCCGCCAAGTCGGAGGCCGAGCGTACCGCCAACGCCTTCCTCCGCGGGGATGCCGAGGCGGCCGGCTTCACCGGTGCGGATCGCGCCCGCTTCGCTGCCGTCCTCGAAGCGATTCGTCCCACCGGAATTTCGGTCGAGGTCGCCGCCGCCCAATTCGCGGAGGCCCACGCCATTCTCGCAGGAAGGTCCATCGTGGACGCCGCCCGGGACTTCGCCCGGCGGCATCGGTTGGATCTCCCGGCGGTTTCGGTCGCTGATGCGGTGGCGGCGTTCGTTGAAGACCGCGCCAAGGCCGGAGCCTCAAAGCGCTACCTTCAGGACCTCCGCACTCGGCTCGTGCACGGATTTGCCACCGCCAATGTGGTGAACCTCGGGGACTTGACTCCGGATCGCCTTCGCACCTGGCTGGACGGCGCTGGTGGCGGACCGCGCCACCACAACAACAACCTCGCCGCCGTGCGAACGCTGGTCCGGTTCTGCATCGGCAGGCGGTGGTTGCCCAAGGACGCGGACCTTCTGGAAGGCATTACCAAGCGAAAGGCGGACGCCGGAGCCATCGAAATCTGGACGCCCGAGGAGATGGCGGCCCTTCTGGCGCACTGCCCGCCCGCCGCCCTTCCGGCCATGGCCATCTCCGCTTTTGCGGGCCTGAGGAACGCCGAAGTCACGCGCCTCGACTGGAAGGAGGTCCGTCTCGACGATGGCTTCATCGAGGTGCCTGCAATCAAGGCGAAGACCGCCTCGCGCCGGTTGGCCCCGTGCCCCGCGAACCTCGTGGCGTGGCTGTCGCCGCATGCCAAGGGCACTGGCCGGGTGTGGCCGCACCACAACAACACCACGCACACGGCCTACGGGGAGGCTGCACGGGCGGCGGGGTTGGTCTGGCGCGAGAACGCGTTGCGCCATTCCTTTGTTTCGTACCGTCTGGCCGAGATCCAGGACGCTGCCAAAGTCGCACTGGAGGCTGGCAACAGCCCCGCGATGATCTTCGGGCACTACCGGGAGTTGGTCCGGCCTGCCGATGCAAAGCGTTGGTTTGCCATCCGGCCGCGCAACGATACTCCTCGCGCCAGGGCTCGGGGTGTGGTTTCGGAGACAAATTCTGCTTGACTCGAAGGCAGGCCGATTTTTCGGGATGGTTTGCGAATCCGTGCCTACTGCTCCCCCACACCTCGCCATTGCTCTCCTGATTCCGGTCCCGAGGCTCGAAAACCGGGTCTGCTACGCTCGCAGCATGAGTTTTCCGACGCCCGAGTCCGCCTCCGAGATTTCCTGTCTACTGACCAAACGCGCCTTGGCCTCGTTTCTGGGTGTCACGCCACGAACGGTCGAGATCTACCAGCGCCAAGGCCTTCCGTTTTATCGCCTCGGTCCCCGCCGCAACCGCTACGACCTCGCCGCCGTCCGCTCCTGGCTGGAACGCCGCTGCCGGGTGGAACGGATCCGGTAGCGGGTCCAGAATCGCAATCGGGGCAGAGTCGGCGGGGGGGGGTAGGGATGCAGCAGGCCGACGGCCGGATCTGGCGGGCGAAGACCCTTCAAGAGCATACCTTCTAAAAGCATGGCAGGACGGTGCTGGATCCGTGGCAAAGCGCTGTTTGCGGAGGCCAGTGGAGTCGTGGTATCCTCAGGTTGTGGTGCAAGAGCGACCACGAATAGGAGGCGACGCCATGGTGGAAATCACAATCTGCGCATTCCAACGAAGTCGGACACCCATTCCAATCGAAAGCGGACAGCTGTTC
>CAZSOV010000505.1:0-2933 GCA_964608505.1 uncultured Verrucomicrobiota bacterium
CCACCAGCACGCTCTTGAAGCGTTCCTCCCACAGCGTGCCCTTGCGCCCGGACCGCACGTTGTACCAGGCGGAGAAACGCTGCTTGAGCATCTTCATGCAGGCGCTGACATCCCACATCCGGGCGTGGAACGACGCGAGGTAGGCTGCCTCGCCCGCCGCATCGTTCGCCTCGCGATACGCCTGAAAGCGTTGGCGCACGGTCCCCACGTTCTGGTGCCCGGACAGTTGATCCAGCTTGGCACAGACCTGCTCGGCCGACGGTCGCCGCTCTGGCGGGGGCGGGGACGGGACCTCCAGGAGGATATGGAAGTGATTGGACATGAGGCAGAACGTAAGGACCCGCACCTCGCAGAACGCCTCGCATTCGCGGAGCAGCGCGACGAAGTGCTCCTTTTCCGCCGGTTGGAAGATGAAGCGTCGATCCACGACGCGAGAGAGGCAGTGGTACCACCCAACTGGAGCTTCGGGTGGGAATCGAAGTCGCGCTTGCATGGCACCGCACGATGCTCGATTTCTTCAACTCCAATCAACAGGAAAGAGACTGTCCAGTATGCGAGTAAGGCGATACTGAAATAGACTGTCTGTAAATCCAGTTGCCGCCGGTTGACCGGCTCTCTCTTGGCGTTTTGTCCTGGTCTTTCACCTCGGCGGCAGGGGACGGCAGCGAGGCACCTGCCCGGTCCCCGCCCCGAGAGCGATCCGCGGAACCACCCACCCCCGCCCGCCGCCCGTTGGTGCCCAGGGGGCAATGCGGGGTCTCCTTTGCTGCTTGTCGTGCCGCCTCGTTGGCGAGTGGGGGCCCACCCCAAGGGAACATGTCCTGGTGCCCCTGGCAGCGGGGCAGGTGCCGGAGCGTCAGAGCCGTGACGCGGGCCCGATGGGGTCAGGGGTCAGCCGAGGAGGCCGCGGACGAGGCGCCCGGCGACGTCGGTCAAACGGAAGTCGCGGCCTTGCTGGCGGAAAACGAGTCGCTCGTGGTCCAAGCCCATGAGGTGCAGAAGGGTGGCGTGAAAGTCGTGGAGGTGTACGGGGTCGCGTCCGACCTCGATGCCGTGTTCGTCGGACTCGCCGTAGACGGTGCCGGCCCGTACGCCGGCCCCGGCGATCCATGAGGAGAAAACCCAATGGTGGTGTTCGCGTCCGGCGGCAGTGGCGGATTCGGTGAAGGGGGTGCGTCCGAACTCGGTGGTCCAGACAACCAGGGTGTCGTCGAGCAGTCCCCGTTGTTTGAGGTCCTTCAATAGGCCGGCGGCGGCTTGGTCGACGTTTTTCGCCAAGGGGGCGTGGGTCAACATGTCGCCGTGGGCGTCCCAATTGTCGGAGGAACCGGTGTCGATGAGTTCGACGAAGCGGACGCCGCGCTCGACGAGGCGGCGGGCAACGAGGCATTGCCAGCCAAAGCCGGTGGTTTGGCCGCGTTGCAGTCCGTAGAGGCCGAGGGTGGCGTCGGATTCGCGGGAGAGGTCGAGGACTTCGGGCACCTCGGTCTGCATGCCGAAGGCGGTCTCGAAGGATCGGACGCGGGCTTCCAGGAGGGGATCGGCGGGACGCGCGGCGAGGTGGCGGCGATTCAGGCGCGCCATGACGTCGAGTTCGAGTTCCTGGAGGCGCGAGGTGGCGACGGCGCGTTTGACGTTGGCGATGGGTTCGGAGCCGGGCACGACGAGGGTGCCCTGATGGGCGCCGGGGAGGAAGTCGCTGCCCCAGACCTGGCCACCGGCATAGGGGGACTTGGGGGCGATGACGACGAAGGAGGGGAGGTTGCGATTCTCAGTGCCGAGTCCGTAGCTGATCCAAGCTCCCATGCTGGGTCGGGCGAAGGTGAAGGAGCCGGTATGCATGCCGAGGGTGGCCTCGTAGTGGTTGGTGTGGTCGGACTTGAGGGATCGGATGACGCAAAGGTCGTCGACGCATTGGGCGAGGTGGGGGAAAAGGGAACTGACCTCGGTACCGGAACGCCCATGGGGAGCAAAGGTCCATTGGGGTTTCTTCAGGTACATGCGATACGATCCCTTCCGGCCCTGGTACTCGTGGACGGAGGTGGTCTTGCCGGCATCGGCGAACAGGCGCGGTTTGGGATCCCATGAATCCACATGGGACACGCCGCCGCTCATGAAGAGGAAGATGACGCGCTTGGCGCGGGCTGGGAAATGGGAGGGGCGGGCGGCAAGTGGATCCGAAGCGCTCTCGGCGGCGAGGCGATGGAGGATGCCGGGCATGAGCAGGGAGCCGGCCACGGCGGAGCGCAGGAAGGCGCGTCGGGGAGCGAGCAAACCAGAAGGAACGGAGCGCATGACAGGAAGGGACGGGCGAGGGCCGGGGAACGGGAGGGCCTTAGTCCAGGTGCAGGAATTCGTTGCTGCCGAGGAGGGAACGGACGTAGGCGGCGAGGGCGATGGGTCCGGGGTCGACGTCCACGGGTCCGTTTCGGGCGAGTTCGACGCGATAGGCGGAGAGGAAGGCGGCGGCCTCGTCGAGTTCGGCGGCGGTGGGTTCGCGGGAGGTCGCGAGCTTCCAGGCGAGGATGATCTGGTGGATCTCCGCGTCGGCGGCGGCACGGAGGCGATCCGCGGCGTGCCGGGACTGCCGGTGGACAAACGGGTCGTTGAGGAAGTAGAGCGCCTGGGTGGGGACGGTGGTGGCGGTCCGGCGGGGGGTGGTGGCGTTGGGGTCGGGGCCGTCGAAGAGGGCGAGGTACGGATGGCGTTTGAGGCGTTGCGTCATGAGGTAGACGCTGCGTCGGGTATGGTCATAGACGGCCTGAAAGGGGCCGTGTTGGGAGAAGGCGGATTCGACGGGCGAAGGGAAGGGATGAGCCTGTCCGGGGGAGGGATCGAGCTGGCCGCTGACGGCGAGGATGGAATCGCGGATTTCCTCGGCGGAAAGCCGGCGGCGCGGGAATCCGACATAGCGTTCCGCGGCGGCGGAGGGG
>CAZSOV010000506.1:0-2922 GCA_964608505.1 uncultured Verrucomicrobiota bacterium
TGAGCAACGACGTCCGCGCGGCGCCCGCGTTGTTCCCGCGAACATCCTCGAAGACCTGGGCGTCGTTGTCCGCGACGACATGGAGGAATCGACGTCCGGAGACTTCGGGTGGCAACTCGACGTCCAGCTGGCTGGTGTAGAAGCCGCCCGGGGGCGGGAACGACGGACAACTGCGGCGGCCGAGAAGGATGCTTTCCCCATCCGGTTCGGGCCGGGGAGAGAGCAGGATGGCATCCGACCATGCCGGCGGGACGGGAGTGCCCGATCCCGGGTTGTCGACCCGCCAGGACACCCGGATCCGGGTCCCGGCCAGGACCGGCAGTTCGACGTCCGCCGCGTCCGCCGGGAGGGAGTCCAGGCGGACCTCCCCCATGCGGAGATCGGGAAGCGAGCGGGTGATGGAGACCGGCCCCACGAGCGCAGCATTGTTGCCCTCGCCCGGGCCCTCGAAAACCTCCCGAGCCCCGTCCGCCACGACGAAGAGATGCCAACTCCCGGCGGTGACCGTGTAGGGCACGCCCAGCAAGTGACGGGTCACGGTGTACTGGCTCCCCTCGGCAAGAGCGCCCGCGTGGGGCACGTCGGCGAGCAGGACATCGTCGGCGTTGCCCAGGACGACGTCCCGGGAGATCACCCATCGATCGGACCAACGCGCCCCCCGCGTCTCGCCCGAACCGCGATTGGCGACCGTCCAGGTGACCGGCAGGGCACCACCGACCTGGGCTTGGTCGGGAGCGGAAGCCGCCGCGAGCACCAAATCCGGGGGGCGCGACACGATGCGGATCGCTTCGGGTGAAACGGCCGTGTTGTTCGCCAGGTCGGCTTCGGGAAGTTCCCCGCGCCCGTTGACCACGATCAACACGTGCCAGGTACCCTCCAGGGTCTCGGGCAGTTCCACGACCCACCGATTCGTGACCGCATCCCCGGGCGGCGGCAGGGACGCACGCCAGGCCTCGGCGAGCAGGCGGCCCTCGACGACCGCGGGAGGGACGACCGTGCCCGGCACGGGTGGTTCCGCGACGAGATAGACCTGGTCGATCCAATTCCCGACGTCGAAGGCAGCGGCCCCGACATTGCCCACCTCGTAGGCGATCTCCAGTGGGTCGCCGGCCCGCGCGGTGGACGGAACGACAACGTGGGTCGGGCGCAGATCGGGCCTCGGCCCCGGCTGGACCGGGGCGGCGGCCAGCGAGGAACCGAGGTTGTTGGCATCGTCGAACTCGACCACCTCCCCATCCGCATCGGCGCGAACGAGGACGTAGTAGTCCCCGCTCAGGTCGAGGGGGACCCGCACGAAGGCCGTGGCCTCGTAGTCCGCGCCGGGAGCCAGGGAACCCACCCGGACCATGGAGCCCAACGGCATGGGCGGGGATTCGGGATGGATCGCGGACTGGAGGAGCAGTTGGTCGCTCCAGTTTCCTTCCAAGGTCGGGCCCGGACCGACGTTCATCACCGACCACGTCAGACCCACGACCGATCCGGAGACGATTTGCTCGGGAAGATCGATCCTGCGCACCTGCAGGTCAGGCAGGGGCACGCCCTCGATGCCGACGCGGGCGCTGGCCGTCACGTTGTCGGTTTCCCCGGGGCCCTCCCCCACGCGTTGATCCGCATCGACCTGAACCAGGAAGAACCATGGACCGTCGACGGTTCTCGGGATTGCGACGTCCAGGGAGGCCGCGTAGCTCTCGCCACGGTCCAGCGCCCGCGGGCGTGCGACTCGCCCCAGCGGGTGGTCCTGGGCATCGAGCACCTCGTCGGACGAAAGAAAGACGGCGTCGTTCCAGGCAACCGCGGCGGTGCTCCAGGGACCGGCATTGGTGACGACCCAACCGACTCGGACGGTCTCCGAGGCACGGAGGTTCGGGGGAAGAACGAGTTCCGTGACCCTCAGATCCGGGCGTGGTTCGTCCACGACGCGCATGGGTGTAAAGCCGAGGAACTCGTTGTTGAACTCGTCGGTCTCCGGGATCTCTCCCCGAGCATCGACGACGACCTTCCACCAGTAATCGCCCGGACCGAGGTGCGCGGGCAGCTGGATGCGCTGAACACGAGGCACCGCGCCCTCCATCGGCCCGGTGTGGTCGAAGGGGAACTCGACGAACCACTCGGTGGCCTCGATCCAGGGCTCGGGACCAAGGTACAGCCGGTCGATCCAACCACGACCCGGGAGGCCGCCACCGAGATTGGCGACGGTCCAACCGACGGACACGGTCCCGCGGGAGACGGCCACGTCGGGAGCCTCGAGCTTCGACACGACGAGGTCCGGGAGGGACGGAAATCGGTCGAGATCGACGAGTGTCAACCCGGCGTCGCCGTCCGCGATGACGGCCAGTCTGCCGGCCAACGCGACATCCCAAGCCGTGCCGCGGGTCGGATGAACGCCGCGTCGCAGGGGAACGGAGGGCTGGCGAAGGTCCACCACCGCGAGGCCTGACCGTCCAGCGGCCACCGCCAGCAAGCCGTTCGTCAGCGCGAGGCCGTAGCCGGGGAATGGAGCGAGCCGGAAGTCCTGCTGGAACTGTCGGGAGTCCTTCCAGGAGTATCCCCGAAGTTCGCCCAGGGTACGGCCCGGAAACGATTCCGGGGCCGTGACGGTGACGATTTGTCCGCGATCCACGACGACCTGGTCAATGAACGCCGGCATGACCGTCGCGACCGGCTCGAGCCCGGCGTCACTCCATCGGAATACCTGAAAGCCGGACCCGGCCCCGTAGATCAGCCCGTCGGATACGACCACCCGGCCCAGGGTGTTGAGTGCATCCCAGATCCCGACCCGACGCAGCCCGGGATCGGCGGCGTCCAGAACCTCCAGACTGGTACCCGTCCCTACGTAGACGCGGCCCTGGCTGACCGCGACGTCGTGGGCGCTGCCTGCGGAAGACCGAAAGCCCACGACCTGGGGGCGGGTGGGATCGGCCA
>CAZSOV010000507.1:0-2918 GCA_964608505.1 uncultured Verrucomicrobiota bacterium
GACTGCGTCGATCGTGTCGATCGACCTTTCCGGAAAAGTTCATGACAGGCTCTAGACCTCCGGAATGCTACCCGGATGCGATCTCGGGGTTCACTGCATCCGGTTGGTGAGCAAATCCTTTGGAATTCTTATCAAGCCCTGCTTCCCGATCGGAGGATTCTCTTCTTGGTCCACCTGGTAGATATCGTGCCACAACATAGCGTCCCATGAAGCGATACCTCTTAGCACGTCGGCTTCGTAGTAAGGTCCGCTGCCGGCGTAAAGGTAGTTGCCAAACCAGGTGACCGAAAAACTTGGACGCCCGAACTCGGTTCGCATTTTCGGATGCTTTCCTGCGATTCGCCTTAACAGTCCTCTGACATGGACATTGACATCTTTGGATCGTGATCGACTTGCCAGAGACCAATAGGTGATTGGCTGTATCACTTCTTGTCCGTTCCGGAGCCTCCGCATGGTTCCCTTCCGTGCGACTCCGTCCGGTGCGATTCTTAAGGCTGCGGTGATTTCATCTGGGTCGCACTTGAAACTGTCGAACCCAAAAGTGACTGACACCTTGATGATGGTAGACTTGTAATACTCGGATAGTGCCATAGGGGCTAGCGTCAATTAGGCCGCGGTTTGGTGGAATCAACCCGAAAGTGCTGTCAGTTCTGCACTGCCTTGCCGGATAGGCTGCAGACGGGCGCGATGACAGCCCCCTCTGCTCGGGGATATCGTCCCCATTAGCGAATCAGCCTGCACCCGTGGGGTCGGCAAGGCCCCGGAACAAGGGTCTTTGCTCCACGGATCATTCCGGAGGTCCCCCTCGGTGTTCCTTCGTCTTCCTCTTCAAGCAAAACCGGATGAACGACCCAAGTCCCGAGAATCGATATCCCGGGTCCACGTACTTCTCGATGACGTAGAAGGCGAAGTAATACGCCCGGCAGAATCCCCAAATCGCCACCGCGAGCAGCACGGCAACCCGGAGGGACGCGGCTTCCAGAACGAGGAGCACGGCTGAGCCGATTCCCAGGAGCAGGAACAGCAAACCCTTGGTCCAGATCGCGCGCGTATTCGTCAGGTCCTGCAGCATACTTCATGCACCCGGACGAAGTGTTTTCCATCTCAGGAGAACAACTCGTCCTCGACCAATTTCAGGTACTTGTTCACGTAGAACATGTCGGGCTCTTCGCGCGAAGCCCGGACACGAATGCTGAAGTCGGGAGCGTCCTTGTTCGTCGGGTCGAAAAGTACCAGGCCAATTCCGAATATCCGGCAGAGCGCGTCCAATCGCGCCACGTCCTCATCCGAGGACGATCGGGGCACAACAATGTAGGACTTGTGCGCGAAGAGCTTGTACGCACAGGCCTGCCCGAAAGCGGTGATCAGGCCGGCGGGGTCGAGTTTGATTTCCGCTGCGATGATCTCGGTGGGTGGCTTGATGATGTCGCTCCGTTTCGCTTCCCGAATCCCAACGACGTCCGGAGTTCCCCACTTGTCGCGGAAGCGATTTCCGCCGAGCGAAATGACGCGAGTACATTCCTCCAGTTCGTTCACCAGCCATTCCCCGAAGGCGTCGTAGAAATCTTCCTCCCTGATCCTCTCGTCCCGGAGCTTCCTGGTCAGCTCCTTCGCTTCATCCCCCGCCTCGCGATACTTGGCAGCCCGGTAAAGGCCCCTCGTGGGCAGATAGACCGACTCGGGGAGGTCCGTACGGAATTTGTGCAGGGACCCGTGGATCGTGTTGACCGGAATGTCCGGGTACGCGAAGGCGATCTCCCTGACCAACTGGGAATACCGCTTTCCCTCCGGCACCGCCGCCACCAACTCGACGGCCTTCGCGATGACCTTCTCCGTGCTCGTCATGGGACTGGCCCAATTCTGTGGCGCCCTTCCGAGGCTGTCCAGTGCCTGGCGCGCCCGATGCTTCCCACGTCCCCGATTCGCACACCCGGCTTTGCTTTTCCTTAACACCACGGCGAGTGGCAGGTTTGGTGACCGTCGGGGATCACATCCCCAGTTCTGACATTGATCCAATTCCCCGCTCCCCCGGCAGCCCAAGCACGGGACGGGCCTTCCACCTTCCGCCCCCACTCCGCTCCTCGTCCGCGGCAGAACCAAATTCGGAGATCTGACCCCAATGCGGGCTCCGCCGTCGTCCGCGCCATCGGGATCGGGAAGCCGGCGCGGCGGCATCGATTCCCGCTTCCCGGGCTCCTGCGGGCGCGGGCCCGCACGCGGCCAGAATGCCCCTTCCCGAACCCGGGGATTCCGGGTACAAAAGTGCACGGTTCCGTTTCGTGCGCCCGCAGCTCAGCTGGCTAGAGCAGCTGCCTTCTAAGTCGAAAACGGCCTTTTGTCCCCGATGGACTGTTCGAGACAGTTCTTCCTTAATCACCACCCATCAACAGGTTGCACAAGCACCTCTCCAGTCCCGTCTGGACCCAGTTTCCCCCAATTCCAACCCAGTAGTATCAGATTGCAGTATCAGATTTGGCCCCGAGGCCAGTCCACTTGCCAGTGTCACCCCTGCCCCGACTCGGCGGTCGCCCCGGCATCCATTCCCCGTTGCCCCCCGAAAGGTCCAATGCGTTGACGGCGCCGGCGCAGCGATGCCCCCCTTTCCTCTTGCTCGAACGCGGCTGCAATGGTACCGCCGATCCCGACCAATGTAGCTCTTTGACATTGCGATAAGGGTACGGACCACATTGGCAGGACCGAGGGATGATGTCCCGAGGTCCTATTCACCTCGTCACACCGGTGGCGGGGATGTAACGGCCGAAGATCGGGATTCGCCATTCGCGTCGTCGCGAATGCCTCGTTGTTGCGAATGTCCGACCGCTTCGATCAGCCCGGGCAGTGATGCTACGGGCGGCTGACCGTATGTGGCCAAGATTGGCGCCCCTGAAAAAGGCGTATCTGGTCGGAGCGCGGTTTAA
>CAZSOV010000508.1:0-2891 GCA_964608505.1 uncultured Verrucomicrobiota bacterium
GTCGCAGGCTTCGCCTCTCGATTCGCCTGCTTCGATCGCCCCGCGACCCGGCCCTCCGTCGCGCGGTCGCTATGGCGGGGAGCCGGTCGCGGGCCCCAACCGACTTTGTCCATCGCCCTCGCGGAGTGGAAACCGGACGAAATCGTGGCCGTATCGGCGGCGCGCGATTCGGGCGTCGCCCCCGCCCGCACCCATTCGTCGCGTGCCTGCTTGACGGCGTCCCGGCGGACCGGTAATGCGCGCGCGCCATGCCACCATCACGCGGACGCCTCGCGGTCGGGATCGTTCTGGTTTGGATTCTGGGAAGCGGAGGAGCCGGGGGCCTGGGCGCCGCCGAACCGGTGGCGGTCCCGGGACCGAACCCGACGGCCGTGGAGGCCCTGCGCCGGTTGAAGGGGATGGATCTGGAGGCGAATCCCGCGGTGAAAGGCGCCCTCCTGCGGGTGGTCGAGGCATCGCGGGGGACGCCGCTGTTCGTGGAATGGGTACGGGATTTCCGTCTGAAGGGGGAGGAGGCGGGGTTGCTGGATGTGGCGGCCCGGCATCCGGGCGATCCGTCCGCCGGCGAGGCGATGCGGTTGGTGTTGAAATCGGCGGGCCTCGACCCCCTGCGGCGGGCGATCCGGGAGCAGCCGGATCGGAAGGAGGCCTGGATTCAGGTGGGAGCGAACCTGTCGGAACCGGCGATGCAGCCGTTGCTGCTCGAGGTGGTGGCGGACGAGCAGGCGGCGCTGCCGTTGCGGGCGACGGCGGTGCGCGGATTGGCGCGGACGGAGGCGGGGGCGAAGGAGGTGTTGCGGGTCGCGCGGGCGGGGCAGCTGGACGAGAACCTGAGGAACACGGCGACGCTGAGCTTGGCGCAGTCGCGCTGGCCGGCGGTGCGGGCGGAGGCGGCGGAGGTGTTGCCGCTGCCGCGTTCGGCGGACGGCGAGGCCCTGCCCGCGATGGGGGAGTTGGTGCGGATGCGGGGGGACGCGACGCGGGGGGCGGCGGTGTTCCGTTCCGAGAAGGCGGCCTGCATTAAATGCCACCAGGTGGGGGAGGACGGCCAGGGGTTCGGCCCGGCGCTGACGGACATCGGGACCAAACTCGGGCGCCAGGCCTTGTACGAGGCCATCCTGGATCCGAGCGCCGGGATTTCGTTCGGGTACGAGGGCTGGACCTTCGCGACGCGGGACGGGGAGGAGGTCGCGGGATTGCTGGCGAGCGAGACGGCGGAGGAGGTGGTGGTGCGGCAGCAGGGCGGGGTGACGGTGCGGGTCCGGAAGACGGAGCTGAAGGGGCGGGAACGACAGAAACTGTCGGTGATGCCGGCGGGGTTGGGCACGCTGCTGGCGCGGCAGGAATTGGTCGACGTGGTGGAGTACCTGACGACGTTGAAGGGGAGGTAGGAACTCGCCACTTCGCGGTTGGCAGGCGGACGGGGCTTTGGGAATGAATCGCGCATGGCTGACCCCACCAAGTATCTGCTCGACGAATCCCGACTCCCGAAAACGTGGTACAACATCCAGGCGGACCTGCCGAAACCGCTGCCGGCGGTGCTGCATCCGGGGACGAAGAAGCCGATCGGGCCGGACGACTTGGCGCCGCTGTTCCCGATGGCGCTGATCGGGCAGGAGGTCTCGACGGAGCGCGAGATCGAGATCCCGGAGCCGGTGCGGGAGATTTATCGGCAGTGGCGGCCGAGTCCGTTGTTCCGGGCGCGGCGCCTGGAGAAGGCGCTGCAGACCCCGGCGCGGATCTACTACAAATGGGAGGGCGTGAGCCCGGCGGGCAGCCACAAGCCGAACACCGCGGTACCGCAGGCGTTCTACAACAAGGAGGCCGGCGTGAAGCGGATCGCGACGGAGACCGGCGCGGGCCAATGGGGTTCCTCGCTGGCGTTTGCCGGGGCGTTGTTCGGGATCGACGTGACGGTGTACATGGTGCGGGTCTCGTACAACCAGAAGCCGTATCGCCGAGCCCTCATGGAGACGTGGGGCGCGCGTTGCGTGGCCTCGCCCTCGACCGAAACCGAATCCGGGCGCGCGATCCTTGCCCAGCGCCCCGATCATCCGGGGAGCCTCGGCATCGCGATCTCCGAGGCGGTGGAGGTGGCGGCCAAGTCGGAGGACACCAAGTACGCGCTGGGCTCGGTGCTGAACCATGTGCTCATGCACCAGACCGTCATCGGCGTGGAGGCCATGGCCCAGATGGAAATGGCCAACGACTACCCCGACGTGGTGGTGGGCTGCACCGGCGGAGGATCCAATTTCGCGGGCATCGCGTTCCCGTTCCTCGGCGCCCAGTTGCGTGGCGGACGGAAGGTCCGGATCGTGGCGGTGGAACCGGCGGCATGTCCGAGCCTGACGCGCGGCAAGTACGCCTACGATTTCGGCGACACGGCTCACCTCACGCCGCTCGTGAAGATGCACACCCTCGGTTCGACGTTCACGCCGCCCGGATTCCACGCCGGTGGCCTGCGCTACCACGGCATGGCCCCGCTGGTCAGCCACGTGCAGAACCTGGGCCTGATCGAATCCGTCGCCTGTGCCCAGTTGTCGACCTTCGCGGCCGGAATTCAGTTCGCCCGGACCGAGGGCATCCTGCCGGCGCCGGAGGCGAACCATGCCGTGCGGGCCGCCATCGACGAGGCGATCCGCTGCCGCGAGGAAGGCGTGTCGCGCGCGATCCTGTTCAACTTGTGCGGCCACGGCCACTTCGACATGCAGGCGTACATCGACTACTTCGCCGGCAAGCTCGAGGACCGCAACTACGACGAGCGCGAACTGGCGATGGCGCTGTCCGGACTGCCGTCGGTGCCCGAGCCGGCCTGATCGACCACCTGGTGCGGGGCGTGATCGGCGGCTGAGCCGGCCGGGTCAGTTCAGCTCGCTTCCGCTGCGGGCGAC
>CAZSOV010000509.1:0-2887 GCA_964608505.1 uncultured Verrucomicrobiota bacterium
CCATGATTTTCTCCACTGCGCGGAGAACCAGAGCTTTGTGGATGACCTGAATCAATGGGCCGCGATCGCGCCGCATCTCTACATCTGGGATTACGTGGTGAACTTCAGCCACGACGTGCTGCCGTATCCCAACTTCCGGGTGCTGGCGTCGAACATCCGCTTCTTCCGCGACCACCGGGCGATCGGGATCATGGAACAGGGCGCGTACCAGTGCCGCGGGGGCGAGTTCGCCGAGCTGCGGGCCTACGTGCTGGCGCGGTTGTTGTGGAACCCGGGGGCGGCGGTGGAACCCATCGTGGCCGACTTCATGAACGGGTACTACGGGCGGGCCGGGCAGTTCGTGCAGGCATACTTCGACCTGCTCCACGGCCAGCTCCGGAGGGACACCCACATCCACCTGGGATTGCAGGCCGACGACGCGCTGTTCTCGCACGCGTTCGTGGGTGTCGCGGGGGCGTTGTTCGACCAGGCGGAGACCGTGGCGGAGACGGACGCGATCCGGCGCCGCGTGGAACTGGCGCGGCTGCCGGTGCTGTACCTGAAGTGCAAGCGGTCCCCGGTCGTGGCGCAGCATGACGGGACCTATGCGCGGTTCCATGAGATCGTGAGATCGCACGCCGCGAAGGGGTCACGTTGTACGCCGAGGCCGGGGAATCGCACCGGCGCGCGTTCCATTCGGAGGTGGAATCGGCGCGGTGAACGGAGGTGGCACCCCCGTGTCATCGACTGCTTCGGCGACGAGCTGGGTGCGGCGTCGGTCGGGTCACCATTCCGCGATCCGGAAGAACCGCCGGGGCGCCGGGGGCGGCGGGAGTTCGCAACGCAGGCTGCAGGACCAACGCCAAGGTCGTTCCAAGCTCGCTGTCGGGGCGCGCGACGGGTCCCCACGCCGAAGCCTCGCGCGAAGGCGGGCCTCGTCGCGAGTTCCCCCTCGGCGTCATCCATGGGATTTCCCAGGATTCGCGACACCTGCGACCCGGCGGTCGCCGACCCATCCGACTTTGTCAGTCGCCCTGCCGCAGGCGGCACGACGGCCATTCATTAGCTTGATCTATCAAGACCGTGCGATAGCCTCATGTCCAATCCGGAAGTTCGTTTCGTTCAAGTCTTCCAATCCCATCCCCATCCGGCCCACCCACCCACCCACGGACAACCCGACAACCCCCGGGCGCCTGCCCAACCCAACACCATGCCTTCCGACACCCGCGTCGTTTCCCGTCCCAGCGTTTCCACGCCCACCCAGGATCGAGCCGGAGGGTCTTCCCGGCGCCGAACGCGAAATGCTGGTGGCGTTCCCGGGCCGGATGGCCTCGGGTCCGTCCGGACGACCGCCGCGCTGGCCGCCGCGGTGCTGGCCACGATGACGGGGGCCGCGCCGTCGTGGGGGACGGACTACGTCTTCCTGGATGTCTCGCAGGTGGGCGGGCTGGCCGGGACCAGCCAGTTCACGAGCACGGTGGGCAACGGCGTGATTTCGGTGTCGCGGACCTTCTCCCCGGGCGGACGGGGCGCGAATGACAACGACAACCCGCTCATCTACCCGTCGCAGTTCACCCTGTTGTTTCCCAACACCGGCCAGGTGGAGGGGCACCTGGCACAGACGGTCTACAACCACACGTCGGCCATCGAATTCGATCTGACGGGTTACAATTTGAAGCCCTCGACCGTGTTCGGCATCTGGAACATCAGCAACGAGGTCGGGCCGGCGCCGGGCAACACGGCGGCGTACTGGATCGAGGTGATCGACGGTTCGTCGCAGTCGCTGCCGCCGTCGACCTGGAGCCATGTCGGAAACCAGGACAACCAGACCCAGGTGCAGGGACAGCAATCGCTGGTGCTGAACCCGGCCAATGGCGACCTGTCCCCCGGGGGCAGCATCAACGGGGGCATTGGCGTCCATACCGATGCCACGTTCTGGGACAACCTCATCCTGCCGACGGGCACCCAGAAGATCATCGTGCACGCGGACCTGCCGGCCTTGAACCTGATCGGGGACGGGGTCGGCTATTATTTCGCGGAGGAAGTGCCGGAGCCGACGACGTGGGCCGCGGCGGGGGCGTTGGGCCTGCTGGTCATCGTGAACACCCGGTGCCGCCGTCGGCGCTGAGGCGCGCGGTTCAGGTCAGCAGCTCGCGGATCACGCGGGCCCTGGTCACGCGGACATCGGTCGGGGTCTCATCGATGCCGTGGGCCGGTGCACGAGGCGGGCGTGGTCGAGACCAAGCTGGGCAAGGATCGTGGCGTGCCGAGCGGGGATCGTCACCGGATCGACGGCGGCCTGGTACCCGAGTTCGTCGGTGGCGCCGTGCACGTGACCGGCCCGGAACCCGCCGCCGGCGAGGAGGAGGCTGAAGGCGTTGCGGTTGTGGTCGCGTCCCTTGCCGTTCTGGGGGATCGGGAGGCGTCCGAATTCGCCGGACCACAGCACGATGGTGGAATCGAGGAGGCCGCGGGCCTTCAAGTCACGGATCAACGCGGCGGAGGGCAGATCGGTCCGGGGGCAGATTTTCTCGAGTTCGTCCTTCACGTCGGTGTGGCTGTCCCAGGGTTGGAACTGGGGTTTGACGGGAGGGAAGACCTGGACGAAGCGGACGCCGGCCTCGACGAGGCGGCGGGCCATGAGGCAGCGCAGGCCGTAGCCGGCGGTGATCGGCTGGTCGAGACCGTAGAGGCGGCGGGTGGCCGGGGATTCGCCGGAGGCATCGAGGAGCGCGGGGGCGGCCAGTTGGAGGCGGGCGGCGAGCGCGGCGGATTGGGCGTGGACGAACTCGTCATCGAGCATGGCGAGGGATTGCTGGACCACGGCGGCGGCGGTGCGCCGGGGGCAGTTGAGCGTATCCGGTCGACGAACCGGGTCTTTCGGACCCGTTGATCGTCGTGTTTTAAT
>CAZSOV010000510.1:0-2880 GCA_964608505.1 uncultured Verrucomicrobiota bacterium
TGGTCGTGATCGCCATCATCGCGATCCTCGCCTCGATGCTGCTGCCGGCCTTGAGCAAGGCGAAGGAGGGCGGAAAGCGGGCCAAGTGCCTGAACAACGTCCGGCAGATCGGCATCGGCATGACGATCTACGCCGACGACAACCGGGACCGGTTGCTGCCGGCGCGCGGCGGTTCGGTGCAGATCGCGCTCAATCCCCTCGAGGAACGCGAGGCGGGCCGGCTGGGACTGGTCGTCAGCAACGCCCAGGGCCAGATCTGGACCTGCCCCAATCGCCCGACCTTCCCCCAGTACGAACGCGATTTCGACCAGTGGATCATCGGGTTCCAGTACCTGGGCGGGATCGAGAACTGGATCAATCCGGTGGGCACGATGCCCTCCCATAGTCCGGTGCGGACCACGGCCTCGCGGCCCGGCTGGGTGTTGGCGGCGGATGCGGTCATGAAGATCGACGGGCGGTGGGGCGGGGGACGCGATACCGCCTTCAAGGGCATGCCCCCGCACAAGAACTCGGCGGGCGGCACGCCGGTGGGGGGCAACCAGCTCTTCCTCGACGGATCGGCCCGGTGGGTCGCCTTCCGGAAAATGCTCTTTCTGCACAGCTGGGACGCGGGAGGATCGCGGGATTCGTACATCTCCCAGGACGACATCCCCGAGGTCCTGGAAAAACAGCGCACGCGGATCCAGGCGAAGTACTGAGCCCCGGCGCCCCGGCTCCTCGACAACCCGCGGGAGCACTGGCAAACTGGGCAGGTGCCGCAGACCAAGCTGGAACAGCTTCGGGCCTTGTTGCGTTCGTTCGAGTCCTGCCTGACCGCGTACTCGGGCGGCGTGGATTCCGTCTTTCTGGCGGTGGTGGCCCATCAGGAGCTGGGCCCCCGGGCGCTGGCGGCCATCGCGGATTCTCCGAGCCTGCCCCGCTCCGAACTGGCCGAGGCGCTCGAGCTGGGGCGGCGGTTCGGATTTCCCGTGCGCGTGGTGAACACCCGCGAATTCGCGAATCCCGATTACCTGGGGAACCCCGTCAACCGCTGTTACTTCTGCAAGCACGCCCTGTTCGAGGAACTCGCCCCGCTGGCCCGTCGCGAGGGGTTCCGGGTCCTTGCTTACGGCGAGAACGCGAGCGACGTCGGGGATCATCGTCCCGGGGCCCAGGCGGCCGCCGAATTCCAGGTCCGGGCGCCATTGAAGGAGATCGGGCTGACCAAGGCCGAGATCCGGCTGTTCTCGGCGTCCCTGGGCCTGCCCACGGCGGAGAAGCCGCAGATGGCCTGCCTCAGTTCCCGCATTCCGTACGGGGAGGAGGTGACGCCGGAGAAATTGCGCATGATCGAGGCGGCCGAACTCTACGTGCGTTCGGAGGGTTTCTTCGACGTCCGCGTCCGTCATCACGAACTCCGGTCCGGCGCGCTGGCACGACTGGAGGTCGGGACCGGGGAAATGGGGCGTCTGCTCGCGGGCGAGCTGGGGGCGCGGATCGGCACGCGACTGCGCGAGATCGGCTACGTCCAGGTGACGCTGGACCTGCTCGGGTACCGGCGCGGGAGCACGAACGAGGCCGTGCCGATTGCCTTCCAGGCGTCGCGTTCGGGGACGAACGTGGACCGCATCGCGGCACGCGACCCGGGGTCTGCCCCGGCGGTGGAGGGGCCGGAGGCGGCGGTGCGGGGGATGGGGGTCGGGGCGTGAACGGGAAAGCCGCCAGCAACTTTCGGGTGGAACCGGTTTAGTCTCTAGTCAGAGAAAGCAGCAAGGGATGCCACAGTTTTCGTACAAAGCCCGGCGCCGGTCGGGGGAGGTCGTGCAGGGGTCGCTCGACGTCGCCGACCGCGCGACGGCGTTGGCGCAATTGGAGCGGCTGGGCCTGTTTCCGGTTTCGGTGCAGGGCGGGGCGGGGGCCGAGACCCGGACGAAGGCGGGGATGAAGCCCGGGGGCGCGGAGGAAAAGGGGAGCTGGCTGCCGCCGGCGATGCGGGCGGCGATGACCCGGAAGCGGCGTCCGAAGATGCAGGAGCTCGGCACCTTCACGAACCAGCTGGCGAATCTGATCAAGTCGGGCATGCCCCTGACCGTGGCGCTGAACAGCATGACGCACCTGGAAACCAAGGGCATTCCCTCGGAGGTGAGCAAGCAGCTGCGGCAGGACGTCATCGAGGGCAAATCGTTGTCGGACTCGATGGCGCGCCAGCCGCGGGTGTTCACGGAATTGTACGTGAACATGATCCGGGCGGGGGAACAGAGCGGGGCGCTGGTGGACGTGCTGCGGCGGTTGGCGTCGCACTACGAGCGTTTCGCGGAAGTGCAGGCGAAGTTCATTTCGGCGCTGATCTACCCCGTGATCGTGGCCCTCGTGGGCGTCGCCGTGATCGTGTTCTTCATGGCCGTGATGCTCCCGAAGTTCATGACCATCTTCGAGGGCATGGACGACAAGCTGCCCACCTCCACCAAGATGGTGATGTCGATGAGCAATTTCTTCGGCGATTACTGGTGGTTGCTGGCGGCGCTGGCCCTGGTCATCTGGGTCATCCTGAACCGGTATCGCGCGACCCCGGGCGGTCGGCGCACGCTGGATCGGGCCCGGCTGAACGCCCCGCTGTTCGGAAAGGTCGTGCGTTTGAATCTCTTCGGGCAGTTCTGCCGGACCCTGGCCACGCTGCTGTCCAACGGCGTCCCGGTGCTGACGGCGCTCAAGATCAGTGAGTCGATCATGCCGAACGTGGTGCTGAAGGAGGACATCGCCAAGACGCGCGAGGGCGTGGATCAGAGCAACTCGTGGCTTGAGATCATCGCGAAGAACACGGGCGGCGGGGATGCCGACAAGAAGGAAGGCGAACTTGCCGGCGTCGGCCGCCAGTATTCCCGCTCCTACGGCTCGCGCGGC
>CAZSOV010000511.1:0-2866 GCA_964608505.1 uncultured Verrucomicrobiota bacterium
TTCCAGAAGGCGCCGAACATCGCCGGCATCACCGAGGTCGCCTGCCAGTCCATCAATACCGTCCTTCTCAACTATGGCTTCCTCGTGTTCGGCGTCACCGACTACGCCGCCAAGGGCATGACCGCCCACTATGGAGCCGTCGCGATGAAGGAACCCCGCGAACCCGAGATTCAGGCCTCCTGCCGGCTCCTCGGACGACGCCTCGCCGAGTGGACCGCCTGCTGCGTCCACGGACGCAAACAGGAACATCCCCTCGCCAAACCCAACACGCGCCTCGGGGCAAGCTAGGCCGATTCCCCGCCCCCGCGCGGGCTAGCGGATCGAGACTTCGTACGACCCGCCCGGCCGCGTCGCGATTCCGATCCGGTTTCCGCCGAGCCGCTGGAACTCCACCGGCTGACCGTTCTCCTTCACCATCGTCGCCTCGCCCCGCACCGCGACCCGGCACCGATCGGCGCGCGAGGCCCGGATCCGGGCACCGGTCAACCTGCCCTCGGACCAGTCGAGGTCCACGTCGTATCCTCCCCGGGCGCGAAGCCCGGCCACGCGCCCCCGCTTCGCCCAGGCACCCGGCAGCGCCGGCAGCAGGTCCAGCTCGCCCGCATGACTCTGCAACAGCAACTCGGCGATCCCCGCGCAGCCCCCGAAATTCCCGTCGATCTGGAACGGCGGATGCGCATCGAACAGGTTCGGAAACGTGCCCCCGCCGTTGCTCATGTTCACCCCCGAGCCGCGGACCGGTCGGAGCAGCGTCCGAAACATCTTGTACGCCCGGTCGCCGTCCCCGAGGCGGGCCCAGAAATTGATCTTCCACGCCAGTGACCATCCCGTGCCGTCGTCCCCCCGGCGTTCCAGCGTCACCCGCGCCGCCTTCGCCAGGTCCGGGGTCCCCTGGCGCGTGATCTGCCGACCCGGGTGCAATCCATACAGGTGGGACACGTGCCGGTGGTGCGGCTCGGTCTCGTCGAAGTCCTCGATCCACTCCTGCAACTGCCCGTGCTTGCCCACCTGGTGCGGCGGCAGCTTCGCCAGGGCCGCCTCCAGTCGACCCCGGAACTCCGCGTCCCCGCCCAGGATCCTGGCCGCCTCGACGCAGTTCCCGAAAAGCTCCCGCACGATCTGGATGTCCATCGTCGGCGCGAAACAGACCGCCCCGACCTGTCCGTCCGGCGTCCGGAAACCGTTCTCCGGCGAATTGCTCGGGGCCGTCACCAGCCACCCCCGCTTCGGCTCCGGCACCAGGAAATCCAAGTAGAACTCGGCCGCCTCCCGCATCGTCGGATAGGCCCGCCGGAGGAACTCGGGATCCCGCGAGAAGTCGTAGTGCTCCCAGAGGTGCTGGCACAACCAGCCCCCGGCCGCGGGGAACTGGCCCCAAGAGGGATGCTCGCCGGGCGAGGTATAGCCCCACACGTTGGCCACCGTGTGCACCACCCAGCCCCCGGCCCCGTAGTGCACCTTCGCGGTCCTCCGTCCCGGCTCCCGCAACGTTTCCATCCAGTCGAACAACGGAAGATGGCACTCCGCCAGGTTCGCGACCTCCGCCGGCCAGTAGTTCATCTGGACGTTGATGTTGTTGTGGTAATCGCAGTTCCACGGAGTCTGGATTCCCTCGGCCCAGAGGCCCTGCAGGTTCGCCGGCAGATCGTGCGGGCGACTGCTCGAGATCAGGAGATACCGTCCGTACTGGAAATACAGCGCGCCCAATTGCGGGTCCTCGCCCCCCTTCGCCAAAGCCGCCAACCGCTCGTCCGTCGGCAAGCGCGCCGCGTCCGTCGTTCCCAGGTCCAGCGTCACCCGATCAAAATACCGCCGGTACTCCGCCACGTGCTCCGCCCGCAACCGCTCCCACGGCTTCGCCACCGCCGCCCGAATCTGCCGCTCCGTCCCGCCCTCGTGGTCGCGCCCCCGAAAATCCGTTCCCGCCGCCAGGACCAACGTCACCGCGCTCGCCCCCCGGATTCTCAACCGATCCCCTTCCGCCGTCACGGACCCGCCCTCCGTCGTCGCCCGCAACCGCGCCAGAAACCCCACCCCGCGCCCGTTGGCCACCCGTCCGCGCATCGTCACCCCCCCGTCGCCCTCCGCCTTGGTTTCGCCACCGGTCGGCCGCGACAACCGCACCGCGAATCCCAAGGCCCCGGCTCGATCCACCGTCAACCGGATCGCCAGCACCTCGTCCGGGGCCGACGACAGGACCTCCCGCACATGCCGCACCCCGTTCGCCACGAACGACACCCGCGCCACCGCGGTTTCGAGATCCAGCTCTCGCCGGTACTCCGTCGCGGCCCCGCCGACTCCATCGAATTCGAAATCCAGATCCCCCAGCGTCTGGTAGCATCCGAAATCGCAGTCCGCCGACGCCCCGCCGCAGGTTCCCGGCCCTTTGCAGACGAGTTTCTCGTACGTCAGCTTCTGCGCCGCCTCGTATTTGCCCTCGAACAGCAACCGTCGGATCTCGGGCAGGTGCTTCAGGGCCTCCGGATTGTCCGCGTCCTGGGGACGTCCCGACCACACCGTATCCTCGTTCAACTGGATCCGTTCCACCGCCGTCCCACCGTAAATCATCCCCCCCAGGCGCCCGTTCCCCACCGGCAACGCCTCCACCCAGCCCCGGGAATTCGACCACCCGTTCCTGGGCTCCCGCTCCGACAGGTCCGCCGGCTGCCGGTACCAGAGCACCTGCTCCCCGGCGGCCCCGGGTGCTCCCGCCAACACCAGACCAACCGCGACAACCAGCAGCGCCCCGGCGTGCCGCGAAATCCCCAGCCACCCACCCAATCCAACGGAGTTCATGCCCGGTTTCATACGGCACGCGCCCCCCCTCCGTCGATACCCCGCCACCCCAACCAGGGCCGAAACACCA
>CAZSOV010000512.1:0-2838 GCA_964608505.1 uncultured Verrucomicrobiota bacterium
AGAGGCGAAGCCTGCGACTCGGCCCGCCGTCGCGCAGACGCTATGGCGGGGAGCCCGTCGCCGGCCCCACATCGCGGTTCCACGCAGGACTTTGTCAACGCCCCTGGCCCGCTCCCGGCCCGGGCGGACGCGTCCAGGGTGCCCGGGAATGCCTCCACGCCCCGCGCTCCGCAGGGTCGCCGCGTCGCCGCAACCCATCCGTCGTGCGCCCCCCGGGAATTCGGGGGCGGTCACTTTGGATGCCCTGGATCGTTGGCCCGGTTCTTGCGGCAAGCCGCGCTTCCCCCGGGGAGTGGTTTGGGCTAACACGTCGTTGCTCCCATGCCCCATCCGCCTTCCCGACGTTTCTTCCTGCGCCAGACCGGGCTCGGCGCCGCTGCCGCCCTGGCGTCCATGGCGTCCCCACGCCTTTGTCCCGCGGCCGAGGAGGCCGTGGCCCGCGCGAACCGGGGCACGGCACCGATCCGGATCACGCGGGTCCGGCCCATCCTGACGGCCCCGCAGTCGCGGGTACGGCTGGTAGTGGTGAAGGTGGAGACCAGCGAACCCGGTCTCTACGGGCTGGGCTGCGCCACGTTCAACCAGCGGGCCAGGGTCGTGCAGACGGCGGTCGAGGAGTTTCTGGACCCGTTCTGCCGCGGGCGCGATGCCGACAACATCGAGGACCTCTGGCAGACCGCGTACACGAGTTCGTACTGGAGGAACGGCCCGGTGCTGAACAATGCGCTGAGCGGCCTGGATCAGGCGCTGTGGGACATCAAGGGCAAGCGGGCCGGACTGCCCGTCTATCAGCTGCTGGGGGGCAAGGCCCGCTTCGCGGTGGATTGCTACTCCCACGCCTCCGGGAACGAGATCCCGCAGGTCGTCGCGAACGTGCAACGCCTCATGGCCGACGGCTTCCGGCACGTCCGCATCCAGTTGGGCGGTTACGGTTCCCCCCAGCTCTCCGGCAAGGGGGATTTCAAGGCGGCGGGCTTTGGTCTGCCGGGCGACACTCATATGGATGCGGGTCCTTATCTTCGGAGCGTCCCGAAGCTGTTCGCCGCCGTCCGCGAGGCGTGCGGGGACGCCGTGCAGTTGCTCCACGACGTTCACGAGCGCGTCGCCCCCATCGACGCCATCCGGTTGTGCAAGGACATCGAGCCGTACCGGCCCTTCTTCCTCGAGGACCCGTTCTCGCCGGAGGATGTCGGGTGGTTCCGACACCTGCGGCAGCAGTGCGCCGTGCCCCTCGCCATGGGTGAACTCTTCAACAGCCCCCACGAATGGACGGGCCTGATCACGGAGCGTCTCATCGACTTCATCCGGGTGCACCTCTCGCAGATCGGCGGGCTCACTCCGGCCCGGAAACTGGCGGCGTTGGCGGAGGCCTTCTCCGTGCGCAGCGCCTGGCACGGACCGCTGGATGTCTCGCCGGTCGGGCACGCCGCCAATGCCCATCTCGACCTGGCCATCTGGAACTTCGGCATCCAGGAGGCCGTGAACTTCAACGACGCAATGCGGGAGGTTTTCCCGGGCGCGCCCTTCATGAAGAACGGATACCTGCACGTGAACGAGGCGCCAGGTTGGGGCGTGGACCTCAACGAGGCCGCCGCCAAACGGTTTCCGTTGCCGGAGCATCCCGGGTATTGGGAGCCGGTCCGCCGTGGCGACGGCACGGCGGTCAAACCCTAGCCCGTCCCCGCGCGGGGCCGGACAATTCGCCACCGGCGCTTTGACGGGTTTTCCGGGGCGGAGGGATTCTGGTCGCGATGCCCGCGATCACGACACCGCAATGTTCGGCGTCGGGGCGCGTCCACGAATCGGGTGCCTGGCTTGGAACCGGGCAGCGATCCGCGGGGCGTCCCGTCCGGTCGAGACGGGCTTCAAGCACCACCCCGACAACATGAAGTCCCACCTGACGGCCACGCTCCTCGCCACCGGGTTCCTCTCGGGAACCGTCCTGGTCCAAGCCCAATTTCCGGGTCACTACCCCCCCGGTGTCGAAGGCATCAAAGGACCCTCCCTGCCCCCGCCCGGCGTGTACCTGCGCGACTACAACCTGTACTACAACGCCGACCAGTTCCCGGGTGGGCCGGCCACGTTCAACGCCAATGTCTACGTCAATGCCCCGCGCCTGATCTGGATGACCGAGAAGAAGATTCTCGGCGCCAACTACGGGATGGACATCATCGTTCCGTTTGGCTGGGCCGACGTGAAGGCCGGGGCCATGCGTGACTCCTATTTCGGCCTCTACGACATCCAGATCGAGCCCCTCCTCCTGGCCTGGCACCTCCCCCAACTCGACATCGGCGCCGGCTATTCCATCTGGGTGCCCACCGGCGAAACGCCCACGGCGACGGAACCCATCGCGCTCGGAAAGGGGTTCTTCTCCCACATGTTCACCCTGGGCGCGACTTGGTACGCGGACGCCGAGAAGACGTGGGCATTGTCCGCCCTGAATCGCTACGAGATCCACCATCGCGACAACGGCGCCACCGTCGGGAACTCGTACACGGTCGAGTTCGGGGCCAGCAAGACCCTCGCCAAAACCTGGGACGTGGGCGTGGCGGGATACTATCAGGGGCAGGTGACGTCCGGATCGCCGTCGGCGGGACACGCCAATGTTCTCGGCGTTGGCCCCGAGGTCAGCGTCGCGTTTCCGGACATCATGACGTTCGTCTCATTGCGCTGGATCCACGAGATGGAGGCGCATCTGCGTCCCGAGGGCGACACGTTCACCCTCACGCTCACGAAACGGTTCTGAGGGGCAACCCGGGGGAGGGCCGTCCTGACCGGGACCTCAGGGCGATGGACAAAGTCGATTGGGGCCCGCGACCGCCGGGTCGCGGGGCGATC
>CAZSOV010000513.1:0-2804 GCA_964608505.1 uncultured Verrucomicrobiota bacterium
AGTTCGTCGATCCAGAGGCAGCAGGGCGCTATCGCTTCCGCGGTTTGGATGACGGACCGGAGGTTGGCTTCGGATTGTCCGACGAGACCGGCAAAGATGCGGCCAGCGTCGAGTTTGAGCAGCGGCACACCGAACACCGCAGCAGTGGCCTTTGCCGTGAGGGATTTGCCCGTGCCGGCAATGCCGAGGATTAGCAGGCCCTTCGGAACCGGTAGATGGTACTGGCGAGCCCGTTGTCCGAACGCATTGCGGCGCTTCAACAACCAGGACTTCAAGAGGTCCAAGCCGCCGATGGATTCCAGGGATTCCTTGGTCTCCACGAGTTCCAGCAGCCCGTTCTTCTTCACGGTCTGGGCCTTCTCCCGGGCGATGATGGCCGGATCGATGGATTTCGACTCCGCCACAGACAAGGCGAAGGCGTTCTCGGCCTCGGTCGTGGTCAGTCCACGGGCGGCATCGAGCACGTGTTCTCGGAGGTCGCCGGTGATGGGCTTCAACGAGGCCGACTCGACGATGCCATCGAGCACAGTGCCCAGTTGTTCCTTTCCGGGCAGAGCGAAGTCGAGGACGGTGATTTCCCGTTCGAGTTCAGGTGGCAGTACGAGCCTGCAACCGAGGATCACCAGCGGCTTCTGCTTGGTCTTGGCGGTCACGAGCCCGTCCTTGAACTTCCGCAGCAGGATGGGATTGGGGTCCTGGAGGAACAGGTGGAAGTCCCGGAGCAGGACCAGGGTCTTCTCCGGCAGGTCGTCGATGGCGGTCAACGCGTCCAGGGGATCGCTGGCGTCGGTGCGATGGCCGGTCGAAGCGTCCACGAGTCCATCCACCACGCTCCAGAAGCGCAGCTGGTACGACAGTTGGCCGGCGATGGACTTGATCTCGGCTTCGATCCGCGCTTCCTCGGACGACACGAGATAAAGCGAGGCGTAGCCGGCACGCAGGTAATGGATGATGCGGTCACGGGTGGTGGTGGTGTTCATGGAGGAGTACTTGGATCGGTTCTGGTTGGGGTTGTGGGAGTTGAATACCGGCCAGCGAACCGCATCATCACCCGCATGGGCGTGTGCGTGTACGTGGCCAGCGGATTGAGTTTCGATGTGGATGCGTACCTGAAGCGGAGTCGGTTCAAGCCGACGACCGTGTTCCGGAAGGGCCATGTGCCCGCGCATGGGAATCCAGAGAAGACTGCCCGACCGGACTCGGGGTTCGCGGCCATCATCGCAAAGGATGACCAGCTGGGGATCGGGGCACTGGTGCCCGTGGCGTTCCGGTTCCTCCTGGAGAACGAGGACGAGTTCAAGGCGATGAAGAAGGCAGGCGTGGACAACCACCTGCTCGACTTCAACGTGTTCCAGCAGACCCCGACGCCGGTGACCGACTACTTGCCCCCGGAGTTGCTCGCTGCGATGACCAGCCTCGAAATGGGGATGATGATCTCGGTGATCGCCCTCCCAAAGACTTGAAGGCCGAAACGAGGACCACCATGCGCAAGAAGAGGTACATCGCCCGAATGGACGAAGTGACGATTACCCGCGAAAGAGACGTCGCTGTGATCGCGTACAAGGAGGAAGGGGTGCCCACCACCCACCTCACCATCGGCGCCGACATCGAAGCGATGACGGACGCGGAGATCCTGGAGCTGTTCAACGACACGCTGCGGGCTCAGGCCCAGCTTGCCGCTGAGTACAAGCACGTCGCGGTGGAGGTGCCGTTGGGTTCACCCCAGATCAAGTTCTACCCCCGGGCGGATCAATGGACCCCAAGGGGAAGGGTGCTGCGATGCCTGATCGACTCCGACGAAGACGGCGTGGCCGTTGTCCAGATCGACGACCACGAGCTGTCGATCAAGGAGTTTGGGCGGCTGCTTGGGACCTATGCCGGCTGGGGAATGCGAATTGAGTTCACGCCGGAGGATGAGGTCCACCGGCGCCCACCCCTCGAAGTGCGAGAACCGGAGCGCACTGACGATTGATCAGCTCTGGTTGAAGTGCTCGTGTTCCCATTGCAGGCAGGCCGAGCGTGAAGGGTGGGCGAACAGGATTTGCCCCTGCGCGTCCTTCACCTCCCAGAGCTGCCTGCCGTTCTGGAACTCGATGGTGGTGGCTCGGCTGATCTCCAGCCTGCCAATCGTGGACAGGTCGATGGCCTCCGTGAAGAAGGCGTGCCCGGTCCCCGTGGGGTCGAAACGAAGCGCGAAGCGCGTCATGGCCCGACCTTTTGTTGGCGGGTACGAAGGGCGGCGGCATGAAACTCCGGCTTCTTCTGTCGTGCCTGAACCTCGCCGAGGGCCTCTTCGATAAACCGGGTGGCCTTTTCGCAGTCCGGTCCTTGGAATCCAACGGCTTCGACACGGATATCCCCAGTAGGGGCGACAACGATTTCGATGGTTTTGGTCATGGAGGTGTTGGTTGAGGTTCAAACGCCCACGACGGTCAACTTGATCGAGCCGTCGGCCTGGGCCTTCCGGCTGACCGACAGCCCCTTCTTCCGGGCTTCGCGCATGGCCTTGTGGACGCCGTAGAGCTGGAGAAGCCGACCGAACTTCGGTCCGACCTCCTTCTCGACATGACCGGCCCACCAGTCCGTGGTGAGGCCATAGGTGCCGTCGTGCTGCTTGTTCACCGCGATGTCGTACGGTCCGTTGAGGCGGACCACGAAGTCGCCGGTGATGGATGTGGTGGAATACCCGCGAGCCTTGGCGTTCGGAAACAACGGGAGGTTCATCTCCGTCAGTGCCGAGCGCAGGGCGTCGAGGTCCTTGATCTGGGTTTGGATGGTGGTGAAGTGCGACATGAGGGTTTGCT
>CAZSOV010000514.1:0-2788 GCA_964608505.1 uncultured Verrucomicrobiota bacterium
GGATGCGTTGGGCGAGGCCTTCGACGATGGCGGTCTTGCCGACGCCGGGTTCGCCGATGAGCACGGGGTTGTTCTTGGTGCGACGGCAGAGGACCTGCACGACGCGCCGGATCTCGTCGTCGCGACCGATGACGGGGTCGATCCTGCCCTGCCTGGCGAGCGCGGTGAGGTCGCGTCCGTACTTCTCGAGGGTTTGGAACTTGTCCTCGGGATTGGCATCGGTGACGCGCTGGTTCCCGCGGAGTTGGGCCAGGGCGGCAAGCAGGTCGCGGTGTTGGAGAGGGTACTTCTGGAGGGCGGTCCGGAGGGAGGGGCCGCCTTCGCGGGCGAGGGCGAGGAGAAGATGTTCGGTGGAGACGTACTCGTCATGGAGCCGTTTGGCCTCGGCGACGGCGGCATCCAGGGTGCGTTTGAAACTGGGGCTGGGAAACAGGTCGGAGGAGGAGATGCCCGAGACCTTGGGGCGGGAGGCGATCTCCCGCTGGAGATCGTTGACCAGTCCGGCCGCGTTGAGGCCGAGACGTTGAAGCAGCGGCTGAACCAGGCCGTCGGTCTCGGTCGCGAGGGCGAGCAGGAGGTGGACGGTGTCGAGTTCCTGGTTGGAGTTCTGGTAGGCGAGGTTTTGGGCGTTTTGCAGGGCCTCCTGCGCCTTGGCCGTCAATTTGTCGAGGTTCATGGCAGGGGTGATTCGGAAAAATAAAATGGAGCGTCACCACGGTTGGATGCGATCTCGACGGAACCCGGGTGCGGGACCGGGCGGATACCGCCGAGCGGGCATTCCCCCGGCGGGGGGGCCCTTGCTTTGCCGGGCCTGGAGCCGCGTGGGCTCGGGCTGGAATCGGTGCGGCTGCGGGATTCCCGCGCGTCATAGGAATCCAGTTATCCCACAATTCGGTGCCGTCAATACTGGCTCGTGGCTTCCCACTCCTCGACGGGCCGCTGGAACTGGTCGGCCGTGAGGTCGACGCGGAAACGGGCGTCGCCCTGGGCAAGGGCCTTCACGCTGAGTCTCCACACGGCTTCGGCCTTGGGAGCCAGCGTGGGAAGGGGTTCGGAGAGGGCCTGCCGGGCCTCGCCGCGGATCGGGGTGGCGCCGCCGCCGGAGGCATACTCCTGGAGTTCGGGGAGGAGGCAGGCGAGTCGGACGTTCGTCAGGGCGCTCGAGCCCTGGTTGGTGACGCGAACCTCGTACTCCACGGGATTCCCCACCTCGATGGGATCGGCGAGGTCGACGACCTCCAGGAGGATGGCTGGGACGCCGGAGACCCGGGACGCACAGGCGGACTGGACCGGTTGGGCGCAGGTGCCGCGGGCAATGGCTGTGAAATCCAGTTGGCCGGGCTCGCGTCGGATCAGGGTGATGCAGAACTTCCGTTCGGCCTTGGGCGCGAGTTCGCCGAGTTCCCAGACGATCTGGTCGTTGACCGTGGTGGCGTTCTCGGTCGCCGAGGCCAGGGTGACATCCCGGGGGACGGCAAGTGCGAGCGTGGCGCGGGGTTCGGGGACGGAACCGGTGTTGCGCAGGGAAAGACAGACGGTGAAGGGGCGTCCGACCGGGAGGTCGGCGGGGGCCTGGCAATCGAGCGCGAGTACGGGAGCCTGGGCCACGAGGGACTTCGAGGTTTCCACGGAACGGCCCTGGGAATCCTGGGCGAAAGCGCGGGTGGCAAACGTGCCGGGGCCGGTGGCGGCGACGATCCTGGCGCAGTCGCGGGATTCGCCGGGGGCGAGGTCGCCGAGGTCGCAGCCGAGCGCGCGCTGTTGATCCGGGGCGACCAGTCCGTCGGGGAGCGACTCGGACACGCGGACTCCGGTGGCGGGGGCGTTACCCACGTTGCGGACGACGTAGCGGAATTCAATCGGGGCGCAGATCGAGACGGTGGCCGGTGCCAGTTTCTCGAGGCGCAGGCTGGGGGCAGGGGCGGGGCCGAGGTCGACGACGTAAAAGTTACTGCACGGTTTGGGGGTGATGCAGTGGTAGAGCCGGCCCTTGGAGGTGAACTTGAAGGCGAAAGCCTCGACGGGGTCCTTGCCGGCCCAGAGGACGTCGATCAAGGCGACGGGCTTGCCCTGGGTCCGGGAGGACATGAAGGGCATGCGGGTGCCCTTGGGAAGGCGGATATCCGAGATGGGTTCGGTGCGGGCGGCTTGGAGGAGGTCGCCGAGGTTTCCGGACCACTTGGCCTGCCGGAGAATGGCGCCGAAATCGTTGCGCAAAGCAGGATCGGCAAAAAGACGACGGAGATCCTCGGGCTGGCGAAGGGGTGGCGCGAAGCGGTGCGCGGGATCACCGAGGCGGGTGGCGCGGTGTTGTTGCGCCACGACTGCGGGCGAGACGAGCAGACCCAGACAGGCGATGACGAGGACGAGGCAGGCGCGGACGCCCGGGAGAATGCAGGTCAGGGGGGACGTGGTGAGAGTCATGGCCGGGGAGAGGGTGCCGGTGGCGCCCGACTTCGCCAAGCGCCGGGATGCAGCGCCGGGATGCACGGTGTAGGTATCAACTAAAGCCGGGATATTTATATGATACCGATGCCGATCCATCCATCCATCCCATCCCGAGCGGGCTACGGCCTTCTTATCAGCCGGGATATTTCTATTGCAGGCGAGAGAGGGTACGCGGCACTCTGCGGGGCATGCCGACCGGTCGTTTGCTCGCGCCACCCGATCATCCCGCCGCCGTCTATCACTGCGTCTCCCGCGTGGTGGATCGTCGCTTCATCTTCGGTCCCGCCGAGAAGGAGCACTTCGTCCAACTGCTCCGCGAGGCCGAGGAGTTCTGCGAGGT
>CAZSOV010000515.1:0-2782 GCA_964608505.1 uncultured Verrucomicrobiota bacterium
TCTTGAAGCGTTCCTCCCACAGCGTGCCCTTGCGCCCGGACCGGACGTTGTACCACGCCGAGAAGCGCTGCTTGAGCATCTTCATGAAGGCGCTGACATCCCACATCCGGGCGTGGAACGACGCCAGATACTCCGCCTCGCCCGCCGCATCGTTCGCCTCGCGGTACGCCTGAAAGCGTTGGCGCACGGTCCCCACATTCTGGTGCCCGGACAGTTGATCCAGCTTGGCACAGACCTGCTCGGCGGACGGTCGCCGCTCCGGCGGGGGCGGGGCTGGGACTTCCAGGAGGAGATGGAAGTGATTGGACATGAGGCAGAAGGTGAGGACACGCACCTCGCAGAACGCCTCGCATTCACGGAGCAGCGCGACGAAGTGCTCCTTTTCCGCGGGTTGGAAGATGAACCGTCGATCCACGACGCGAGAGAGGCAGTGGTACCACCCGACCGGGGCCTCCGGCGGGAATTTGAGGCGCGTGTTCACCGGCGTCACGGTACTCAAGTCATGTGCTATGAAAAGACTGAAAATTTACAAAAATTCCCCCCCGATGATTCAAACTCGGTACGCACCTGTTCGGGGAGGGCGGAGGTGAGACTTACATTTAAAAAGACTGTCTCAAAAATGTTGGGTGTTACGTGGCGAGATGGTGGGCGCCGTTTCTCGCCGCGCGGTTCGCGGCCCGGTTGTCGGAGGGAGAGGAGGATGCACCGGCGTCGAGGACCCGCCGGAGCAAGGGACCGGACGGGGCGGGGGTTGGGGAGCGTGACGGACAACGTGGCTCCTCCGGTCCGGCCGTACGCCGGCACGGCACGGCACGGGCAGGGCCGGGGGTTGGCTATCGCCGTGACTCGCGCTCCAACAAGGGCTCCAGAACGTCGTACCGGGCGGAGACTGGACGGGCGTTGGTGATCGCCGGTCGGAGCACCTCGGCGGTGATCTCGTTCGTCTTGCGGTACCGGGCACAGAGGTCGGCGGCGACGTCGTTGGCCACGCGGATCGCATGGGGCGCGTTGGTGCCCCAGCCCCAGACTTGGACGAGAATCACGGAGTTGGTCCAGCGACGCCGAAGGCCGGCGGCATCGGTCAAAACCATGCTCCGCCCCCCCGACGCCGAAAGCCGGAGGATGCGGGGGTCCCGGTCGATGGCGGTTTTCTCGTAGTCGGGACGGACGATCTCCACGAGGGCGGGATGAAGGAGGCTCGGGGGCCCCTGCCGAGGGGCGTGCAGGGGCGAGAGCAGGATCTGGGCCTCGGCGCAGAAGCGCGGGCCGGATTCCGCGCCCGGGACGCGTACCGAGACCAAGAACAGGAGCGCGAGCGTGCTCCAGAACGGACGGTGGCGGACGGGAGGCATTGGCCACGAGGCAGCGGGTGGGCCCCCGTCCATCAGGCGGGGGCGTCCGCCCCGGGGTCACCGGCGTTTTCGCTTGGAGGGCGCCGCGAAATAGCCGCCTTTGCCGACGGGACCGCCGCGGACGCGTCCGGTGGGGAGGGCGGCGCGGCGTCCGCGATCGAGGACGATGGTGTAATCGTAGTTGAACCCCTCGAGTTGGACGCGGTCGATCTTCTGGCGGATGTACTTTTCGATGGCTTCCACCTTGGGGGCGTCCTCGGTGATCATGATGGTGAGGGCATCGCCCTGGGCCTGGGCACGACCGGTGCGTCCGATGCGGTGGACGTAGTCCTCGGCATGCATGGGCACGTCGTAGTTGATCACGTGGGTTACGTCGGCGATGTCGAGGCCGCGGGCCGCGATGTCGGTGGCCACGAGGACCTCGTAGTGGCCGCTGCGGAAGCCTTCGAGGGCCTGCTGGCGTTCCTTCTGGGAGCGGTCGGAATGGATGGCAGCGGCCTTGTGATGGTGCTGGCGCAGGAGGCGCTGGACCTTGTCGGCCCCGTGCCGGGTTCGGCAGAAGATGATGACGCTCTCCCAGTGGACCTGTTCGAGGAGGGCGAGGAGGAGTTGCGCCTTCTGCGAATGGGCGACGGGGTAGATGACGTGGCGGACGGTCTCGGCAGGGGCCCGGCGTTCGCCGATTTCGACGGTCACGGGCTGGTGCATGGCCCAGCGGATGAGCGACTCGATTTCGGGCGGGATGGTGGCGGAGAAGAGCGAGGTGTGCCGTTTGCGGGGGCAATGGGAGACGATGCGGCGGACGTCGGGGAGGAATCCCATGTCGAGCATGCGATCCGCCTCGTCGAGGACGAGGTGTTCGACGCGGTCGAGTTTGACGGCGCGCTGGTTGAGGTGATCGAGGAGGCGACCGGGCGTGGCGACGATGATGTCGACTCCGTTGCGGAAGGCATCGCGCTGACGCTGGTAGCCGACGCCTCCGTAGACCACGACGGCGCGGAGGTTGGTGTGGCGGCAGAGCTTCTGGAGCGCCTCGTCGGTCTGCACGGCGAGTTCGCGGGTGGGTTCGAGGATAAGGGCGCGCGGCTGGGGGGCGTGGGCGCCAAGGCGCTGGATGAGGGGGAGGCCGAAGGCGGCAGTTTTGCCTGTACCGGTCTGGGCCGACCCGATCACGTCGCGGCCCTCCAAGATGAGCGGAATGGCCTGGGCCTGGATGGGGGTCGGTTCGCGGTAACCCAGGTCGTTCACCGCCTGCAGCAAAGGGGCACTCAGGCCCAACGTGTCAAAAGGCACGGCTCCGTATATCTCATCCCGGGTCGGCGGGGAAGCACGGCGTGCATGGGCCCCCGCGGCGGGCAGGGCGATTGATAAAGTCGATTGGGGCCCGCGACCGGCTCCCCGCCATAGCTTCCACGCGACGGCGGGCCGGG
>CAZSOV010000516.1:0-2764 GCA_964608505.1 uncultured Verrucomicrobiota bacterium
AAGCGGCGTGGCGAGAAATCTCCGTTTTTTCTTTAAAAGAAAGATCTCTTGTCCCCGCTGTTTCGCTATACGAAACCAAGCAGCAGGGGTTCGAGATGACATTTCCTCCGCAAAACGCCGCCGCTTGCTTTTCAATCCCGGCCGGATTATACTGGCCGTTGCCACATGAAACGATTGGGAAAATTTATTTCGGGTGTGGCTTTTCTTGCTCTATTGATATTCTGCGAACACTGCCATGCCCACCACACCACCACCCCTTCCCACCCTGCCCTCCCTCCCCGGCTGGCGACGCAAGGGCAAGGCCATCCTCCGGACCTTTGAATTCCCCGACTTCCCGGCCGCGATGAAGTTCGTTCAGGCCGTCGCCCGCCTGGCGGAGAAGGCCCAGCACCATCCCGACATCGATATCCGGTGGAACAAGGTCACCCTGCTCCTCACCACGCACGATGCCGGCGGTCTCACCGACAAGGACTTCGTGCTCGCCGCCCGGATCCAGAAGCGGGCGCCCTAGGGGACGCCGTCCGGCCCTTCCGTCGGCACGCCGCCGGGGACCTCATCCCAGCGCCGCCAGTTCCCGCCGGAGCAACTCCGCCAGGGGCTTCATGGTGGCGCGGTCGAACGCGAACTTGCAGCCGGCCCGTTCGAACAACTCCGGCAACGGCCGCGAGCCGCCGAGTGCGAGTCCCGCCTTGTACGCTTCCAGCGCCTGCGCCTTGTCCCGTCGCGAGTTCATCCACACCTGCAACGCCCCGATCTGGGCGATGCCGTACTCGACGTAATAGAACGGGTAGAGGAACACGTGGAGCTGCCGATGCCAGGAGTACGACCGCGCGCTCTCCCATCCATTCCAGTCCACGTCCCCTCCGAAGCGGTCCACCAACGCGTTCCAAGCCGCGGCGCGTTCCGCCCGTCCGTGCCCCGGGTGGGTGTAGACCCAATGCTGGAAGGCATCCACGGTCGCGATCCAGGGGAAGGTTTCCACGATCCCCTCCAGGTGATCGCGCCGCGCCCGGCGCGCCTCCGGTGCCCCGTAGAACGCGTCGAGGTGCTCGCCTCCCAGCAGTTCCATGCTCATCGAGGCCACCTCGCAGAATTCGATGGGAGCCTCGCGATACGCGAAGAATTCCTCGGATTGCGTCGCGAACGTGTGAAACGCGTGGCCCGCCTCGTGCAAAATCGTCTCCACGTCCCGCTGCTGGCCCACCGCGTTCATGAAAATGAACGGCAAACGCGACTCGGCCAGCGAGCTCTGGTAGCCCCCGGGCCCCTTCCCCTTTCGGTTGTCCAGGTCCAGCAGCCGCCGCTCCGACATCGTCCGGAACTGTCCGGCCAACCCGGCGTCCATGCGTTCGAAAATCCGCTGCGTCCGGGTCACCATCTCCTCGACCTTGTCGAAGGGACGCAACGGCGGGCGGCTTTCCGGGTCGACAGACAGATCCCACGGTTTCAGCGCCGCCAGACCGAGCTGCCGACGGCGCACCGACTGCAGTTCGCGCAGCACCGGGACCACCTCCTCGGCGATGGCATCGTGAAAGGCCTCGCACTCCTTTGGCCCGTAATCGAATCGTCCGCGGAGCTGGAACGCATAGTCCCGGTAGTTCTCGAAACCGGCGTTGCGGGCGATGCGCTGCCGCAGCTCGATCAACTGATCGAACTGGCCCTCGAACGCCTCCTGCTCCTGCAAGCGCCGGCGGGCAACCACCTCCCAAGCCTCCTGGCGCAACCCCCGATCCGGTTCCTCCAGATACCGCCCCATCTGCACCAGCGTCTTTTCCTCGCCCCGGAACCGCACCGTCAGCGATCCCGTGATCTTCTGGTACTGCTGGCCCACCCGTGCCTCCTCCGTCTCCAAGGCCACGTTCTCGTCGCGGTACAATCCCACATGCACCTTCGTCTGACGGTCGAACACCGCGTACCGCGCCGGCGCCAGACCCGCCCGGGCCGGATGCGCGAGGTAGATCTTCTCGAGCTGGAACTGCCGCGGCTTGAGCTGCGGCTCGATCTCCTCGACAAACTTCAGATAGGCCTTCTCCGCCTCCGGATCGTCCGTGTGGCACGTCATCGCGATGTACCGCCGCGAACCGTCGTCGTGGATCGCCGCCGTCAGTTCACCCCAATCCAGCAGCCACTGTTCCAGCTCCGGGGCCGTCCGAATCTCCCCGGCGCGCGCCTCCAACCGGTCGAACAACGGCGCGACCGCGCCCCAATCCTCCCACGTCGCGCCCGCGGGCACAAAACGACGCGGGCGATACGGCGGCAACTCTCCGAACGGCAACGAACTCATGACGCGCGCAGCCTTCATGGATTCCACCGGGGCGGCAATAGCCGAGAGCCGGCAGGCAGGGGCAAGCCATGCTCAGCAATCCTAACATCCCGCGGTTTATATGATTAATTCCCGCGGTTTATAAGATTGAAGCGGGTTAGGAATCCATCATTCTGGACCCATGCCGCGACCGCGTTTCAAGGCACCTCCGGACCTGCCGCTCGCCTACTACCACTGCGTCTCCCGCATCGTGGATCGCCGCTTCATCTTCGCGCCCGCCGAGAAGGAGCATTTCGTGCGTCTTCTTCGCGAATGCGAGGCGTTCTGCGAGGTTCGGGTCCTGACCTACTGCCTCATGTCCAATCACTTCCATGTGCTGGTCGAGGTTCCGCGCCGACCTCCACCGGAGCAACGGCCCTCGGCCGACCAGGTCCTCGCCAAGCTGTCCAAGCTTTCCGGGCATCAGAACGTGGGGCTGGTCCGGCAACGGTTCGAGATGTA
>CAZSOV010000517.1:0-2757 GCA_964608505.1 uncultured Verrucomicrobiota bacterium
GAGGGGAACCGCCTTGTTGAACTCGCGCGCCTGGTTCAACGCGTTCATGCCCGTCGAACCGTCCAACACCAACAACACCTCATGCGGTGCGCCGGGGGCCTGCTTGCCGATCACGCGATGCAGCTTCTGCAGTTCCTGCATCAGGTTGTGTTTGGTGTGCAACCGGCCCGCCGTGTCGACGAACAAGTAATGAGCGCCACGCGACCGCGCTGCCGTGACGGCGTCGTGTCCCACCGCCGCCGCGTCGGCGCCGTAGGCTCCCGCCACCACCGGCACGTCCAACCGCTGTCCCCACAGCTTCAGCTGTTCGATGGCCGCGGCCCGGAACGTGTCGCAGGCCGCGATCACGCAGACCTCGCCCCTTTCCTGGACCAGTCGCGCCAGCTTGGCGGTGGTCGTCGTCTTGCCGGTGCCGTTCACCCCCACCATCGAGACGACCGTCAGGCCGTCGCCGGCCACGCGCTTCAGGCCCGCCTCGTTGCCTTCGAATGCCCGGACCACCTCGCGGCGCGCGATGGTCAGGACGTCGTCGCCGCTCCGGCCCTGCGTCTCGAAAGCCCGGCGAACCTCGCCGACGATCTGCTGGGTCATGGCCAGCCCCAGATCCGCCCCCATCAGGGCCGCCTCGATGTCCGCCAGCGACGCGGACGAGAGTTTCGGCGAGAGCGTGATGATCCGCTTGATCTCGTGGACCAGCTTCTGCTGGGTCTTTTGCAGACCCGCCTTGAATTTCGCGAATAAACCCATGTTCGAAAGCCCTCGAGCTAGCTCCGTCCGGCGCTCCGCCCCGCCAACCGCCGCGCATGCATCGCGTCCACCAGCGACGTCGGCACCTTGACCGTGCCCATGGTCGGCTTGTTTTTGCTGTGGCCGTGGCAGTCCGATCCTCCCGTGACCAGCAGCCCCAACCGCTCGGCCATGGCCTGGTACTTGGCGGTCGCACCCGGACCGTGCTTGGGATGGAAACACTCGAGACCGTCGATCCCGAGCCGGGTCAACCGCTCGACCATGCCGTCATCGTGATTCAGGCCCGGATGGGCCATGACCGCGAGTCCGCCCGCCCCATGGATCAACTCCACCGCCCGGGCCGCGGAGATCTTGCGTTTCGGCACCCAGCCGGGCCGGTCCTTCTTCAGATAGCGTTCGAACGCCTCGTCGACGGAGGAGCAATGGCCCACCTGCACCAGTGCCCGGGCCACGTGCGGACGCCCCGGGGCCTTGCATTGCGCCATCTCGAGGACCGCCTCCTCCGAGATCGGGACCCCGCGTGCGCGCAGGCGCGCGACCATGGCCCGGACGCGGTTCTGCCGCACCTCCTGCGCGGCAGCGAGTTCGGCGAGCAGCGTGGGATCGCCGAGATCGAGCATGTACCCGAGAATGTGCAGCTCCCGTCCGCCGATCTCGGCCGTGATCTCCGTCCCCGGCACGAACCCGATTCCCGCCGCCCGCGCCGCGGCCTCGACCTCGGCGCAACCCTCGACCGTGTCGTGGTCGGTCAGGGCGATCAGCGACAGCGCGTGCCCCCGCGCCGCCTCGACCAGTTCCGCCGGCGTGTAGGTGCCGTCGGAATGGCGGGTGTGCAGGTGCAGATCGGCATGCATGACGACGCTCGAATCCCCGGGTGGCTGGTCGCGCGAGGGCGCATCCGAACCTCAGACGTTCGTCGCCTCCCGCGCCGGACGGCCCAACTCTCCCTTGATCCGGTCGAGAATCCCGTTCACGAACTTTCCGCTGTCGGCGGTCGAGAACTTGCGGGCGATGTCGATGGCCTCGTTGATGCTCACCACCGGCGGGATGTCCGTCCGGTAGCGCAGCTCGTAGACCGCCATGCGCAGGATGTTCCGGTCCACCGCCGCCAACCGGTGCAGGGACCAGTTGATCATCACCCGCACGAGTTCGGCGTCGATTTCGGCGACGTGGGTCAGCGTGCCCTCGATCAGCCCGTCGGCGAAGGCCCGCACCGAGGCCTCCTCCGCCGTGGGCGCCGGCGCCGGCTGGCCCTCCTCGGGAGGCTTCTCCCCGCGCTCCTCGCGCATGACCTCGAATTGCTCCACCCAGAATGTGTCCAGTTCCCGCCCGAGGTTCTCTCCTGGATTTACCTCGTGCTGGAACAAGAACTGCAAGGCCTTCTCGCGCGCCACGCGTCGCAACCGCATGTGCGTAACGATGCCGGACCCCGGCCACGGGCGTCAAACGTCGCGACCAACGGATCTCGGGGTCCTCCCGGCACTCCCGGCACTCCTGGCGCCCCGGCGCCCCTCAACCCCCGACGTAGACCTCGGCGCCCTTCTCCCGGAATTCCCGCGACTTCGCCTCCAAGCCCGCCGCCAGGGCCGCCTCGTCCGCCACCCCCTGCTCCGCCGCGTACCGCCGCACGTCCTCGGTGATCTTCATCGAGCAGAAATGCGGGCCGCACATGGAACAGAAATGCGCCGTCTTCGCCCCCTCCTGCGGCAGCGTCGCGTCGTGAAACCGGCGCGCCGTCACGGGGTCCAGACTCAGGTTGAACTGGTCCTCCCACCGGAATTCGAACCGCGCCTTGCTCAGCGCGTTGTCCCGGTACTGGGCCCCCGGATGGCCCTTGGCGAGGTCCGCGGCATGCGCCGCGATCTTGTACGCGATCACGCCGTCCTTGACGTCCTTCTTGTCGGGCAAGCCCAGGTGCTCCTTCGGCGTGACGTAGCAGAGCATCGCGCAGCCATACCACCCGATCATCGCCGCCCCGATCGCGCTCGTGAAATGATCGTACCCCGGCGC
>CAZSOV010000518.1:0-2756 GCA_964608505.1 uncultured Verrucomicrobiota bacterium
ATCGCCCTGCCCGGGAGGCCGGGCCCTCGGCTATTGGCGATCGGCCCCGCCCCCTCCATGCTCCCCCCCATGCAAGCCGCCTCCCGTCGCGAATTCCTTGCCCTGTCCGCCGCTGCCCCCGCCGCCCTCGTCCTCGCGGGGTCCCCTTTGGCCCCCGCCGCGGAACCGCCCCTCCTCGGACGCGTCAACCACAGCGTCTGCCATTGGTGCTTCAATCCCATGTCCGTCGACGACCTCGCGGGCGCCGCCAAGGCGCTCGGCCTGGGCTCCGTCGAACTCGTCGGTCCCGAGAACTTCCCGGTGCTCCGGAAGCACGGCCTGACGTGCGCGATCTTCGGGCGCCACGGCTTCGCCAAGGGCTTCGCGCACGTCGAGGAACACGACGAATGCGTCGACGCCTGCCGGAAGGCCCTGGACGAAGCCGCCGAGTTCGGCTCGCCGAACGTGATCACGTTCTCCGGATTCCGCCGCGGCCTGCCGACCGAGGTGGGTCGACGGAACATGATCGAGGGTCTGAAGAAGGTGGCCGCGCACGCCGAGAAGCGGAAGGTCACCCTCTGCCTCGAAATGCTGAACTCCCGCGTCGCGACCGCCATGAAGGGGCATCCCGACTACTTCTGCGACGACATCGATCTGAGCGTCGACATCGTCAAAGCCGTCGCCAGCGAGCGCGTGAAGGTGCTCTTCGACATCTACCACGTGCAGATCATGCACGGGGACGTCATTGCCCGCATCCGGGCTCACGCTCCGTGGATCGGCCACGTCCACACGGCCGGCGTACCCGGTCGCCAGGATCTCGACGACACCCAGGAACTCCAGTATCCCCCCATCCTGCGGGCCCTGCTCGAAGTCGGGTACCGCGGTTTCGTGGGACACGAGTTCATACCGCGAGGCCCGGACAAGCTCGCGGCGCTGCGGCAGGCCGTGAGGGTCTGCGACGTCTAGCCCGGGCCGGGTTCGGAGCGCCGGTCACGGTCACGGCTTCCCGCCGAAGGCCTCGTCCAGCACCCGGGCCTGCTCCTTCTTGTGCGCGTTGCCGGAACCCGTCGCCGGGCTCGCGGACGCGGGACGGCTGACGTAGCCCAGCGGACGTCCGAACAGGCTCGGGCCGAAACGGACCTTCAGGAACCGCAGCGCACCCATGTTCTCGGGCTCCTCCTGGACCCAGAACACGGGCGTGCCCTCGGGGTAGACCGCCAGCGCGGCCTCGAGTTCCTTCATGCCCAGCGGATACAATTGTTCCAGACGGAGGATGGCCACGTCGTCCCGCTTCGTTTTCTCCCGCTTTTCCAGCAGCTCGTAATGAATCTTTCCCGAGCACAACAGGACCCGCCGCGTCGCAGCCCCGGGCGGTGCGGGGTCGGGCAGCACCCGACGGAACGTTCCCGCCGCCAGGTCTCCCAGCGCGGAGACGCAGGCCGGATGGCGCAGCAGGCTCTTCGGCGTCATCACGATGAGCGGCTTGCGCCAGAGTCGGAGCACCTGCCGCCGCAGCAAATGGAAGAACTGGGCCGGCGTCGTCGGCTGGCAGACCTGGATGTTGTCCTCGGCGGCCAGCGCCAGGAACCGCTCCAGCCGCGCGCTCGAATGCTCCGGCCCCTGCCCTTCGAACCCATGCGGCAGCAGCATGACCAGACCCGACAATCGGCGCCATTTCTCCTCCGCGCTCACCACGAACTGGTCCACGGTGACCTGCGCCACGTTCACGAAGTCCCCGAATTGCGCCTCCCACAGGACCAGGCCGTCCGGGGTGTCCAGGCTGTATCCGTAGTCGAATCCCAGCACGCCCGTCTCGCTGAGCGGACTGTTGAAGACGTCGAACGAGGCCTGTTGCGGGTCCAGCGTGTTCAGGGGCGTGTGCCGACGGCCCGTCTGGACGTCGTGCACCACCGCGTGCCGATGACTGAACGTCCCGCGCTCCGCGTCCTGCCCCGATAGGCGGACGCGCGTTCCCGAGGTCACCAGGCTCGCGTAGGCCAGCGCCTCGCCCGCCGCCCAATCGAGCGCCTGACGGCCCGCGGCCATCTCGCGCCGGGTCTCGAGAATCTTGACGATCTTGGCATGGGGCTTGAAGTCCGTCGGCAGTTCGGCGGTGTGGGCCAGCCAGCCCGTGAGTTTGTTCTCGGGCACCCCGGTCTCCACGTCCGGCACGGTCTCGTCCTTGCCGCCGGTGTATTGGCTGCGGGACCAGATGCCCTGCAACCGGTCGCTCGGAGGCTGGTACCGCTCGCTCGTCGCCTCGCCCAGTTCGTCCTCCAGCCGTTTCCGGCATTGTTCCACCACCTGTTCCGCCTCCTCGCGGGTCACGCCGCCGAGCTTCAGCAGGTGATCGAAGTACGATTCCCGGACGGTCTTGCGCTTCGCGATGGTCTTGTACAGCAACGGCTGCGTGAACTGAGGTTCGTCCGTCTCGTTGTGGCCCAGCCGGCGGTAGCCGTACATGTCGATGAACACGTCCCGTCGAAATTCGGCCCGGAAATCCATGGCGATCCGGACGCACAACGCCACCGCGTCCGGGTCCTCGCCGTTCACGTGGAAGATCGGCGAACCCAGCATCTTCGCGATGTCCGTCGCGTAGGCGCAGGAACGCGCGTCCCGCGGGCCGGTCGTGAACCCGATCTGGTTGTTCACGACGATGTGCAGGGCCCCGCCCACCCGGTATCCGTCCAACTGGCTCAGGTTCAGCGTCTCCTGCACCACGCCCTCCCCCGCGAACGCCGCGTCGCCGTGGATGATCAGGGCCATGCTCCCCCGCC
>CAZSOV010000519.1:0-2698 GCA_964608505.1 uncultured Verrucomicrobiota bacterium
CAGTGCCGACACCAAGTTCGAGGTCGGATTCGCGGCGGACGGGCGCCTGCTCCTGATCGACGAGGTGCTGACGCCGGATTCGTCGCGGTTCTGGCCTGCGGACCGGTACGTGCCGGGGCAGGGGCAACCGAGCTACGACAAGCAGTTCGTGCGCGATTACCTGTTGACGCTCGCCTGGGATCGCACGCCGCCGGCGCCGGCCCTGCCCGCGGAGATCGTGGAACGGACGCGGGCGAAATACGTCGAGGCCTACGAACGGCTGACCGGGCGGTCGTTGGGCTAGCGCACCGAACGGGGCCAGGAACTTCCGCGTCGCGTCGCATCGCATCGCATGGAGAGTCTCGTCGAGGATTTCCTGGTCTACCTGCGCCACGAGCGGGGGCAGGCGGAGCACACGCAAAAGACCTACGCCCTGCTGCTCCGCCGGTTCCTTGCGTGGGCCGGGGAGAACGGGTTGACCCGGTGGCAGGACGTGGGATTCGCGCACCTGACGGGGTTTCTGCAGGCGGAGCGGGTCCGGCGTCCGGCGGACGAGCCCAAGGACTCGGGGAAGACGCTGAGCACGGAGAGTCTCTACCTGCAGATTGCCGCGCTCAGGGCGTTCTACCGCTTCGCGGTCGCGGAGCAGTATCTCCCCGAGAACGTGGCGGCGAATCTCTCGTTGCCGCGACGGTGGCAGCGCCTGCCGAAGGCGATTTCGGGACCCGACATCGAACGGTTGCTCGCGGTGCCGGCGAAACCGGGACCGCCGGAGCTCTGCGACGTGGCGATCCTAGAACTGGCCTATGCCTCGGGGCTGCGCCTGGCGGAATTGCGGGGCATCCGGCTCGAACAATTGCATCTCGAGTCGGGTTTCGTGGCGGTGATCGGCAAGGGCAACAAGGAACGCGTGGTTCCGGTCGGGATGCGGGCCATCGCGGCGTTGCGCCGGTATCTGGAGCAGGCCCGTCCGCGGCTCGCCCGACCCGGGTCGCCCTCGAACGTGTTTCTGACGTCGCGCGGGACCTCGTTCGCGCACGAGACGATGTGGCGGCGCATCACGAAGCGCGCCCGCACGGCGGGGGTCATGATCAAGGTGACGCCGCACATGCTGCGGCACAGTTTCGCGACGCACCTGCTCGAGAACGGCGCCGATCTGCGCGTGATCCAGGAGTTGCTCGGCCACGCGAGCATCAGCACCACCCAGGTGTACACCCACGTCGAGGGCGCGCGCCTCAAGGAGATCCACCGGCGGTTCCATCCGCGCGGATGAGCCGGCGAGCGAGGGGGGGCAGGGTGCCCGGGTCCCCTTGCGGCGGCGGTCGGCTAGGGGGTGGGCTGGTAGTACCAGTCGATCTTGCCGTTGAGTCCCCTGGACATTGTCCGCCACGGGGAGGGGGCAATGTGGCCGTCGGCCCAGGCGTAGTTTCCGCCCTTGCCGTGGCGGATGTAGGGGTACTGGGTCGTCGCGCTCGGCGGGTCGATGTAGCCGAGGTCCCACCAGTTGACGCCGGGGCCCGGGTCGAGGCTGTCGCCGTTCATGCAGGTGTCGACGGGTTTGGTGACGATGGAGAGCTTTTTGCGGTCGTCGGGCGTGTAGCCGAGGTAGAACCAATTGTGGCCGTATCCCCCGTATCCCTGCCAGCCCGGGACGTTGGTGGGGATGGCCTTCTCGAGGCGGGCGGACGGACAGGCCACGACCTGACTGCGGGCCACCATGCCGCGGTAGTTGGTTTCGCCGCCGCGCGCGATGTAGGGGCTGATCTCCAGGAACCACCGGCTCGGCGCCACCCAGCCCGCGCCCTGGGAGAGGTCCGGCGAACCGGCGACCGGCAGTTGATCCGCCTGGTCGTCGGCGTAGAGGAAGTAGCCGAGGGCGATCTGCTTCTCGTTGCTGACGCACTTGATCGACTTGGCCTTTTCCTTGGCGCGGGCCAGGGCGGGCAACAGGAGCGAGGCCAGGATGGCGATGATCGCGATCACCACCAGCAGTTCGATCAGGGTGAAGGCGACGGTGGCGAGGTAGGTGCGTCGCGACGCGCGAGCTGGGGAATGGGTGAGGGGATGCATGGCGCGCAAGGGTGGTGGGTGTACCGGACGTCGGGGTGTGACGGTAGGGATGCTGGAGCAGCCGGGGAACCGTGGCGAGTTCCGTCCGCGGGCCGAATGGAATGGGGCGGGCCGGACCGGGCCCGGGCGCGAGGGGTATGGGGTATGGGACGGGGCAACCGATTTCAGGGGTTCGTCGCGCCGAGGGCGAGCAGGTGGCCGCGCAACCAGCGGTGGGCCGGATCCGCGTCCAGCCGCGGGTGCCAGAGCAGGGAAACAGTGAACTCCGGCACGGGGAACGGGAGGGCGAAGGTGTGCATTCCGGCGCGCAACATTCCGGTGTGGCGTTCGGGAACGCTGGCGATCAGGTCGGACCCGCGGGCCAAGGCCAGTGCGGCGGCGAAGCCACCAACCAGCGCGACGACGATGTCCCGTTGCAGCCCGAGGGAGTGCAGGGCCGCGTCGATCGGGTCCCGGTCGGGGTCGCGGCGGGAGACGGAGATGTGCCGGCCGGCGGCATACCGGGCGGCGGTGATTCGTCCCCGGCTCAATGGATGGCCGGGGCGCACGACACCCACCTGGCGATCCCGGAACAGGGCCTGCGCACGCAGTTCGGGACCCATTCCGGATTCCACGACCCCGGTCTCGAGATCCACCGTCCCGTCGCGAA
>CAZSOV010000520.1:0-2681 GCA_964608505.1 uncultured Verrucomicrobiota bacterium
GGTCGATGGAGGTGTACCGGAGCTGGTTGTATCGGGAGGGGGACGAACGACGCCAGGGGACGGGATCGGATGGTCGTCCGGTGCGTGGGGCGATGGGAGCGAAAGCGGTGGCGGAGGTGTTGGCAGGGAAGGGGCAATTGCCGGTGGGCGAGTATGTGCGGTGTCGGGTGCGGTATTTCTGCGACGGGGCGGCATTGGGGAGCCGGGAGTTCGTGGAGGGCATCTTTCGGCAGCACCGCGATAAGTTCGGGAAGAGACGGCGGGACGGGGCGCGGCGGATGAAGGGAGTGGAGTCCGGGGATTTGTTCACGCTCAGAGATCTGCGGAAGGACGTGTTCGGTTAGGAGCGGGCGACGACGGGGCGCCGGCAGGGTGGTTCGTGTTGAGCCACGCGGGCACGCGGGCAGTGCTCCCAGAAATCGCTGGCGCGTCCCGGGGATTCCCCGCAGTTTCCCGCCATCGTCTTATGAGTGAACTTGCGTTCCTCGAGGAAACCCTGCGGGCCACTGCCCGGCGCCGGCGTTTCGATCGTGCCTTGGGCGGTCTCTGGAAGGGGCTCCTGGCCGGTGCGGTCCTGTGGCTCGTGGTGCTGGTGCTTTACAAGGTGGCGCCGCTTCCGCCCGTTCTGGCGGAGAACGGTTGGTACATCACGTTGGCCGGTGCACTCGGGGGGCTGTTGATCGGCGGGTGGAGATCGGTCCCGCTGGCGGCGGCGGCGCGTCTGGTCGAGGCGCGGCAGGCGTTGAACCAACGACTCAGCACCGCGCTCGAGATCGCACCGGAGGCCGCATCCTCGCCGTGGAGTCGATTGGTGCTGGCGGACGCCGCACGTGCGATTCAGGGGTTGCACCTCGGTCGCCTCTTGCCGCTGCGTCTCCCCGCGGCAGCCCGCTGGACCCCGGCGGTGCTCCTGGCAGTGGTCGGGCTCGGATTCGTGCCGGAGTATCGGTCGGCGGCGCACCTGCAACGGCGGAAGGATGCCGCGGTCATCCGGGAAACCGGTCGGCAGGTGGCTGAGTTGGTGCGGCGGGAAGCCGGGAAACGCGAGCCCGGCCTGGAACCGGTCCGGGAGGCCTTGGAGGCAGCGGCGATGTCGGGCGAGCGCCTGAGCCAGGTGAAGCTGACCCGGGAGGAGGCGTTGAAGGATCTGGCGAACGCCGCCGCGCGGCTGCAGCAGGAAAGCGAGCAGTTGGGGGCGACGCCGGCGCTCCGGAAGCTGCAGCAGGCGGCCCGCACCCCGGGCGGTTCCTCGGCGAGCCCGGGAAGCTCCGCCTTCCGGAAGCAGCTGGAGAAGCTCCAGCAATCCCTTCCGAACGCGGGTCCGGACGCCCTCGAGAAACTGGCAAAGCAGCTTGAGCAGGCGCAGCGGATGGCGGCGGGCATGCAGGGCAACCCCGACGGTTCGGCGGCGGCGGCCATGTCCGCGGCGCTGGATCAACTCGCCCGGAGCGCCGCCGCGCTGGGGCTCGACGCCCGGGGCCTGGAGCGCGCGCTCGAGGCCATGAAGAACCTCGACTTCGACCGCGTCCTGCAAGGGCTCCAGATGGCGGGAACCGATCTGGACAAGATGCGCGATCTGGCCAGCAAGCTGGCGGAGATGCAGAAGTCCATGCAGGAGCTGGGCAAGGACCTGGCGGAGCAGCTGGATCGCGGTCAGGCGGAGGCGGCGGCGAGGACGCTCGAGAAGATGGTGGAACAGCTGAAGACTTCCGGGCTGAGCCCCGGGGAGATGGAGAAATTGGTGGCCGAGGTGGGGAAGGCGCTGCAACCCGCGAAGGAGTACGGGGAGGTGGCGCGACTGCTCGGGGAGGCCGCCCGGCAGCTCCAGGAATCGCAGGGCGGCGAGGCGTCGCGGAATCTGGCCCGGGCCGCGGAGGAACTGCGCCGACTGGCCCGGGAATCCCAGGACATGGAGCAGCTGGCCGACGTGCTGAGCGCGCTTCAGCAGGCGCAGGTGGCGATTGCGAGCGGTCAGAGCTGGAAGCCGGGCACCTGCAAGGGCGGGAACTGCAAGGGTTGCCTCGCGGGGACCTGCCGTGGTCTCCGTGCCGGGCCCGGGGGTCGCCCGGGACGCGGCGTCGGCACGTGGGCGGACGAGAACGGCTGGCTGTATTATCCCGAGATCTCCGAACGCTGGGACAATTCGGGGCTTCAGCGGCCGGACCAGGCGGCGCGCGGCCACACGGATCGGGGGCCCGTCGAGCAGCCGGAGAATCTGGCGCCCACGAAGCTCCAGGGCCGGTTCACCCCGGGCCCCATGCCCTCGATCACCCTCCGCGGCGTGAGCATCAAGGGCGAGAGCACGGTGCCGTACCAGCAGGCCGTCGAGACCGCGCAATCCGACGCCCGGAGCGCCCTCAATCAGGACCAGGTTCCGCGGGCCTATCGCGGTGCGGTGAAGGGGTATTTCGACGATCTCCAGTAGCGCACGCCCGAGTCCCATGTCCACTGAAGCCCGCATCACCGAGTTCCGCGACGCCTACCAACGTCTGCGCGCCGAGATCGGCAAGGTGATCGTCGGCCAGGAACGCATCGTGGAGGGGACGCTCATCGCCCTGTTTGGGGGCGGCCATGTCCTGCTCGAGGGGGTACCCGGACTGGGCAAAACGCTGCTTGTCCGGACCCTGGGGGACGTGCTCGACCTGCCGTTTTCGCGCATCCAGTTCACGCCCGATCTGATG
>CAZSOV010000521.1:0-2675 GCA_964608505.1 uncultured Verrucomicrobiota bacterium
ACGGGTCCCGCGCCCCTGCCGGGGCGCCTCGTCCGTGGGCTGAGGGAACCGGCGGCTGCGCCCACGCCGCGTGGGCTTGCCGCCGGCTACGTTCCGAGGTCCCTCCGGGACCCAATCGACCTAGCTCCCAGCACGGAAGCGCGGCTGCGGGACGACCTCCATTGAACTCGTCCCGCTCGTCCGCCCGTCTTCCGTCCCGGAGGGACGAAGGATGGTAGCCGTTGGGCGAGCCCGCGCCCCATCGGCAGCGCGGGCCTCCGCGGTCATCCGCCCCGGTTCCGTTGTCCCCCGCCGATCGATGAGACGCCGCCGCGCCATTACTTGCCGGTTGCGCCATGGGTGGCCTTTGTCCCGGCCCCAGCGGCGCGGACGGCGGAGGTTCGACAACGCGGCGCTCGCGGGGCTTCCTGCCACGACGCGGAGCCGAGAGCGGCTCGAAAGCTCACCCGGGGGGAGGCAGAGGCCCCGACACTGGGTTGCTTGCAAGGGGTATTCACGCCGGTCTCCGGCGAATCCCGAGGGTCAGGTGAGAATACAAGCGCCATAAGCGCTCCGCCCCGGTTCCGCCTCCGTCCGTCTCTCCGGGCTTGTTCAACCCCGGGTGTCGTTGCTGGCTCCGCTTCGCTCCGCAGCAATACACCATTTAATGTTCACCTGCGATAGCTAGTAGGCACGGGCGCGAAAGAACTTACTACTATAGTCAAGCGGCACAATCCAGGGACTCCGCGGCTGCGGACTCACATCGGTCCACCAAATAAAATCGTCAGTCTGCTGCAGAATCCCCACATAGTGAATCCTGATACTAGCAGGGTCAAGGCGATCCATCGTGATGGCCGGAGGCGCCGCGACCCGCGTAAAAGTGAATTGACCATCTACAGTCAATGTGTTCCCTGAGACGGAAATAATTCCAGAGAAGCCAGAGATACCCCACTCACCAGATGTGTCGACTAGGGCTGTCGCGGAAAACGCTCCCGTAGCCGAATCCCAACTGTAGGTGCCGCGCTCCATCCCATCGTGGCCGCTGGGATCGGCAACCGAGTCGCCATCCTCTGCCATAAAATAATTTCCATTGCCGAGAAAAGTAATCACGACAGAACTGCGAGCCTGACCTAGATTTTGGCCAAACCAACTCCCCACAATGCTCTTGGTCGTGTTGGCAACCCTCGAAAAATTGAGTACGCCATTTGCAGTCAAGGTGTTTTCCAGGACGGTAATAATGGTGTTGCCTGAGGGATGGGACAAACCCCATTCGCCACTTGTGTCTACAAGCGTAGCTGCGGAAAACGCTCCCGTAGCCGAGTCCCAACTGTAGGTGCCGCGCTCCATCCCGTCGTGGCCGCTGGGATCGGCAACCGAGTCGCCATCCTCTGCCATGAAATAATATCCATTGCCCAGAAAAGTAATCACGGCAGAACTGCGAGCCTGACCTGCATTATCGATAAACCAACCTCCAACGATTGATTGAGAGTTGGAGGCGTCGGCAATCAGTGCTGTGACGAGAATTGTTAATGTGCAAGTTGCTATGGTTTTCATGTCTTGTATCTTGCTCAATGGTTCACGAATCATGGCTGTTTGGCCGAACGAGCAAGGTCTGCCGGGCCGGACCCCCACGCGCAACCTCGCAGCCGGTGCCTGCCCGGCGTTGGCAGCACTACATGGTCCGGCAAGCTCATGCCCGTGGCCGATAGATATCAATTGAATGCCTTGCGACAGGCCGCCCGAGGGCGAGCGGCACCAAACCCGGTAGACCTGCCACAAGGCCGATCTCGCCTGCAATCGACCACCCGCCAAATGCCATGAGACCAGAGGCACTCAGGATCGGAGCCCACGAAAGGCCCGTATATCCCCAGCGATAAATCTCTCTAATCGCTCGCCACACGGCATAGCCCAAGAGGCTGGACACGCAGGCCACTGCCGCAATCCCAGATCCACCTCCTATATGTCGCGCGTACCATGCAGCGCCGTGCGCGAGGAGCGTGAACAAAGTGTGCTGCATCGCTATGTCGCCGAACGACCCAAGCTCAGCGACCCGTCCCGCGGGAGGCCACGATTGCAACCGCGACCCGATGGCCGGGTTAGCCGCAGCGCATGGTTGAACAAAGCCGCTGCGCGGCAACGCGGCGGGTGACACGGGAAGCCATGCCGGGCGTTGGCGTCGGTCGGGTGACCGCATGGGGGGAGCGTATAGGCCGGGCGGCGCATGAAAAGTGCCAATCCGTATCCCATCCATCCCAAGCACGTCCGCAACGCCAACGCCCGGCGACGTTCCAAGTCCCGGGTTGCGACGCCGACGCCGACCTCGACGCCCAGGTCCGGATCCGCGGCCGCCACGATCCGGACGACGTCCCGCGACTGCGTCAATCCCGTCGATTACCGGCACCCCTACGAGTCCATGGGCCGTTTCGCCAAGGCGCGGTTCCTCGGCCCTTTCACTGGATCGGATACCACACGCTCGGGGCCCCTAGTCCCGCGCGTCCGCCCGTCCTCCGTCCCGGAGGGACGACGGGCGGTAACCGGTGGGCGAGCCCGCGCCGCGCGGGCGCTGCCACCGGAACCAGCCCGCAATACGAAACCCGCCCCGGAGGGGCGGGGGATACGACCCTTCCACCCTTGCCGCGACCAGTCCTGCGTGGATCGCCGGACCACGGATCACGGATCCCGCGCCCCTACCGGGG
>CAZSOV010000522.1:0-2664 GCA_964608505.1 uncultured Verrucomicrobiota bacterium
GCCCCCTCACCCCCATCGAGTCCAACTTCAAGAAACCCATCGAGTACCTCGGCCGCGAGAAGGCCATCGAGAAATTCAAGCTCCGCGACGGCTACCGCATCGAACTCTTCGCCTCCGAATCCGAGTTCCCCGACCTCCGCAGCCCGGTTCAGATGTCCTTCGACAACCGCGGACGCCTCTGGGTCGCCGTCATCCCCGGCTATCCCCACTACAAACCCGGCGACGAACGGCCCAATGACAAGCTCCTGATCTTCGAGGACACCAACGGCGACGGTCGCGCCGACAAGCAAACCGTCTTCGCCGATCATCTCAACCTCCCCATCGGCTTCGAACTCGCCCCCGAGGGCGTCTACGTCTCCCAGGAACCCCACCTCTGCCTCCTCGTCGACGACGACCACGACGACCGCGCGGATCGCATGGAGATCCTCCTCACCGGCTTCGACACCCACGACACCCACCACGCCATCTCGGCCTACGCCGCCGACGCTTCCGGCTCCTTCTACCTGCTCGAAGGCCGCTTTCTCCATTCCCAGGTCGAAACCCCCTACGGCCCCGAACGCATGACCGACGGCGGGGCCTGGCGCTTCGATCCCAAACGCTTCCGCCTCGAGCGCTATTCCCAGGCCGATTACAACAACCCCTGGGGCATGGCCTTCGACGAATGGGACCAGGGCTACATCTCCGACGCTTCCTCCGGCGAAAACTACTGGGGCCTCCCCGTCTCCGCCAAAATTCCCCATGGCCTCGAGATCCCCAAGGTCGGCCAGTTCGCCCCCAAACGCGCCCGCCCCACCTCCGGCTCCGAGTTCGTCTCCTCCCGGCATTTCCCCGACGACGTCCAGGGTCATTTCATGATCTGCAACAGCATCGGATTCCTCGGCACCAGCCTCCACAAGGTCTGGGAGGACGGCTCCGGGTTCGACGGCAGGCACCTCGACGACCTCCTTTCCTCCTCCGATCCCAACTTCCGCCCCGTCGACCTCGAAACCGCCCCCGACGGCTCCCTCTACCTCGTGGATTGGCACAACGCCCTCATCGGCCACATGCAGCACAGCGCCCGCGACCCCAATCGCAGCCATGACCACGGTCGCATCTATCGCATCACCTACCCCGCCCGTCCCCTCGTTCCCCCCGCGAACATCGCCGGCGCCCCGCTCGCCCAACTCTTCGACAACCTCCGCCTGCCCGAATACCGCTCCCGCTATCGCACCCGCCGCGAACTCCGTGGCCGTCCCGCCTCCGAAGTCCTGCCGGCCGTCAAGCAATGGGCCGCCTCCCTCGACCGCCAGGACCCCCGCTACGAACATCATCTCTGCGAGGCCCTCTGGGTCACCTGGTCCCACAACGCCGTCGACCGCGGCCTGCTCGAGCAATGCCTCCACGCCCGCGCTCATCAGGCCCGCGCCGCGGCCGTTCATGTCCTCCGCTACGCCCATCGCCAGATCCCCGACGCCCTCTCCATGTTCCTCCGCGCCGCCAACGATCCCCATGGCCGCGTCCGCCTCGAAGCCATCGTCGCCGCCTCCTGGCTCGACAACCCTGCCGCCGCACGCGTCGTCCTCGAGGCGCTCCGTCATCCCTTCGACCGCTGGATGGGACCCGTCACCGACCTGATCCTCCGCACCACCCTCGCCGACGACCTGAAGACCCTCCAAGCCGATCCACGGTTCGACCTCGTCGACAACCCGCGCGCCGCCGACTTCCTCGCGGGTCGTTTCAAGTTCGAACCCGCTCCCAAGGCCGATGCCGACAAGAACTACGGCCCCACCCGGGCCCTCACCGAATCCGAAAAGACCGTCTACGCCAAGGGCCGCGAAATCTTCCATCGCGACGCCTACTGCACCACCTGCCATCAACCCAACGGACTCGGCCTGCCCAGCATCTATCCGCCCCTCACCGCCCGGGACAACCCGTGGATTAGCGGCGATGACGAACGCCTCATCAAAATCGTCCTCAAGGGACTCTGGGGCCCCCTTCCGCTCGCCGGTCAACTCTTCGATCCCAGTCGCGGCGTACCGCCCATGACCGGCTTTGGCGGCCTGCTCGACGACCACGAAATCGCCGCCGTCCTCAGCTACGTCCGCCAGTCCTTCGGCAACGACCTTCCCTTCGTCGATCCCGCCAAGGTCAAGCAAGTCCGCGCCCGGACCGCTTCGCGCCCCGACTTCTACCTCGTCGAGGAACTCATGCTCGAACATCCCATTCCCGGCTGGGAGTCCTGGCCCAAAGCCCAACTCAAGGCCAATCCCTTCGAATAGGCACGCTTTGGGAGGACCGGTTCAAGAGCGTGCTGGTGGAGGGGGCGGGACAGGCGCTGACGACGATGGCGGCGTACATTGATCTGAACCCGGTACGACCTGAGGAAGGACGTGTTCGGCTAGTGGTCTTGGGAACGGTCCGCGCGCTCGGAATGGATCCTGGGTGCCTCGGCCAGACGGATTCCGTCCCCGCGCCTCCCCGAACGCCATGGGGTCGAACGATGCGTGACCGCCTATGCGCGGCGGGCCGGTGATGGATTTGGCAAACGGTTTGCTTCGTGCCGGCAACCTGCAATTGTTCCCGGGAACCCACGCATTCGTACTCACCTCTGGAAAGCCGGGGGGGGGGACTCGCGACTTCGGAATTCCGGAGCCGGGATCCTTCCTTGTTCCGGACCAGGGACAG
>CAZSOV010000523.1:0-2567 GCA_964608505.1 uncultured Verrucomicrobiota bacterium
GGGTCGCGGGGCGATCGAAGCAGGCGAATCGAGAGGCGAAGCCTGCGACTTGGCCGTCGCCGGCCCCACATCGCAGTTCCATGCAGGACTTTGTCAACGGCCCTGCCGTTCCGCGCGCCGGGTCGAAAAGCCAGTTGAATCCCGCGCATCTCCTCCTATCATACTGCCCGCGTCCCCAATCCCAACCCCAACCAAGACCCCATTCCGATGAAACACCTGCTCACCCTCGTGGCCTGCGCCCTGGCCTTCACCCTCACCACCTCCGTCCGCGCCGCCGACGCCAAGGACGAGAAGGAACTCAAGGGCGACGGGCTTTGCCTGAAGTGCGAACTCAAGAAGGCCGACAAGTGCACCAATGCCGTCCGTGTGAAGGACAAGGATGGCAAGGAAACGATCTACGCGCTCGAGGACAACGAAGTCAGCACGGCCTTCCACAAGAACGTCTGCGGCGGCCCGAAAAAGGTCATCGCCAAGGGCAAGGTCAAGAAGGTCGGCGAGAAGCTCATCCTCGTCGCCTCCAAGATCGATCTCGACGAGAAGAAGTAGGCCCCACGCCTGCACCACCCTGTCTCAGATCTCGCTCAGGGCCGGCCCTCAAGGGACCGGCCCTTTCTGTTTTGTGGCAACTCCCGCCCCTTGATCCGGTCCCGGTGCGCGGACCGGATTCGGCCCGCCTCCCACGATGGCAGCCAGGGGCCGGCCCGGGGCCCGGGCAGGGCACCATTCCCCATTCGCCATCCGGCGGGCGTCCCCCTAGACTGCCGGGGACATGCATGACCTGCCGCGTCCGGACGTCATCCTGACCCACGAAAGCGACCTCGATGGCTTCGTCGCCGGACATCTCCTGAAGGATCTGGCCCGCCGGTTGTTCGATGCCGAGATCCGGCTGGAAGCGTGGAACACGCAGGCCTGGAAGCAGCGCCCGCTCAAGGAAAAGTCGGCGTGGGTCACCGACTTCAGTTTCGAACCCCGGCTCGACCAGACGAGCTGGGTGGTCGTGGATCATCATCCGACGGAGACCAAGCCCCAACGCGCGCGCCTCGTCCATCGATCGGAACGGTGCGCCGCCCACCTCTGTTACGAGTTGTGCCGGGAACACGGCCTGAGTTCGCCCGACCTGGATCGTCTGGTCGAATTGACCGACATCGGCGACCTGTTTCGCGAGGAACATCCCGAGTTCGATCTCGCCCAGGACTATGCCTCGCTGGTGAAGACCTACTCCTTCTGGAATCTGAGCCGCCTGCTCGAGGGCCGGATCGAAAGGCTGATCGATCACCCCTTGCTCGAGGTCATCCGCGTCAAGCGTCGCGTCGAGGACCCGTTGGGCTTCGCGTGGAGCCAGCCGCGGGTCGTGGAATTATCCCCCGCCGTCGGTTGCGTGGAGGTCGTCGTCGGGAATGCCAATCTCATCGTCCACCAACTGCTGGCGGCGCCGGAGTGCCGGCACGCCACGCTTTTGACCCTTCACCGCAAGGCCAACAGCGGGATGGTCGTCAGCCTGCGAAGCCGCAACGGCGAAGCCCTGCCGCTGGCCCAGAAACTCCAGGGCGGCGGCCACCCGAACGCCGCCGGGGCCACCCTCCCGCGGTCCGTCCAGAGCGTCCCCGACGCCGTGGACTACCTGAAGCGCGTCTTGAACCCGGTGCCGGCCGTGCTGCCCCCCGCCCGCGGCCCGCTGGGCGGATTGACGCTGGGATGAGGTCCCGGAGGGAGCCGCGGCGGGAGCGCGGCGCGGCAGCGTAACACGCGGCCAAACCCGATCCCGATCCCGATCCCGATCCCGGGCCTCGGCGTCGCCTCGGCCGGCGACCGGCTCCCCGCCATAGCGCCCGCGCGACGGCGGGCCGAGTCGCGGGGTAATCAAGGCGAACGAACGTCGAGCAGAAGCCGGCGACTCGTCCGTCGCCGGCCCCACCTCGGGATTCCACACCGGACTTTGCCCATCGTCCGATACCGCCCCGGAGGACGGCTCAGGCGTGCCCGTGCTTCTCGTCCTCGTGGTGCTTCTTGGCGTCGGCGATGACCTTGGTTTCCTGCTCCGCAGGGAGGTAGTCGTAGTGGCTGAGTTCCTCGGTATGATAACCGCGCCCCCCGGTCAGGGAACGCAGGGCCGCCGAGTATAGATGGAGTTCGCTTTGGGGAACCTGGGCCTTGATCACCTGATAGCCGTCCTCGGTGTCCATGCCCTGGATGCGCCCCCGGCGGCTCGAGAGATCGCCGAGCACGTTGCCCATGAAATCGTCCGGAACGTGGACCTCGACGTTGAAGATCGGTTCCAGCAGGCAGGGACGCGCGGCGCGGAACGCCTCCTTGAACCCTTCCTTCCCCGCGATCTGGAACGCGATGTCCTTCGAATCCACCGGGTGCGTCTTGCCGTCGTAGAAGTCGATCTTGGTGTCCACGACGGGATAGCCCGCGAGGATGCCTTCCACCGCCGCGGCATGGACGCCCTTCTCCACCGAGGGGACGTACACCCGGTCGACATTCTGCCCGGTCAGGGACTCGTTGAACTGCACGCCGCTGTTGCGGGGGAGCGGTTCGACCCGCATCCAGACTTCGGCGAACTG
>CAZSOV010000524.1:0-2556 GCA_964608505.1 uncultured Verrucomicrobiota bacterium
TGTGGAGGAGGTCCTCGCGCTTCAGATAGATCTTCGCGCCGCCCAGCTCCCGCGTCAGGCGTTCGGCGAAGTACAGCGGCGTCGGGCGCCCCACGAACTCCCGCAGGTAATAGTCGAGTTCGCGCTGAAACGCCGGGTCCTGCTGGCTCCTGAAGTACTCCGCCTCGAGCTCCAGAAGCGGGTGCATCAGCGTCTCCGGCACGTACCGCCCGCCATAGGGACCGAAATGGCCCTGGGCGTCAGGCAGGGAGACCGGACTCGGGATCGCAACGGCGGCGCTCATTGGGGCGCGCAGGATAGCGTCGGCGGATGCGGGGCAAAGCCAAACTTCGGTTCCACAGTATATCCCGCGGTTTATAAGATTGCAGCGCGGGCCGCTGTCGGTCACCCTCGATCCATGCCGCGTCCCCGGCTCAAGGCACCCCCGGACCTGCCCCTGGCTTACTACCACTGCGTCTCCCGCATCGTGGATCGCCGCTTCATCTTCGAACCCGCCGAGAAGGAGCACTTCGTCCGACTGCTCCGCGAATGCGCCGAGTTCTGCGAGGTTCGCGTCCTCACCTACTGCCTGATGTCCAATCACTTCCATCTCCTGGTCGAGGTCCCGAGCCGGCCTCCGCCGGAGCAGCGCCCTTCCGCGGAGCAGGTCTTGGTGAAGCTGGCCAGTCTCTCGGGCCATCAGAACGTGGGGCTGGTCCGGCAACGGTTCGAGATGTACCGCCAAGCACGCGATGCCGAGGGGGAGGCCAAGTACCTGGCCACCTTCCACGCCCGGATGTGGGACGTGAGCGAGTTCATCCGGGTGCTCAAGCAACGGTTCACCTTGTGGTACAACGTGCGGACGGGCCGCAAAGGCACGCTGTGGGAGGACCGGTTCAAGAGCGTGCTGGTCGAGGGGGCGGGGCAGGCGTTGACGACGATGGCGGCCTACATCGACCTGAACCCGGTGCGGGCGGGTATCGTACAGGACCCCAAGGATTACCGTTGGAGCGGGTACGGGGAGGCGATGGCGGGAAGGCGGGGGTCGCGGCTGGGGATCCAGACGTTGGTGACGGCGCTGCAACGGGGGCGGGAGGAGAGCGTGAGCCGGTCGTTGGAAGTGTACCGGAGCTGGTTGTACCGGGAGGGGGACGAACGACGCCAGGGGACGGGATCGGATGGTCGCCCGGTGCGCGGCGCGGTGCGGGCGACGGCGGTGGCGGAGGTGCTGGCGGCGCAGGGGCGAGTGCCGTTGGGGGAATTCGTGCGGTGTCGGGTGCGGTACTTCTGCGACGGGGCGGCGTTGGGGAGTCGGGAGTTCGTGGAGGGAATCTTCCGGCAGCACCGGGAGAAATTCGGGAGGAAGCGGAGGGATGGGGCGCGGAGAATGAAGGGAGTGGAGGGGGGCGAGTTATTCACCCTCCGCGATCTGCGGAAGGACGTGTTCGGTTAGGCAACCGGAGGGAATCCGGGACCGGGGTGCGTCCACGGACGGGGGATGCACGCTCCGCCCCGTATGGGGACGCTGAGATCTCGACCGGGCCGGGCCGGGCTGCGAGGCTGGGGCCCGCATGAAGCCATTCTGGTCCGGCGTCTTTCCCGCCATCACCACGCAACTGCACAAGGACGGCGCGCTGGATCTCGCGGCGACCGCGGCGCATGCGGAAGCGCTGATCGAGAGCGGTGTCACCGGGTTGATCTTCCTGGGATCGCTGGGCGAGAACCAGTCGCTGACGTCGGAGGAGAAGCGCGACGTGCTCGCGGCGGCCATCGAGGCGGCGAACGGGCGTGTGCCCGTGCTCAGCGGGGTCGCGGAATCGAGCGTGGGCGAGGCGGTGCGGTATGTGCAGGACGGCGAAACGCTGGGCGTCGATGGCTTCATGCTGATGCCGCCCATGATCTACAAGTCGCCGGACTCGCGGGAGTCGCTGCATCACTTTCGCACCGTGGCGCGGGCGACCGGGTTGCCGATCATGATCTACAACAATCCGATCAGCTACGGGCACGACCTCACCCCCGAGCTGTTCGCGGAATTGGCGGATCAAGAGAACTTCGTGGCGCTCAAGGAGAGCTCGGGAAACCCGCGACGGATCACGGACCTGCACAACGTGGTGGGGGACCGGTATGCACTGTTTACGGGCGTCGACGACCTGGCGCTGGAAAGCGCGATCCTGGGCATCGATGGTTGGGTGGCGGGCACGGGCATCGCGTTTCCGACGGAGAACCAGTATTTCTGGGAATTGACGCGGCGGGGCGAATGGGACAAGGCCGTGGAGATCTACCGTTGGTTCACTCCGTTGCTCCACCTCGATACCCATCCCAAGTTCGTCCAGTACATCAAGCTGGCGGTGCAGGAATGCGGGCTGGGCGCCGAGTGGGTGCGCACGCCGCGCCTGGCGCTCACGGACGAGGAGCGGAAACGGGTGTTGAAGGTGATTCATGGGGGAATGGAAAAGCGGCCTGGGCTTCCGCGAGGGATGAAATCGTAATCGGTGGAACGCGATACAGGCATGGGCATCTTCTCACATCGGCCTCACCTGAAGTACAATTCAGTCCAAGAATGGCTGGACGCAGAAC
>CAZSOV010000525.1:0-2548 GCA_964608505.1 uncultured Verrucomicrobiota bacterium
AGGCAGGGTTACCTTCCAACCCTCCAGAAGCCCCGAAATAATGCCCTCCACCGTCCCCTCGCCACCACGGATTTGTCGTGCGGGAGGGACGTCAAGGATTTAACCTGTCGTCGATACGCCGCACGGATTGACGATGGCGCATCGAATTCTCGTGTGCTCCTTTTGTGCCGCCACCTTGTGAACAGATGCGCTTGGTCAAATCCAAACAACGTGTCGCCGACCATGGGGAGGTCTTTACCCCGGCGTGGATGGTCGAGGCGCTTGTCTCTGATCTACCCATGACAGGAGAAGCGGCAGCCGCTCGGAGTATCGACCAAGCAGTCCCTTTCAAGTTGCAGTCAATGCCGTCAGCGCCGCCCGAGATCGACGTCCAAGGTTTATGAAACTCGCGACATTCCGGATTCAGAACTACAAGACGATTCAGGACAGTGGCATAATAACTTGCCATAACGTTACTGCGTTTGTCGGAAAAAATGAGGCGGGAAAGTCCAGCATTCTGCGTGCCCTTTCCAAGCTGAAGCCGACAGACGGCGCCGGTTACGATGGATTGAAAGAGTTCCCTCGTGGGCGTTACACTGATGAATTCAAGAAGTGTGACTGGGATGTTGCCACAGCGACATTCGTTTTGGAATCCAGCGAAACAACAGAACTTCAAAGGATCACGCCTCTCCTTCTCGCTGTTAAGGAAGTCTCAGTCACTCGCCGCTACTCTGGAAAATACGCGGTCGATTTTTCGCCAAGTCCCAATGTCAGTCCCGTTAACCACGCTGCATGGGTAAGCGACGTTAAAGACGTCATCAATGCGATCGAAGGTATTCTCCCGAAGCTGCCGGATGCTTGGACCCCGGACCAACAGCAGCAGGCGAAAGCGCAATGGACCACGGCTCGGAACGCCGTGAAGCAACACCTTCAAGGCGAGTTAGCCACGCCCACTGCACCGAACTTGGCTCGGGCAAAGGGTGCTCGCGACGTGCTCTTAGCGAATAGCCAGGACGAATGGAGCCGCACGCCGCTTCAGCCGCACATTAATAAGCTGAATTCTGTTGTTGAGGCACTCGATCATCAGGACAACGTAGCGACTGGAGAGCAGTGGGTCGTCGACCACATGCCGTCGTTTCTGTATTTTGATGATTACGATAGATTGCGAGCTGACATTTATCTGCCTGAGTTTATCCGCCTCCTCGGTGCAAAACACAAGGTGCCGGAAGTACGGGTGCAAGCAGCGGTGTTCAAGCATGTGAACGCCGAGATCAAGGAGCTTCACGGTTTAGGAGTCCACACCCGCGGGCAGAACCCGACTGCTGATGCCTCCATTCAAAGGCAGATTGACGAACTGAACATTCGGGCAAACTCAGCGGAGATGAGGATGACCGAGAAATTTTCCAATTGGTGGCTGCAACGGAGACATCGGTTTCACTACCAGTTCAATGGCGACTATTTCCGCATCTGGATCAGTGATGATCAAAATGAATCTAAAGTCGAATTCGACCAACGCAGCCAAGGCTTCCAGTACTTCTTTTCATTCTACCTCCTTTTCTTGACCGAGGCGGGTGAGCAGCACAAGAATTGTATTCTCCTCCTCGATGAACCTGGGTTGCATCTTCATGGTACCGCTCAAGCAAAGCTCATCTCCTTTTTCGATAAGCTGGTGGAGGAGGGAAACCAAGTGCTTTATAGCACTCATAGCCCATTTCTCGTTGATGGAGATCATCTCGAACGAGCGCGGGCTGTATACGAAACAATGGCTGGAACCAAGGTATCCGACGACGTCTGGCCGAAGGACAACGATTCCTTGTTTCCGCTTCAGGCTGCACTGGGCTACTCCGTCTGCCAGAGTCTTTTCATTGGAAAGAAGCAAGTAGTCGTGGAGGGGCCGACTGATTACATGTTGCTCTCTGCTTTGAACTCTGCGTTGCCGGCCGAGAAGCGGTTGCGTCAGGATGTGATTCTGATCCCAATCGGTGGGGCCTCAAATTTTGCGCCATTCGCCGCTTTGCTATCGAGCCATGGGATTACGTTTGTCGCTATCCCTGATTCTGACAGTGCTGGGAAGGATGCGAAAGTGAAGCTTGAGAAGCTTCGAAGGATGATCGGGCCTGAGAAAGGCCGAATTGCAAGCTACGATACTCTCTTGTGCGATAGCCACGTGGAGGAACTGGAGGACATTATTCCCGAGAGTTACTACGTCGCTGCAGTCACTAAGGATCATCCTGCGGTCAACCTCGCTTTCACACCTGAGGAACGCGCTCGGATGCCGAGTGTAGTTGATCGTTGCAGGGAGAGAGTCAGGGCGGGCCATGGATCTTTCGACAAGCTCTCCATAATTCAGCACATTGTTCTAGATCTGCATAACAGGGCCCCGTCGGTTCCCCCAGAGCTGCTAGCGAGCGCCGAGAAGATCTTTGCCAATCTGAACCGTCTTTTTTGACTTTTGAAGGGCTACCAAGTTGGTGTGAAGCAACCGCCCCGCAGGCCCCCACCCGGTAGTTGTGGCCCAGAGGGCTAAAAAGAAGGACCCGATGCCCTTCTTCTCCACGGGATCGAACCG
>CAZSOV010000526.1:0-2537 GCA_964608505.1 uncultured Verrucomicrobiota bacterium
GCGCACCCAACGGCGCCGGGTCGGGGGACCCGGCCTACAAGGGACGCCGCCACATGTGTGGGCCGCGTGCCCTCACGCGGCGGCGAGACGCGGTCCGCAGGCTCAGCGTCCCCGGAGGGCGGCCTCGACCTGGTTCGCGATGCTGAGGGCGCCATCGGCGTCCGGATGGACGCCATCGGGGTAGAGTTCGCCGTCCCGCAGGAGGGCACGCTGGAGATCGATGGTGGGCCAACCCTGACGGGCGGCGGCGAGGCGGATGATGGGACTGATCTGCTTCGCCACGATCTCGGCCCGGATGCCCCCGAGGTCCTTGAAGACGGGCGGCGGGGTACAGACGTAGACCACGGGCTGGCTGGGCAGGGTCATGAAGGAGCGGACCATGGTGTACAGGTCGCGTTCGAAGGTGGCCTGGTAGCGCCAATTCTGCGGTTTGGAATCGTTGGTTCCGAGCGCGATGACCACCACCTCGGGCAGCCATTCGCGGGCTTCCTGGAATTGCGCCAGGTCGAAGTAGGCATGGTCCCCGTCGCGGCTCAAGGTGGACCCGCTGACGCCGAAGTTGCGGACCTCGTAGGCCGGACCGAGCAGGCGGGCCAGGACGGCGGGATAAGCCTCGTTCGCGGGATTCGCGAGTCCGGCGCCGGCGGTGATGCTGTCGCCGATGCAGGCGACGCGGGTGTGCCCCTGGAAATAGCGGGCGGGCATGCGCTCCTTGGGTGGGGTGGAGCACCCGGCCCAGGCCAGCAGGGAACCAAGAATCAAGAGGGCGGCCCGCCGGGGCAGCAGGGAGGATGGGCGATCACCGGACCGGAACGTCATGGGCGAAGGTTAACCCCGAGCCCCGGAGTCCCCGCAAGGCGGCAGGAACCTTCCGATTCCCCGCGCAGCGCGGACTGACGGGACGGAATTCGCCACGGAGCCCCGGGCACGGGGAGGTGCGGAGGTCACCACGAAAGCCGGGATGCGCCAGTTCGACGTGGCACGGCATTCTCTTCATCCCTTTTCCTTCCGCGCCTTTGGTCATCCCGGGCGGGAATTGGGGAACTCGCCCGCCGGCCATCCGCGGTCCGGTCAGGCGGCGTCGGGTTTGGCGAACCGCTCGGCGACGCGATCCCAGTGGATCACCTGGAAGAACGCGGTGACGTAGTCAAGGCGCTTGTTCTGGTACTTGAGGTAATACGCGTGCTCCCAAAGGTCGATGCCGAGCAGGGGCGTGCGCCCCGCCATGTAGGGGCTGTCCTGGTTTGGCGTGATCTCGATGCCGATTTCGCCGGAGGCATCCATGCTGAGCCAGGCCCACCCGGAACCGAAGACGGACATCGAAGCCTTGGTGAACTCCGACTTGAAGCCGTCGAACGTACCGAAGCGCCGGACGAGAGCTTCCATGAGGGGACCGGAGGGGGTCATGCCCGCGTTGCGCCGGAGGATCTGCCAGAACAGGGAGTGGTTGACATGCCCGCCCCCGTGATTGCGGACGGCGCCCCGGATGGCTTCCGGCAGCGCGCCGAGCTTGGCGATGAGTTCGCGGGGCGATTTCTCCGCGAGATCGGCATGCCCGGCGATGGCCTTGTTGAGGGACATCACATACGTCGCGTGATGGCGTCCGTGATGGATCTCCATCGTCTTCGCGTCGATGAAGGGCTCGAGAGCGTCGTATCCGTAGGGGAGCGGTCCGAGGCGATGGGGGCCTTCGGGGGCGGGGGGAGTGGCCGCGGGTTGCGCTGCCGCCGCGAGGAGCGCCGGAACGGCGACGGGGGCAAGGGCGGCGGTCTTGAGGGCGGAGCGACGATCGATCATAGGGTGGCGACAGAATGCCGCGGGATCGAGGGCCGTCAACCCGCGGCGCAGGCCATGGCAAGATTTGGATGGCCGCCCGCGGCATGGGACCTCATTTTTCGCGCCGGTCCCGATTCATTCATTCCAACCTTCATTCATCCCATCCACCCCCGATTCCCATGAAGAAACTCCACAAAGCAAACCCGACCGGAACGTTCGCGCGCGCCTGCGGCCTGGCGGGAGCGGTATGGCTCGGTTGGCATGCGGTCTCCGGTGCGTTCGGCGCGGACGCGCCGCCGGTCGTCACGCCGGGCGCGACGTTCAGCCATGGCGCGCCGCCGCCGGCGGATGCCGTGGTCCTGTTCGACGGCAAGGATTTGTCGCAGTGGACCGGCGACAAGGGTGCGCCCGCGCGATGGAAGGTGGAGGATGGTCATGCGTTGGTGCAGGGCGGCGGGATCTCCACGAAGGAGGCGTTCGGCGACATCCAATTGCACCTCGAATGGGCGTCGCCGGCGGTGGTGACGGGCAAGGACCAGGGCCGCGGGAACAGCGGGGTGTACTTCCAGGGGCGCTACGAGATCCAGGTCCTCGATTCGTACGAGAATCCGACCTACCCGGACGGTCAGGCAGGCTCGTTCTATGGCAACGCCGCGCCCCTCGTGAACGCCTCGAAGAAACCCGGCGAATGGCAGACCTACGACATCGTCTTCCATGCCCCCAAGCTGGGCGAGGACGGCAAGGTCATTCCCGGTTCGTTC
>CAZSOV010000527.1:0-2513 GCA_964608505.1 uncultured Verrucomicrobiota bacterium
GCGGAAAACAGCTCAACGCGGGCTGGGACCACTCCTATCTCCTCAAACTTCTGGGGTTTTGATGCGTCTGCCCTGGAAGCCGGGCGGACGCACGGGACGCCGGGCCCCGGCACGTGGTATCCGCACCCGTGGAAAAGTCGAGGAACCGCCCCTTGGCGAATCGGCCCATGGACTCGTAGGGGTGCCGGTAATCGACGGGATGGACGACGTTGCGGGGCGTCGTCCGGAGCGTGGCGACGGCGGGCACCGGCCCGGGCTTGGGTGTGGGCGTCGAAACGCGGGACTGGGCGCGTCGCAGGGCGTGGGCATGGCGGAGGTGCCTGGGATGGATCAGGTATGGATTGGCACTTTTCATGCGCCGCCCAGCCCATACGCTCCCCCATGCGGTCACCCGAGCGAGGCCAACGCCCGGCATGGCTTCCCGTGTCACCCGCCGCGTCGCCGCGCCGGGATTGGTTCAACCATGCAGTGCCGCCAACCCCGGCCCCGCGCCGGTTTCCAGGTTGCGCCCCTTGGCCCGGCGTGGCAGAGCAGTTGCGTTCGGCTGCTCGGCCATGTGTGACTTCCTGACCATCATTGTGCCCATGGGTTCCGAACCCAGGTTGTCCAGATGGAGACGGAGGGGCTTCGACCTTTCTGAATCCTCCAATTCCTCGATTCAGGCACACCTGCCGCCGGGCCAAAAGCAGTGGCTGCTCACCTCGAGTGGTTGCTCTTGCGAGCTCGTGAAGCACGCGAAGGCGACACCGGATTTGATCGGTTTGCGCGCCGACGTCCCGGAGGTGCTGGATGAGTTGCTTGGGGAAAATCAGGCCGGGTTCATCCTCGTTCACACTTACAGCGGGGACACGGCCACCGAGGAAGTCGTAGTCTGTCAGGCTCCCTCGATGACGATAGCTGCCATCAGGAGTGCCGAGCATCGTTTCATGCGTGACCACCTCATTCCTGTAGTCCGTCAAACACGACAGCCGACCATGCGCTCCACCGAATGGCGGCCCCGCGACGTCGCGCGGCAATTTGGAAGCCACCGAGGGGCAACCATCGGCGAGCGGGATCGTTCGGACGAAACCCCATGACCGCCGACGCTCCATCTCGCCAAGCCATACGCCTCGCCGCGCGCAGGAGCAAGAAAGTGGGACGCCCATTGTCCGAGCAGGAGCTGCTGCGCCTTCGGATACAGACCGTTGCCCCATGGAAGCGGGCAGTGTTTGTCAGCATTGGATTCCTGATCGGCGCTGTGGCATTCGCCTGCGACCTCGCAGCGGCCCCGATGTGGATCTCGGTTCCCAGCGGATTGGCGGCGGTTTCCATAGGGGCTGCCGGTGCACTGGGCTCGCGTGGATACTTGGACGCGGAACTGAAGAAGCTTCGGCATGAGGGGCCCAGCACGGTGCTCGGCGCGATTGGCAACGGCCTCATGTAGCAGCTGGCCGAACCATCCATTGAGTCTTGTCCATTGCGGTGACGCGCGATTTCCCATGAGTGCGACCTGCACCGAGTCACCCCATGATGCGCTGCCCAATGGTGCTCCCGACGCGGGGGTCGTGCCGGCTGCGGAGTTGCACGTCGCGGCCCGGCGTCGCAGCCCCATACCTCTGCCGTTGGACCGAGGCAAATGAACGCAACGAATCCCAAGCGCGTCGTCATGGTTGCAGCAGCGACTTTCGGAGTGCTGCTCGCCACTGCATATGCCGTCGGCGGTTGTAGATCCAAGAGTCTGGCCACGGCTCGAGATCTTGTTGCCTGGCAGCAATCCATGCTGGATGCAAACACCCCTGGGCACTTCGACGGAACCGATCCGCGACTGCCTGCTGGTCTCGCGGGCCGGAAGCTAACGAGTGTTACCGTAGCGGGGTTCATGGTTCAGGGTGCGCATTCGTGGAATCCAGCTGGGTATGCGTTCGGTACAACCTTGGATGTCCGTCGGAGTGGCGATCAAACATGGACCGTGTCGCGCAGCATCTGTTTTGGCTTTGGAGCGTTCACTTATGAAGTGGGCACGATCACTGCACACTAGGGTCCAACAGGAGAGGGCGTGTTGCCGTGGAGCGAAGCGGAACCGGCAACGACACCGTGGGTGGAACCAGCCCGGAGAGAAGGACGTAGGCGGAACCGGGGCGGAGCGCTCATGGCGCTCGTGTGGTTACCCGGCCTGCGAGGAAACACCGAGTCGCCGGGGCCATTTCGCCTCCGGACGAGTTCAAGGGAAGTCGTCCTGCAGCCGGCTTCGGTGCTGGGAGCGGGATCGATTGGGTCCCGGAGGGACATCGGAAGGTAGCCGGCGGCAAGGCCACGCGGCGTGGCCGCGGCCGCCGGTTCCCCCAGCCCACGTCCGAGGCGCCCCGGCAGGGGCGCGGGAACCGTGATCCGTGGTCCGGCGATCCTCCCAGGCGTCGTCGCGGCAAGGGTGGAGGGGTCGTATCCCCGCCCCCTCCGGGGCGGGTTTCGTATTGCGGGTTGGTTCCGGTGGCAGCGCCCGCGCGGCGCGGGCTCGCCCACCGTATAGCCACTCC
>CAZSOV010000528.1:0-2512 GCA_964608505.1 uncultured Verrucomicrobiota bacterium
ACCTCGCAGAACTCCTCGGCCTCGCGGAGCAGTTGGACGAAGTGCTCCTTCTCGGGGGCGCCGAAGATGAAGCGGCGATCCACGACGCGGGAGACGCAGTGATAGACGGCGGCGGGATGATCGGGTGGGGCGAGCAAACGACCGGTCGGCATGCCCCCGAGAGTGCCGCGGCGCGGTATCGATGCAATAGAAAAGTCCGGGAAATGAAATGGTGGGAGATTGGGCTTGCCGGGGGTGGGGGTGGGGCCGTAATGCGCACCGCGTTCATGTGTTGTTCGGTAGCATGTATAAGGGTGCGGGGCGGTGGTTTGGCCATGGTCCTGGCGTGGATGGGAATGGGAATGGGTTGCACGAAGGTTCCGCCGACGGCGGGACCGCCCCCGCCGGTTCCGGTGGTGGCGGCGGAGGTCGTGGTGCGCGATCAGCCGATTTACGTCGAGTACATCGGCCAGACGCTGGGTTCCCGGGACGTCGAGATTCGCGCCCGGGTGGAGGGGTTCCTGGAAGCCGTCCATTTCCAGGAAGGCACGCGGGTGGCGAGCAATGCTCCCTTGTACACGATCGATGATCGTCCGTTTCAGGCGGCGTTGGCCCAGGCGGAGGGTGCGCTGGCCCAGGCCCAGGCGCAGTGGGACAAATCGCGCCGGGACACCAACCGCCTCGGGCCCCTCTGGCTGAGGAACGCGATTTCGCGCCAGCAATACGAGGACTCCATCTCGGCCGAACGGGCTGCCGCGGCCGCCTGCCAGTCCGCGGTGGCCGGGGTGGACTCGGCCCGGATCCAGCTGGATTACACGCGGATCCGCTCGCCGCTGGACGGCCTGGTAGGCAAGACCGAGGTGAAGGCGGGCAACCTGGTCGGACGCGGCGCGGGCACGCTGCTGACGACGGTGTCGGCCATCGATCCCATCTCGGTGCGTTTCAGCGCGAGCGAGCAGCAGTATCTGGCCTGGAAACGCCGGACGGGCGACGGCGAGTCCGGACGCCGCTCCACGAACGGGCTCTTCGAGTTGATCCTGTCCGACGGCACGGTTCACGAGCACCGCGGCGACGTGACGTTTGCCGACCGGCAGGTGGATGCGCAGACGGGCACGCTGCTGTTGGAGGTGAGCTTTCCGAATCCCGCGCGGCTCGTGCGTCCGGGGCAGTTCGGACGCGTGCGATTCCCGCTCGCGGTCATCACGAATGCCGTGCTGGTACCGCAGCGTGCGGTGACGGAGCTGCAGGCGACGTATTCGGTGTTCGTCGCGGATCCGGACCAGAAGGCGGAGTTCCGGAAGATCACGCCGGGTCCGCGGGTCGGGACCTTCTACGTGGTCGCGGAGGGGTTGCAGGCGGGCGAGAAGGTGGTGGTCGATGGCATCCAGAGGCTGCGGCACGACGCGCGCATCGCGCCGAGGTTCACGAATCTTCTGGCAGAGGCGTCGAGCGTCCCGACCTCCTCGCACTAGGCCATGGCGACGTTCTTCATCGGACGGCCCATCGTGGCCATGGTCATTTCGATCCTGATCGTGCTGGTCGGCACGGCGGCGCTGCTTCGGCTGCCGGTGGAGCAGTATCCGCAGCTGGCCCCGCCGAACGTGCAGATCATGGCCACGTATCCCGGCGCCGCCGCGGAGGTGGTGGAGCAGTCGGTGGCCACGCCCCTCGAGCAGCAGCTCAACGGCGTGGACAACATGCTGTACCTGAAGTCGCTCAACTCGAGCGACGGTCGGATGCAATTGAGCGTCACCTTCCGGGTCGGCACGGATCGCGACGTGGCGAACACGCTCGCGCAGAACCGGGTCTCGCAGGCCACGGCCCGCCTGCCTCAGGAGGTGGTCCAGCAGGGCGTCACGGTGAAGAAGGTCAATCCGTCCATCCTCATGGTGGTGTCCCTGTTCTCGCCGAAGGGCACCTACGACGAGCTGTTCCTCAACAACTACTCCGTCCTGAACGTGAAGGATGCCCTGCTGCGCGTCCCGGGGGTCTCGCAGGTGGACCTCGCCGGCGGGGCGGAGTACGGCATGCGCGTCTGGCTGCAACCCGACAAGCTCGCCGGCTTCGGGCTCACCCCCGCGGACGTGATCGGGGCCATCCGGCAGCAGAACATCCAGGCTCCCGCCGGCCAGGTCGGGGCCGCCCCTTCCCGGGCCGACCAGCAGTTCACCTACACGGTCCGGGCCCCGGGCAAGTTCAGTGCGCCGGAGGAATTCGGCGGGATCGTCGTGCACGCCGCGGACGACGGACGGCAGGTGCGGGTGAGGGACGTGGCCCGGGTGGAACTGGGCGGCGAGTTCTACAAGTCGTTCGGACGGCTCGACGGCAAACCGTCGAGCGTCCTCCTGCTTTACCTGCTGCCGGGGGCGAATCAGATCGCCACGGCCAACGGGGTCTACGCCGCGCTGGAGGAGCTCAAGGGATTTCTACCGGACGACGTGGAGTACGCGATCACGTACGACACGACTCCGGCGGTGAGCGCCTCCATCGAAGGAATCGTGCATACGCTGCTCGAGGCGGTGGTGCTGGTGGT
>CAZSOV010000529.1:0-2508 GCA_964608505.1 uncultured Verrucomicrobiota bacterium
CGCCCGACAACAGAGCGGCCATGTGGGATTGGAGCAGGGCTTCGGGCGTGGCCTGTCCCGCGTCGGAGGCGGCGCGAAGTGGAATCGACCCCGGCGGCAGGGTGCCGTTGCGGGGACGATCCGGTGCGGAATTCGCGGCCGCGGCCACCGCAGCCCTGTTTCGGACCTCCGCCAGCCTGGCCCGGAGGGCGGGGACTTCGTGCCGCAACCGCTCCAAATCGCGGCGGTCGCGGTCGCGATCCGGATCGGCAGGTGAAGGGATGTCCGGCGTGCGACCAACGCCCGGCGTCTCCGTGCGGGCCGCGCGTTGGCGAAGGCGCACGCTTTCGCTGCGCGTCTGGTTCAAGGCGTCGTCGATCCGGAGCCAGGGGACCCCGAGGCCCACGGCCAGCGCGAGGATTCCCGTCGTCGTCTTGATATGGGCCATAAAACCGAGCATGGGCACCCAACCGGTGCTGGCGAGGGGGGCCCCGGAGAGCGCGAGGCCCGCGGCGGAGGACGCCACGGTGGCGGCCCAGGCGGCAGGCATCGACTCGACCGCATGCGCCGAGAGGGCCGAGGCCAGCGCGGCGCCGGCGGAGGAGATGCCGCGTCGTGCGAGCTGTCGGCGCAGACGTTCCAAGGCGCGATCCACCCGCTTGCGGGCGGCCTCGGCGGTCGTGCCCAGCGCCGCGCCCACGGCGGCCAGATCCCGTTGCTCGAAGAATCGGAGCAACAGCGCATGGCGGTCGTCGGCGGGCAGTCGATCCAGCGCTTCATCGACGAGGGGGCGCATTCGTTCCCATTCCACCGAGGTCTCGGCCATGGCCTCATTCATGGCGGCGGAAGAGGCCTCGCGATGGCGGCGGCGGAGGTCGGAGCGCAGGACGTCGAGCGCCGTGAAGCGGGTGTCCCGATGGAGCCATCCCGCGAGGACCGCGAGGGAGGAAAGCCGGGGGGCGTGGCGGGCGAGGTGAATGAAGACCAACTGAGCCACGTCCTCCGCGAGGCCCCGGTCGCGCACCTGCCGGAGCGCGGCGGAATAAACCCAACCCAGGTGGCGGCGCACCAATTCGGCGAAAGCCTCGTCCGAGCCCTCCGAAACGTACCGTGCGAGCAGTTCCTGGTCATTCATCGAGAACCACCCCATAGACGGCGCCGGGTCGCCGGACCGGACAGAAAAAGGGCGCCGCGTTCCGGCGGCCCGTGCCGCGCGAACGGCTTTTGGGCAGGAGTCGTTCCGTGTCGTTACAGGAAAACACGGCGAGGGCGCCCGCGACGCGCGGGAACGCCCTGGATGGAGGCGGGGCGGGGCCGGGGAGGCCCGGCTCAGGCGGCGCCGGCGGGCTGGACGTCGGACGGGGTCGAGGTCTTCTGGCGGAAGATCATCTTGCCGTCGGCCACGGTGACTTCGACCGGTTCGCCGTCGACGAGGGTACCCTTGAGGATTTCCTCCGCCAACGGGTCCTCGAGATAGCGTTCCACGGCGCGGCGCATCGGACGCGCGCCGTACTGGGGATCGAAGCCCTTTTCGACGAGGTGATCCTTGGCCTTGTCGTCGAGGACGAGCTTGAGGTTCTTCTTCTGCACGCGCTCCACGACCTTGGCGATCTCGAGATCGAGGATCTGCACCAGATCGGGCTTGGTGAGGGAGCGGAAGACGATGACGTCGTCGAGGCGGTTGAGGAACTCGGGACGAAACACGCGCTTGGACTCCTCCTGGAGCTTCTCGCGCATGCGGTCGTAGTTCGCGCTGAACTCGTCGCCCGCGGCACCGAAGCCCATGACCGACGATTTCTTGATGGTCTCGGCGCCGACGTTGGAGGTGAGGAGGATGATGGTGTTGCGGAAGTCGACCTGACGGCCCTGGGAGTCGGTGAGCTTACCCTCCTCGAGGATCTGGAGGAGCATGTTGGCGACGTCCGGATGGGCCTTTTCGAGCTCGTCGAAGAGGACGACGCAGTAGGGCTTGCGCCGGACGGCCTCGGTGAGCTGGCCGCCTTCCTCGTAGCCCACGTAACCGGGCGGGGAACCGACGAGGCGGGAGACGCTGAACTTCTCCATGTACTCGGACATGTCGAGCTGCACGAGGGCCTTCGGGTCGCCGAACATGTGTTCGGCGAGTGCCTTCGCGAGCAGCGTCTTTCCCACGCCGGTGGGTCCCAGCAGCATGAACGTGCCGATGGGCCGCCGGGGGTCCTTCAGATCGGCGCGGGAGCGGCGGAGGGCCCGGCTCAGGGCCGAGACCGCCTCGTGCTGGCCGATGACCATCCGGCCCACGACCTGTTCCATGTCGAGGAGCTTCTGGGCCTCGGACTGTTCCATGCGCCGCAGGGGGATCCCGGTCCACTTGGAGACGACCTGGACGACCTCGTCCTCGTCGACCTTGACGCGTTTCTCCTCGCGATTGGCACGCCAGGCGGCGAGGACGCTTTCGAGCTTCTCCTTGGCCTGCTTTTCCTTGTCGCGCATCGCGGCGGCGCCCTCGAAATCCTGTTCCTTGATGGCCTTTTCCTTGCGGCCCTTGAT